>JBATEC010000236.1:0-9050 GCA_049663825.1 Methanothrix sp. | reverse complement strand
GGATGGGCCTTGCAATTCCCGTGGCGCCCGTGACGCCTGCGCCCGTCGCGCCAGTATTTCAGTTCCCTTTTCATCGGGATGGGCCTTGCAATCCTGGACACCATTGCAATGGCGGCGGAGTACCGGGGGAATTTCAGTTCCCTTTTCATCGGGATGGGCCTTGCAATGTGGGGCGTGCATATTCTTGTACAAGAGATATGGGCGGCATTTCAGTTCCCTTTTCATCGGGATGGGCCTTGCAATCCGTGGGCCCTGTAGACCCAGTCGGCCCCGTTGTGCCTTGATTTCAGTTCCCTTTTCATCGGGATGGGCCTTGCAATATGTGACACGGGCAGTAGTAAAGTTGCTGGGCGTTTAAAATTTCAGTTCCCTTTTCATCGGGATGGGCCTTGCAATCGCCCCTTGAAAGGGTCTATTTAGTATAAATCTTGTGCTTAAATGCTCCTTTTAGGAGGGGTCTATTCGCCAGCCACTCGGATGCAATGGCATATTTAAACTCTGGCGAAATCCAAATTAGGATCCGCATCTGAGGAACGAATTAACTATAGTTAAAATAATAGAACGAGGAATATCACTCATTATCCAGATTACGGCTCCCCTTTCCCCTCCTAGCCTCTCCGCCATCCTCCATTCCTCGCCCAGATCCACCCCGATATCCATCCCCGGCTCGATCCTCTTGAAGCCAGCGCTCATGGTGTCGCGATCCGCAAGGCGCGAAACATCTCCGGCAGAGATCATGGGACTTGTCGGGAGAGGAGTCGTAGCCCAAGAATGCAGCTTTCTCCCTTGTCAGATAACGCAATCTTGCACCTAATTCTCCATACTGCTTTTCACGAAACGTTCTGTATCCTTGTCAATGAAATACACGTAGCTGCCCTTCAGGCCCATTGTCAGCAATACCCGATATGAATTTTTAATTAAATCTGCGAATTTATCTTTCGAGCCCTTGAGCAGTGTAGATGCACCCGATCGCCTATTGATACCTATTTGAAATCGGCATCTAGAACAACACGGTATCGCGCCCTTCCGGCAACGAGGTGAGCAATAGCATCATTTATCTTGGACATCGGGAAATGCTCAACAGTCGGTAGGATTTTATGCCGTGTCGCAAATTCGAGCATCTTGGCCATCATAACCGGTGAGCCGGTAGGCGAGCCCGTCACGATGCGCTGAGCCATTATAAGATCGAATGCTGCTATTGGAATCGGTTCTAACACTGCGCCCACGATGTGCAAGCGTCCGTTGGGCGCTAGCGTGCCGATGAATGCCTGCCAGTCGAGCGGCACATTTACCGTAACCAGCAGCATATCAAGCTTTCCTGCCAAAGCGCGAATTGCATTGCCATCAACACTTGAAACTACATGGTCTGCACCAAGCTTCCTGGCTTCCTCCAGCTTTGACGCGCTGTGCGTAAAGGCAGTAACTTCACAGCCCCATGCCTTGGCAAACTTAATCGCCATATGGCCGAGGCCACCGATGCCCACGACGCCGACTTGATCCGTTGGAGCGATATTATTCAAAACCAATGGAGCAAAGACTGTAATTCCGCCGCACATCAGCGGTCCGGCAGCACTTGGGTCTAGCGTCTCCGGCAGCGGCAGCACCCATTCCCACTGAGCGCGGATACGATCGGCAAACCCGCCTCTGTGCCCGATTATGGTTGGAACGACCTTGGGGCAGAGGTGATGATTTCCGGAAAGGCATTGCCGGCAGTGCATGTCGCTCTCGGAGTTCCAGCCTATTCCAACCCGTTCTCCGATCTCAAATCTCTTTGCAGCGTTCCCAAGAGCCACAATCCTTCCAACTACTTCGTGACCTGGGACCAGAGGATATTGAGATAGTCCCCAATCGTTGTTGATAACGGATACGTCCGAATGACAGAGCCCGCAGTGCTCGACTTTGACTTCGATCTCATCCGCTTTTAGCAGACCTGGATCAAATTTGTGTGGAACAAGCTTCTCTTTAGGGCCTAATGCGGCCCATGCATTAATTGGGGTCATTCTATCTCCTTTACTTGTCTATTTGATTTAACCATGACTCGTCTGAAGAGCAGCAAGCCTAATATGGTAAATTGCTCTTCCGAATAATTCATGCGGTTATCTTTATCGAAAGGCAATGCAGATAACAGCGCAGAGCGTGCCTAATTTCTATAATTTTAGAATGTGTTCCAATGATATTAAAGGTTGTGTATCGAAACTTTATTTTATAATGAGAATGATTATGGGTCCTGTATCCAATCCATATGTCATCGGTTAAGAATTCTTTAAAAAATTATATTAGTTTTTATTTACAATCTGCAATTGTACCAAAATTAAAAATTGATTAAAATCCGTTGCAAATTGTTTTGGGTATTATCGCAAAACTGGCCGTAAAAAATATCCAAGTTCTAATTCTATGCATGTCTATATTAACCGATGACGCAAGCAATCTCCTCGCAAAAATTGATTAACTATGAAAACAAAGATCTTATGCGAAATGTCAAAAGAGGTCTTATATTGCCTTACAAGAATGAGACGGATCTGCCTGCCAGCGTGCAAAAAAATCTTACGAGAAAAATGAAAAATCTGGTGTGTGGAAGGAAAAAACCTGAACTCAAGGGAGGCCACCATTCTGCTCTACGCGCCGGCGCTGGAATCCCCACCTGCAGAAGCTAAAGCACTCGATGAGTTCAGCAATAAGACCGGCTCATTTGTCCGTAGAGATCTCTACATTTATGCCTATGACTTCAATGGAACTAACATTGCACATCCATTCAAACCCAATTGGATAGGCAAGAACAAGTTGAGCGAGACTGATTCCAATGGCGTTCCATACATCAGGAACCTGATAAACGTCGCTAAGGAAGGGAAAGGTTTAGCTATTTCCTTTTTGATAGGCGAGGAAGGGCATAACACGAATCTGCCCCGCATCCGTTTCTCTTTGCAGCCCTTGCCCCAGGGGCGGGCCGCGGGTGCATGGGCAGCCTTCTTCAGGGCCTGGCGGCGGTCGCTGGAGTGGGTGCGGTGCATGAGAGACGGTTCTATGGCATTCTACTTAAGAATTTGTATAATGTCATAGAACTGCTCTGAGCCCATCATGGTTGCTTGATAAAAGAGGGGCTCTAAGTTCTGCTGATCAGTAGCCTATTCTGTTCCGCCTCTCGTCTCCCTCAGCAGCCTCTCCATCCTCTCTATAAATCTCTCCGCCAGATCAATCCCCGCCTGCACCTCTTCCACAGTAGGCAATGCCATGAAGGAGTACTGATCGGCATGGCGCACGCTTCTGATCCGGTCGAAGAGCATGGGCCAATCCTCCTCAAGGGTGCCATCTTCTACATACCTCTGCAAGTAAAGGCCAATGCAGTAGTGGCTCTTCTCCCGTACCCCATCTCGGAAGAGAACGGCACGGGCGGAATGAAAGACGGCCAGGTACGCAGAAGAGATAGCGGACCGCAAAGCTTCTGCCTCCAGATTCTTTTCAGCTTCGGAGAGCCATTCTCCGGCCTGGAGTAAAGATTGATCGCTCTTGGTCCGGGAGGGCTCCACCTTGCGCAGCAGGCCGCGCTCAAAGCAATCATCGATATTCTTCAAGAGACTCACCGTTCAATGTTACTGAATCCATAACCAGAGTGTTGTAGAAGGGCTTATCCTCTCTCTTGAGCCTCTCCAGCTTTTCAGGCGTCAGAACCAGCAGATTGACTTCGCAGTCAGCCTGCTGGCTCAAATCCTTATGAAGCCTTGCCAATACGCTTTCCGGAGGCAGGCTATCTGCTTTTATCCAGACATCCAGGTCGCTTTCCTGGCGATTCGTGCCCCTTGCCCAGCTCCCGTAAAGGCCCAGGCCCCTGGCAGAGCCCAGGGAAAGAGCCGCCAGGTCTATTCTCTCCAGGTTGAGCAGGAGTTTGATGGCCCGAGAATGAGCACCATCATGAGGAGAATACTCTCGATCCTCCTTTTGCAGCAAACCATGCTCCACCAGGAGGCGCAGATAGCGAGAGACAAGTCCTTTGGTAACTCTTGTGGCCCTTGAGACCTCGGCCACGCTAAAGGCACTGCGAAACATCACGTAGCGCAGGACCCGGACTCGCTCCTCAGTCTTAAACAACTCCGTCAGCATGCGTAACATTATGTTTACATGCTATAAACATTTTGTTTACAGATTGAAAACGATTCGTTTGCAGGAAATAAACGCAACTGATGCTCTCTGATATATTTAGAAGAACAACCGCCATGCCCAGCCGGATAGGAGATCGCCGTCCACCCCCGGCCCCCCGCCTTGAACTCTCGGGCGGCAATCTCCCGCAGCTCATTCCAGGTCATGCCGCACCAGCTCCTCGGGTGCCTCCACCTCCAGCACCGACTTGAGCTTTCCGGCCACCTTGAGCAGTCTTGTCCGAAAGAAGTTACCAGCAAAAATAGTTTTGTGGCTGATAGATCACAAAGCGATCACAGAGCGCACAAAGACATCAATAGACATTCACTCGAACTCGATCGTTCCTGGCGGCTTGGGAGTCAGATCGTAGACAACCCTGGCCACGGTTGGAATCTCGCCAGTGATGCGGCTGGAGATGCGCTTTAGTGTCTCCCATGGAAGCTCCATCGCTTCCGCCGTCATGGCATCTCGGGAGGAGACGGAACGAACGGCCACCACCCAGCCGTAGACCCGGACGTCGCCTTTCACACCCGTGGCTTTGCCGAGCAATGCAGCAAAGGCCTGCCAGGGGCTGAATTTCGCGACCTCTTCCTCCACAATAGCATTGGCTTTGCGGATAACATCCAGCTTCTCGGATGTGACCTCGCCCACAATGCGCACGGCCAAACCGGGACCTGGATAGGGCATCCTCTCGCTGATCTCCAGAGGAAGGTTCAGGGCGCGGGCTACCAGGCGAACCTCATCCTTGTAAAGGTCGCGCAGGGGCTCGACTATGGTCTTAAACTCCATGCAACTGGGCAAGCCCCCAACATTATGGTGGGCCTTGATGCCTCCTTCTGACTCGATTCTGTCCGGGTAGATGGTGCCCTGCATGAGGCAGTCGCCGCCTATCTTGCGTGACTCCTCCTCAAAGACACGGATGAAGGTCTCACCCACGATCATCCTTTTCTCTTCCGGGTCTGTGACTCCTTTCAAGGCATTGAGGAACCTGTCGTGGGCATTCACGCGCACCAGGCCAATGTCCTGGAATAGTTGCTCGATTCGGTCCGACTCATACTGCCTCATGAGCCCCGAGTCCACATAAACCGGAACCAGCCGGTCTCCGATGGCGCGATGGGCCAGCATGGCGCATACCGAGCTGTCCACGCCTCCCGATAAACCTATGATGGCGCGTCCCTTAACATCGCGCCTGATTTCCTCGATGGCGTCCTCTATGAAACGTTGCACATTCATGGCCATAATAGCATGCCCGGCTTTGAGAATAATAGGCTTGCGGTTACGATTAATGCTTTTCTAGATGATCCTAATATGACCCGTACATGAAAAATAGGGCTATAAATTATGAATGCAATGAATACACTGGCGAGATAAGAGTGTTGGGCTCGCCATTAAGACCTCCTCGGGGAGGGCCCCCTCCTGCCCTCCCCGCTCCGTGAGAGAATCGCAGCAGATTATACAGAAAAAATAATTAATGAATAACATAGCTTGCAAATGAAGTGGTAAAAATGAAATCTAGCCGAATTTTGCTATACCTGACAGCGCTCGCCACCTGTCTCTTGATTGGCATTGCATGTGGAGAAGACTATCTCGGGGGTGGATACGTGCGCAGTTCCGATCGCTCCATGATGATGGACCCGGGGATATCCGGCATGGTGCAGTGGCTGGACCTGCCCGTTCCCGGCAGCACCTTTGCTCCCTACAAAGAGTACTACATGACTGCCGTAACGCCCTCAATGCTCGTAATGAGCGAGACGGTGAGCAGCCCAGTCCCGTATGATATTACTGGACGGACGCCCGCAGGGGTGTACTACAGAAACGGCCAGTGGCTGTCATACGCCACATATGCTACTTCGCGGATTACCCAGAGCAATGATCTCTGGATATCCGGCCAGACCAACTGGACCCAGTATGCGGCCATCCCGCTCGGTTCATCGCTTCAGCTGGTGGCCAATGTACCCTTGGGCGGGATGGGGAGCTTTTTCAAGTTGGTTCAGACCAATACAGTCAGCACCGATTACAAGGCCGCTCAGTTCAATACGGGGTACAGCAGCATGGACTTTATCGCCGGGCAGACGGGAAGGCACATGCTCTACTTTGTGGTGAACAATCAGCAGAGCAATGTGGTCATTGTGGATGTGTTACGATGATGGCCGACCATCCTCCTCCATCGGGCAGCTGCACTCCAGCCACTCCTTCACCGGGCTTTTGGTCCTGCTGGCCCACTTCCATCTGGCCTTGCCGATAAGGCTGAAGTTTCCGGCCAGATGTGTATCGGTGAAGCCGCCCGGCCAGTAGGCTGTGCGATCAGCCAGGCCCAGGACGCGAGAGTCTGTCTCCAGATAGGAGAGGGTCTTGCCGAGCTGTGTCCGATAGCTGAGGTTGAGGCTTTTTGCCCCGTAGTATCTATCGCTCCAGCGAATGTCTCTGTTGTCGTTCTCGGCCCGCAGCTTTGCTGACCAGTCTCCTCGCAGGGGAATGCTATTTCTGGAGAGGTTGACAAAGACCGGAGAGAATCCGGCAAGGATGTTGCGCTCTGCATTGATGCTGACGGAATTGTATGTCAGCTTCTCCTCTGCCTGATAGTCGCCTGATCCATGCTCTCCGAAAGCAAGAGTCGATCCGATTATAGGCCTGATTCTGGTAGTGGCTGATGCCGAGAAGTTGAACTCTCCAGCCAGGATATGCACATTGTTTATGACCAGGTAGCCTTCAAATTCTGTAGACAGCATGCCCTCCGTGCTGGCCAGGCCCTTGCCGGAAACACGGCCATCGATGCTGGCCCTGGCGGCGGGCTTACGTGTCCTCATCTTGATAACTATCTGGCCGTGAGCGCCCGGCGGAAGATTGGAGAAAGTCCAGGTGTTGAAGGTGCCGGGATCCGGTGGCGGATAAGACACGATGAAGACCGTTTGCGGATCGTAATCCTCTCTGACGATCAGATCGACAGGCTCTAGCTGATTATTTCCATAGGTTATGGTGTAAGTCATCAAGCCACCCGGGGTCGCTGAAGATGGGCCGTCTTTTACATCCTCCTTTTCCAGGGGCTCGAAACTGATTATCTCGTCGCCGATCTTAATGTAATCGACAAAGGTCGTCGTTTCGCGTCCATCCTTCTCTTTATTATAGATTGTGATATAAATTTGAACAATTCTCTTGCCTTTCAGCTTGTCCTTAAAGACATCCAGGCTTCCGGAACCCTCGTAATCTAGATCAAAGCCATCCAGTTCATTCCATTGAGAATACATTAATGTTAATGGTACAGTTTATATACTAAGCATACTCTTCTGAGTCTATGCCTCGTTCTAGATATGCAGATAGAATTGCCACAGTCTATTTCCCCAGTCCGGAAGAGCTGCAAGAATGGGCCAAAGATGCCAAATCTGCGGGGTATTCTCTTAGTCAATATATTTTAGAGATGGTCTCCAAGAGTCGGAACGCTTTAAGGTCGCCTTCCTCCTGCACTATATCAAAAGATCTGGAAGAAGTCAGGAAGGAGAATAGGATGCTGAAAAAAGACAATCAAGAAAAAGCTCTCCTTCTGGAACATTACGAGACGGAGCTCTTCAAGGCCAGGAATAAAGCCTATCTTATGACAGACTCTCAGGAAGCTGCAGAATATGATACTCGCCTGGTTGAGCTGCTTCGCCATGGTAAGACTATCGACAGCTACCGTATATTAACCAATCTGGGCATAGATCCTGGTGATAGTGATGCTGTAAAGATGGTAAAGAATCAGCTTGAAGAACTCCGCATGTTCAACCTGGTTAAGGAGACTCCAGCGGGCTGGCGGTGGGTGGATTGAAGCATGATATATCTCCTGGAGCTCTCCTGGCCGCCTTTGCGGATGATTGCCGGCTCCGAGGGATGAAATATTATGCGGGCCAGGTCGGCTACTCCCGTGAGTTCCTTTCTACCCTGGAGAAAAGCCCGCTAGAAATTGATAGATCCGATCTGAAAGCCTACTTGACTGTGCTGCAGCAGAGGAATTTAAAGCAGACAAGCATAGGAAAGATCTTCTCAGCCCTCTCCAACTTTTATGAGTTCCTGACCGAAGAAGGCTTAATCCAGGCCAACCCGGTGCAGCCCTTCAGGAAGCGCTACATAAAGATTTACAAAGAGCAGGTGGCGCAGGATGTAAGACAGCTTATCAGCATTGAGGATGGGTCCAAGCTCGTAAACTCCATCCTCGACAGTCGTAATAAGGCAATCCTCATGCTCTTCCTGAAAACCGGCATGAGGTGCAACGAACTTCTAGCGCTGGACGTAGGCGATATAGATATGATAAAAATGCAGATCCGCCTAAAGCCCACGACAAAGCGTAGCAATAGGCTTCTTTTCTTCGACCAGGAGACGGAAAGGGCCTTACAGCACTGGTTAACGGCCAGGAAAAACAGAAATACGCACGGAGGCCCGGCACTCTTCCCGAGCAAAACGAGCCCGCGTCTCTCGCCACGTGAGGTCCAGGTGGAAGTCGAGAAGCACGCTGCCCGCGTGGGCTTGCACGACCCCAACTCCAAGCTCCTGGAGCACCGATTCACACCGCATTGCTGTAGGCACTGGTTCTCGACCCATCTATACCGTGCCGGCATGGAGGAGAGATATATAGCCTGGCTCCGGGGCGATGCACCGCGCGGGGCCATGGGGCCATACATACACATCGACCCTGAAGATGTCAGGCGAAGCTATCTGGCGCACATCCCCCAATTAGGAATTTGAATTTCTGCTCAGCCTGGCTGCCGGAACTGGGCCGGACCCAGCCAGCCGGTGTAAAGGAAAATTGACAAAATGGAGATAGTAAGTAGGAGGATTTCGAAATCCTCTTAGCTCTCCACCGTAATATCCACCTCACCCGCCTCGATCCGCCAATCCTCTTCTACTGTGATCTTGTCCCCGTTTTTCACAGCCAACTGCCCGCCGCC
>JBATEC010000235.1:0-37718 GCA_049663825.1 Methanothrix sp. | reverse complement strand
ACGCTTATCTTCTCACCATGTGGATTTGGGATGATGGCCAATGTAATCCCTCTTTTCATGTGTTGATGCTTCTTGCCAGGAAACGGGCCCTCAAATCCAAGCTCTTTCAGTCGGTGGATCAACTCGGATCGCGATACAGGAAACAGCTTAGGCAACAGGTATCGGCTCCTTTGAGACGCTTATGGTTTGACCGCTAATTGGAGGAAGTGCCAGATTCCACAGCAGATGTGCTGCGATCCAATCCTCAAGAGCTTCGATGAAATTCCTGCGTGCCTCCTCAACAGTGCAGCCTGTCGCCCAAACACCATCTAATTCTGGAACATCCACAAAATATGGCTCGTTGCCATTATCGATGACTTTGTATTGTGCCTTCTCCAGAGCCGCCTGAATGTATTCCGCGAACATATCAATATCTTATTCGAGCTTCAAAGGATATGAAATATGCGATTTAGATTTCAGAGCTTAGCAGGTTGTGCTCACGGGCGTGCCACGCGGGCCTCGCGCTATGGCGGTGAGAGGAGCGACTGGCCAACGGCAACGCAGGGGAGTGCCGCTTTCGTGGGCTGCCGCGCGGTCTGCACAGCCTCAGGGCGGGCGCGAGAGAATCAATTGTTATGCATTCATCTTAACTTAAAAATTTTATAAAATTATCGTGCTTCTTTCTGCCCCCTCAGTTGGATCATCGTCCCCACAATTTCATCCTGCTCTGAACAATTGAATGCGAAATTCAATCGGTCGGGATAGATGGAGAAGAGAACCTGCGGTATGTGGGCTTTGCAGTCATCCAATGCCATCTGCAGTTCACGATACTCTCGATTGGTGACCAGGAGCTGATCGCGATACTCTTCTTCCTGGTCGAGCGTCTCCAGGGGGTTCTTTTCATCAATCGTGCTGTCAACAACCAGATCGCACTGCCACTCCAGTACAAGGGCCCGGTTCTCCCAGTAATATGTATCAGGCGGGATCAAATCCTGCAATATCTTCAGATCCTCCAGGGGCACAAGCCACTGCATAGCCTGTACTTCTTCCGGCAAATTCCCTTCGATGCTTACCAGCGAAGAGACGGCCCCTGATGTTAGATTCAGGTCGCCCATGTCAAACGATATCTTAACCGGCGAGCTTCGCATGGCTTTGAGGGCAAAATAAAGCCGGCCGGGATTGAGTATTTCAACTGCCTTCTCATAAATTATATCGTCTTCCATGGGTTTCGTATTTGTTGCAACTGATATATTCGGTTGGCGCACAGGAGGTGGGCTGGCAAAGCTGCCGTTCGCCCTGGCTCGCCATCCACGACCAGTCTTCGGTGGCACGGGTCCGCGGATTCGACGGGCAGCGAGACGATTAATTTTATTCCTATTATAATCCATCAACTTTGCAGCAACACAACTCCTTAGAAAAATTTATATTACTGAAGTATGATAAGTATTAATAATACTAAATTGCTGAAAAGCAAATCTGGAGAAATAAAGATGAATAACCGAATATTTGCAGGGGCGCTGATCGCCATTGCCGTCATCTTTCTGGGGGCGGCATTGGTGCAGGGCGCAGCAGAGAGCGGTATCGCCATAACCAATGCCAATTTTGCTGCTCCCAGCCCGGAGAAAGAGAACTTGATTGATGAATGGGTGGAGATATCCAATCTGGGGAGCGCGGATGTCAATCTGGCCGGCTGGACGCTGGAGGATGCACAAAATCACACCTACAAGTTCCCGGATTTCAGCTTGGGTGCAGGGGCCAAGGCCAAGATTCGCACGGGGATGGGAAATGACACCTCTGCAGATCTCTTCTGGAACCGCAGCTTATCCATCTGGAACAATGATGGAGATGTGGCTACCTTAACGGATGCTTCAGGCAATATCATCTCTCGCTATCCGGAGGAGTCCCAGGCAGATTAAATATCTTTTTTTCTTTTCTTCATATATTTTCGCTGGATATTTGTATCTTTTCATATTCCTTCCGGCATTTTCTCCTGACAATCCATCAAATTCCTTAAAATTACCCCCCATCACATCTTTCGCCATTGCAGCGGAGCGCAAGTGGGAAATGCCATCCGGTCCTCCTACTATGCGGTGTATTGAGATGAATCTTAAAGAGATGTCTGACATATTGAAGTCCTCACTGGCAATTCGCGACAATATCGTTGGCGTAAAACTGTTTAAAAGCGAAGCGGAAATTCCAAAAGATCTCGAGTCCGCGGAGAAGCCCATTCACTACTGCGGCATGATCCAGGGAGCGAGGCTCGAGGGAAAGAGCTTCCTGGCACGGGCCGAATTTCACGGATGCAAGGGCGGAGCCTCGGGCCTGGGCATTATGCAGTGCCCGGAAAACATTGCCTCTGGATCTCTGTACTTTGACAAGCTGCATAAGTGCGAGACCAAGGATATAGGCAGCAGCATCGCCTCCAACATGCCGCGCCTTCTTCCCGGCAGCACGATTGCCACCTACGTGGCCCCTCTGGACAAGATGGTCATGAACCCCGATGTGGTGATATTCGTGGGCAATCCGCTCAGCGCCCGGCGAATTGTGCAGGCCGTCATGTTCAAGGAGGGAGGCCGGGCCAGCTTCAATACCGCTGGAATCCAGTCCTTCTGCGTGGATGCCACGGCCTCGCCCTACCTCAAAGGAGAGGTTAACATCTCTTTAGGCTGCGACGGATCTGCGAAAAACTCCGGCCTGACGGATGAGGCGGTAGTGGTGGGCATTCCCTTCGCGATGATGGAGAATATCTGCACAGTCCTCAAGACTCACTACCAGGGCTGGGACAAGTTCATGAGGAGCTGAGAAATCATGTTTGAACGGATCTTGATTGCAACCGACGGCTCCAAGCATAGCGAGAGGGCCGCAGAGGCGGGAATCGAAATGGCCAAGCTCTACGGCTCGGCCGTTACAGTTCTTTTTGTCGTGGATATCGGCAAGGAGTATGGCCCTCTGGGGGACCTGGTCTCAAAGGTTGCCGACGACCTGATCGCAGGCATAAGAAGCAATCTGCAAAATCAGGGGAATGAGGCCACAAAAAGAGTAGAAAAGATTGCGGAGACTGCCGGCATCGCCGTGACCAGAAAGATCACGGAGGGCTATCCAGCCGAGGACATCATCCGCGTCGCAAAAGAAGGCGATATGAACCTCATCGTCATGGGCGGAATCGGAGCCACTGGCCTGGAAAGGTTTCTCCTGGGCAGCGTGGCCGATAAAGTGGTTAGAAGCTCCAGTATTCCCGTGCTTGTGGTGAAAAAGGAGTAGGCTTAATCTTCAGGGCAGCTCGCTTGACAGGCTCCATTTGAGAAGCACTCCCTCGTCCAGCCGCTCTGCAGAGCTTAGGGTCAGCCTGGGAAAATGCTCTTTGAAGCCCGGTCCATCCACCAGTGTAGGTGCCGTCTCTCCTCCGATGAGCATCGCCCCGATGTAGACATAAAGCTCATCCACCAGGCCAAGCTTGAGCAGCGACCAGTTGAGCGTAGCTCCTCCTTCCACCATGAGACGTTTGACGCCCCTATCAAAAAGCCGGGAAAATAACTCAGTCAGATCGACCTGCTCATTCCCGCATACTATTATCTCACACTTTGAGGCGAGCCTATCCAGTCGTTCCTGCGGCGCAGAGCCTGTGGCCGCAATGAGACATCCCGGTCCCAGTACCTTGGCAAAAGGAGGCGTTCTTGCCCGGCTATCGGCAATAATGCGAAGCGGGTCTTCCGGCAGCCCCCTCTTTCGTCTGGCCTCGCGAGAGCTTACCGACTTCACCCTCAGGCTGGGATCGTCTGCCAGCACCGTTCCCACCCCGACCATGACCGCGTTGCTCTCCGCCCTTAGAAGGTCGACCCTGGCTTTGTCCGCCTGACCGGAGATTCTCACCTGGCTGCGCTCAAAGGAGCTTATCTTGCCGTCTGCGCTCATGGCGCTATTGATGAATACGAAGGGCCTGGTCAATGCTTCTCTCATAGGCAAAGAGGAGCTAAATAGCTTGCCGGCCCATTTTAATGGTATGCCTCAAGCACGCGAGATTCTGCTGCAAGGAACCATAATCTATGGAGATGATTTTACACCACAGGATGGCTACATCAGCATCCGTGATGGCATCATCCGGGAGTTTGGCTCAGAGCATGTAGACGCTGACTATGAGGGCATTGTCTGCCCAGGCTTCGTGAACGCACACGTCCATGTGGGCGACTCTGCCTTCAAGGACCCTCCATTTTTGCCGCTCTCTGAGCTGGTCGGTCCAGGTGGATTGAAGGCACGAATGCTGGCCCAAGTGCCGCGCGCTGTTCTTCTGGAGGGCATGAGAAGAAGCCTGCAACTGATGGCTTCGTCGGGTACGTGTGCATTTGCCGATTTCCGGGAGGGGGGTGCTGAGGGCGTAAGCATGCTGGAAGAAGCCGTGCGCGGTCTGCCTCTTCTTGCTAAAATCCTGGGACGGCCAGGCCCCTGTCAGATAAATATCCCGGAGAGCTGCTGGGGCCTGGGGATAAGCAGCACCCGGGACCATGATCCAGACCAACTCCTGGCTGCTGTGGCAGCAGCACGCCAAGCCGGCCAGGCGGTGGGAGTGCATGCAGGCGAAGCCGGTAATGACGATATCGGCGATGCTCTTGCCCTTCATCCGGATTTCCTGGTGCATATGAACCGGGCGGGCGAGGCGGATCTGAGGGATGTGGCCGACTTTGGCCTTCCTGTCGTCGTCTGTCCCAGATCCAATCTGGTGACCGGCGTAGGTCTACCCAATGTGAACCGGATGGTAAAGCTGGGCATTACAATTGCCGTTGGAACAGATAACGTTATGATGAACTCGCCGGACATCTTTGATGAGATGCATTTTATCAGTAAGGCTCTGCTGCATGACGATAGACAGGTATTTAAGATGTGCACGCTAAATGGTGCTAAAATAACAGGTCTTGATCAGAGGCTTGGGTCCATTCGGGAAGGAAAAGAGGCAAGAGTGATGGTTATCGATAAAAAATCGGATAATATGTGGGGGTCTATGGCCCCTCTTTCCAGCATTGTAAGAAGGGCCGGGCCGTCTGACATAATAGCTATCTTTTAGAGGTTAATCATGTTTGAGAAGATTCTAGTTGCAACCGACGGATCAGAGCACGGATACAATGCAGCCAAGGTGGCATTGGAGCTGGGAAAGATCTCCGGTGGAAAGGTCACTGCGATCTATGTGGCCGACACCAACAGGACGAGCCATCTGCCGGATGATATGTTACTATTCAGCATCCGAGAGCTTCTGCTCAAAGAAGGAAAAGAGGCCTTGAAACAGGTGGAAGCGCTGGCTAAGGACATGGGCGTTGCCTATGAGGGTGTTGTAGCTGAGGGAAGTCCGGGTAGCGAGATCATCAGCTATGCGCAGTCAGCAGACATGGATATTATTATCATGGGTGCTGTGGGGCGCACCGGTCTCGATAAGTTCCTGTTGGGCAGTGTGGCCGAAAAAGTGGTAAGAAGCTCCAAGATTCCAGTACTGACAATTCCGAGGGGGAGGACTTGAGCATTCTCGTTAGAGACGTAATGGTTCGGGATGTGGCTCATGTCGCCATCCCCGGCAGCAGGGACGATGTCTTGAAGACGCTGCAGGACCACAAGGTCTCCGGCGTTCCTGTGATTAAAAAGGACGATGTCGTGGGCATGATAACCAGGACCGACTTGCTCCGCAATCGCGAAGAGGACCAGACGGCTCTGCTCATGACTCGCGATCCGGTCGTGATAACTCCGGACAAGAGCATTGTCGAGGCGTCAAGGTTGCTTATCAAGCACGATATAAGGCGGCTTCCTGTGGTGGAAGACAAAAAGCTGGTGGGCATCATCACAGTCGCCGATATCGTCCGGGAGGCCGCTGACCTGGGAATAAAAGATAGTATCGAATCCTATTTGGAGAAGGAGACCGTTGTTCTCTGGAGCGAGATGCCACTGGCTGTGGCCGGATCGATTATGGAGTTTGCCGCAGTGGAGGCCTGCCCCGTCATCGATAGCAGCCTCAAGCTGGTGGGCATGATATCTGACCGCGATCTAATCAAGACCAGTGTCATCGAGGATACTGTCGAGAAGACTGATATGTCCGCCAATGATGGAGAGGACACCTGGATGTGGGACCGGGTCATGCAGACCATCAGCAAGTATTATACTGTTTCGCGGATCAAGCTGAAAAATATTCCTGTCTCTGAGGCTATGGTGCCGCCCATCACGGCTTATAAAAAAGATGAGGTTAGCAAATGTGCGGCTATAATGCACAAGAACCGAATCGACCAGATGCCTGTGGTCACATCCAGCGGAAAGCTGACGGGGATGCTCCAGGACAAGGACATTCTGATGGCGCTTGTCGATTTTAGCCAAAGGGCAACAGTGTGAATGGCTATTTTTTTCATTTCGACAATCTGCAGTAGTTCCATTAATTATAGTTTGCAGGAATTTGAACATCATTATGTTATTATTTAGTCGAAATGTGACCGTTCTACACCGGATATTATAAAAGACATCTCAATTTCAAGAAGGCCAGCGAGTTCGTAGAGTGGCTGAAATTTCACGACCGGGTCCCGGAAGGGAAAAAGGTGTCTATAAAACCACTCCTGCTGGTGAGACATTGCTTCATAAACTGGAGAAGCCGACATACGTACCTTCGGAACCTGAGAAAATGTGAGGCGAGAATCGATTGCTTTTTATCCATCTGGGTATTCAAGGCATGAGGTTGATCATCAATGTCCGGTTACTGGGATCCGCATATTGAGCGCATGCCTCTTGAGGACTTGCATGCTCTTCAAGAAGATCGTCTCAAATCCGTAGTGCGATATGTTTACGATCATTCCGCGTTCTACCGGCGAAGATTCAAAGAGGCAGGCGTGGAGCCCGGCGACATCCGCACGTTGGCCGATGTCTCCAAGCTGCCCTTCACCAGGAAAGTGGACCTGCGGGACAACTACCCAACTGGCATGTTCTGCGCCCCCAAGAGCCAGGTGGTGCGCTACCACGTCTCCAGCGGTACTACGGGAAAGCCCACCGTGGTCGGCTACACCAAGGGCGACATCGATACCTGGTCTGAGTCGCTGGCCCGGGCGATGACCTCCATTGGCCTTGACAGCGACGATGTGGTGCAGGTTGGATACGGCTATGGCCTTTTCACGGGCGGCCTGGGCCTGCACTACGGCGCAGAGCGCATGGGGGCAGCAGTGCTGCCGGTGGGCACAGGCAACACGGAACGGCAGATCGAGCTGATGCAGGACCTGGGCACCACTGCTATCGCCTGCACGCCCTCCTACTTCCTTCACATCATGGAGGTGGCGGAGAAGATGGGCATCTCCATCAAGAAGGACACGAAGCTCAAGACGGGCATCTTCGGGGCTGAGCCCTGGTCATTGGAGACGAGAAAGAGAATTGAGGATGCGACAGGCATCAACGCCTATGATATCTACGGCACGAGCGAGATTTCCGGCCCACTGTTCACGGAGTGCCATGTCAAGAAGGGCATTCACGTCTGGGCTGATATGTTCCTGACCGAAGTACTCGACCCCGAGACGGGCGAGCCCGTGGCGGACGGCGAGATGGGGGAGCTGGTCTTCACCACGCTGCACAAGTTCGCACTGCCCCTCATCCGCTACAGGATAGGCGATCTCACAATCATGAACAGTGAGCCTTGCGAGTGCGGGCGCACTCACCCCCGGATCATGAGAATCTTGGGCAGAACGGACGACATGCTCATCATTCGCGGCATCAACGTCTTCCCGAGCCAGGTGGAGGCGGTCTTGATGAACATATTCGAGGTGGGAGACCATTGGGAGATCCTGGTGGACCGCAAAGGTCCGCTGGATATGATGACGGTGCGCGTTGAGCTGACGCAGGCAGGCTTCTCCGATAAGATCGGAGACCTGATTAAGCTTAAGAAGAAAATCTCAAAAGAATTAAAAGGCGTGCTGAACATAGCCGCAGAAGTGGATCTGGTTGAGCCCGGCACCATCCCCCGTTCCATGGGCAAGGCCAAGAGAGTAACAGACAACAGAAAGGTGTAGGAGGCTTTCAAAATGTCGGAGATCAAACAAATTTCCCTTTTTGTGGAGAACCGGCCGGGCAGAACTGCCAAGGTCGCCAAGACGCTATCAAATGCTGGTGTGAATATTCGGGCTCTGACCATTGCCGAGGCAGGCGACTTCGGTGTCATTCGCATGGTCCTGGATAATCCGGAGAAGGGTTACAAGGTTCTGAAAGAAAATGCCTTCACGGTCTCCATGACCGATGTCTTGGCCGTGGAGATGAAGGACACTCCAGGCGGGCTTTATGAGATCGTCAATACACTGGGACAGAACGGCGTAAATGTGGATTACGCCTACGCCTTCGTCACAGCCAAGGCACAGAGTGCCATGCTCATCCTGCGGGTGGACGACATCGCCAAGGCCAGGAAAGTGCTGAGCGAGAAGGACGTCAAGATCGCTACAAAAGAGGAAATCCAAGCGATTTAAATTTGATCATATTATATTTTTAATGGGGTATGGAGCCAATAATGATTATATTAATTTTATGAGAATGGACTTATCAATGAAATTAATATTGCACCCGGAGGCCGTTACGAATTTTAATGATAAGGCTGAATCGTTAGTGGGAAAATTTATTATTATAAATATTAAATCAATACCTAGGAATACGCATTCATTTCATCCTGATCACTTTATATCTTCAACTATCACCGAGGAAGATATTGTAGGTGACATCATTGTTTCTTCAACAGACTTTACGGGGAATGAAAATGGACGTTTTTTTAACCACAATGGGAATAGAATCGGATTACGCCTAGATTGTTACCAAGATCTTTTGAAGTTATCTGAAAATATGCAAAGAACAAGGCAATTATCTTCATTCGTTAGTGTCTCTTTTCTAAAGAATGCAATATTTGATTGGATGAAAGAAAAATACCTAGGAAAAACAACTCACTCGATGGTAGATTGCGTTTTAAATAAATGCGAACAAGAGCTAAAGTATCTGGAAATATGGATTCCGATTGCAGAGACGTTCATTCAATCTGATCTCAGAATCGGAAATGTAATCCTAAAAACGATTTCAAAAGAAGTGCTAGATCAATGGATGGATCATTGGGGTGAAGGGATCTGCAACAAAGAGCAAACGAAAACGGATTTCATGGCGCGATATCAGAAAAAAATACAGGGAATCTCTGCAGCTACAATTAGGTTAAATGCTGAGCCGATACGTGCTTTTGAAATTGCGGTCGAAGAATCTGAAAAAGCGTTAAGTATTTTAAGAATTTTCTCTCCAGCAGCGGTTCATCCGAGGCTAAATACCTATATAACTCTTCTCGGGAAAGAGCATATCGACTGCTACACATATTTTCTTGTGAATGATGCGAAACTACTATCTATAACCGAAGGGCTTATTGATAATTCTGGAATTGCATCGGCTTTAAGTAATGATGCCATTTCCAGGATCAAATCGAGCGGATTGGACTTATTAAGTGAAATACTCGCTAGTGGTCCTGAGACAAAGTTCCAAGAACAAGTTCTTGACTCTATATTTATATATTCTAGATGTCCACTAGCAAAGGACGTTGCAGATAAGCTAATTTATATACTTGTGGCCATAGAATCAATTCTCTTAAAAGATGATAATGAGCCAATCCAACAAAATATTAGTAAAAGGATGGCTTATTTAATAGGAAACACTGTTGAACAGAGAAAAAATGTAATTGAAAATGTTATAAAAATATATAAATTGAGATCTTCTTTCATCCACCATGGGCAACGCATTGAAGATATGGATACCTTATTAATATTTATGAGATATGCAAGGACATTTTTCCAAATAATAATAGAAAACATCACTAAGTTTAAAGATAAGCAAGAATTGATCGATAAAATAGAATATGCTTGTTTAAGCGGTTCTTTTGGACCGATCTAAACATCCACACAATAGAGTTGATAACATGAAGAAAATCTCTGCCCTTATATCGGCCATTATTCTCCTGGCCTGCCTGGCCTTGCCAGGCTTCGCTCTCGAATCAAAAGTGCTTACCGTATCGGAGAAGACACTTTCCATGGATCTCGGTCCTAGCTTTGAGATTTCCAGAGGAGAATTCAACGCCAGCGAAAAAGGAATGGTCAGCCAGGATTTCATCATCAACAACACCGCCACCCCTGGTGCGGCATTCATCTCCCTAATGAGCGTTTATGATGATACCTTAGCAAGGATGAGCCCCAGTACGCTCTCTGAGATTTTCCTGATTGGAGGCATCTCTGCGGTGGAAGCTGATGGTGCTGTGGAGATCGGAAACTGGACGGCTGTAGATATCCAGGGCAGAAATGTGACCGTCCATACCCTGAGCACCAATGATGAACGCGTTGAGAAACTGGGAGGCAGTTACGATATGGCTGTCTGGAACCTGGATGGGCCCAACTTTGCGGTAATTGTATCACTATTTGACCATAATAATACTACCCAAACCATTAGGACTCTGACCATCAGCTAGGCCAGAGCCGTTCTCTAATTTTTTACCCATTCGTTTTTTGAGCTGCTATCAGATGTTCTCTCCCTGGTACTTTCCAGAATAGACCTTCTCCGCCTCTTTTTCCAGCCGCACGAATACCAGTTGCATCAGCCGGGCGTTCTTCTTCAGACGCAGTCCCAGAGGATTGTAGACCACCAGCAGGCTCTGGCTGCGTCCCCTGTAGCCCGGGTCCCAGAGGGCCGTCTCTAAAGTGGCACCGCAGCGCAGAAGCGTGGATCTGGCACGGGCCAGGGCGGCCACATCCCTGGGAATGCTCACGATCTCATTGAATGTCACAAGGTAAGAGCCCGCGGCAAGGTCAATCCAGCCAGACGGGCCGAAATCCAAAGGCTCCGTCTCTGGCAGCACTCTTTCAATGTTATCAAAGGCTACCGTTCCGGCAGATGTGAAGCGCTCAATCCTTTGCAGCGTCATTTCCATGCCGCACATCTGCGTCTGCGTATCTGGGTCGATCATGGACTGCACGAGGTTTTGGGCCTCGCTTCCGGTAAGAATTGTCATCTTAAAACACCCTGCAAAGCTCTATTAACTACCACAGATAACTCATTTGCGGGTGCTAACGCTTGTTCGAACTTCTCTTCCTGCCACTGACAATCGTCGTCATGCTGCTGATCTTAGTCGCGCCTCTCATCTTCATCTACCTCTTTCTCCGCCTCTCCGAAACGGCCTTTGAGATGGTGGGATTTTCCCACTGGCACGCTACCCTGGCCGTCTTCGGCTCCATTCTGGGAAGCCTGGTGGACTTTCAGCTCATCAGCACTCCCATCTCGTCTTATCCGGACTGGTATGTCTCTCTGATAAGCCTGAGCAATCAGGACATTTCCACCACCTTTCATCCTCTCTACCTGGCCGTCAACCTGGGTGGATGCATCATTCCCCTGCTAGTCTCCGCCCACCTTCTCCTGCGCGGCCAGGTTAGCCTCAAAAAGGCCCTGCTGGGCATGGCCGTGGTAGCAGCCATCACCTACTGGGCAGCACAGGCCGTTCCCGGCGAGGGCATCGTCCTGCCTGTCTGGCTCTCGCCCCTTCTGGCCGCAGCCATGGGTCTGCTCCTGGCGGGCGGCTTTCGCCGCGCTCCGCCCCTGGCCTACATCAGCGGCACCCTGGGAACGCTGATTGGAGCCGACCTGCTCAGCCTGCTTACCCCCGGAATACTGCCTGCCCTATCGCCGCTGGAGCTGCACCAGGCCAAGCCACTGGTTCTCTCCATCGGCGGAGCCGGAGTCTTCGACGGCATATTCCTGACTGGCATCATTGCCGTGCTTCTGGCAGCAGGAATCGTCTGCCTTTTGCGGGGAAACTGCAAAGATGTGGGAGCATGATGTGCAGGAGTGCGCGGGATCTACTGGCAAAATAATTGCTTTTTAACATACAATAGGCAACATCAAACATTATCATTGAGTCATCAGAGAGCAATTCATAGGAGGGAATGAAACGAATAGGCGATTACTAATGGGCATAGTACTGGCTGTTGCTATGGTCGGAACGGTCGGTGCTGCCAACTATATGTACGAGAAGGCATCAGTACAGGGCGTAGGATACAAAAACGTTGAGAAGATCATTTCAACTCAGAATGGATTTAATGGGTCCAAGCTTGTTGAAAAAGAATCAGGCAGCGGCAACGTTATCGCCGATAAGACCGAGCTGGAAGCGGAAAGACAGATCGGCAGCAGATGTGGCGGTTCTTCCGTTGTGCAATTATCCATTTGGAAGGATATCGACGAGCCGGATTGGTCAGATTTTATTGGAGACTACTACGGAGATTTCGGGCCCTGGGGATCACCGATTTACTGGGATGACTTCCTCCCTTATCACATCAAATTCAGGTATCGTCAATGGCCAACCGGCTTTGGTCCCATGGATTATATCAACTACACCAAGCAGGCAGAATTCGAATATATGCCCGTCTCCTACCAGACCGGCACATACGACCAGAAATGGGCAGATAAGCTGTGTGTGCAAAACTACAGGATCGGTGCGGTTATGACCGAAATGTACACCCATGCCGAGCACCTGCAAAGAACCTCTGAGATCAAGACTAGGAATTATAAGAACGAAAACGCATGGTTCTCTTTTGAGGCAGAAGACAATGAAATAAAACGTTATTTCAAAGCTCAATATCCGCCCGTGCCCTGTTGTACAGGCGTTCTTGAGGCCAATATAAACTCGAACGTCATCGGCATGGCCCACATAGGCTGGCTCTCCAGAGATCCGCTCGCCGACCTGCAATTGAAAGGCCGCCATGCTGAGTACGGCAGATCTGTCGAGGACCTGACTGGAGTCTTTTCCATTGAGAAGTTCATCCAGCTTTGGGGCAACTCGACCTGCGGTGCCATCAGCGTTGACTGGCTGCCGTGCACATGATTTTATGAAAAATTTGCCTTTTATCTAATCGGAGTGCCAAGAAAAAATGGGCGGGCCAAAACTGCGCCTGCTCTCAAACCAATTACGGATCAGCAAGAAACTGGGTCAGGAATGGTGTGCCCGGATAGTTGCTGTCTATCGTCCCTAACGAGAAATCCTTACCAAAATGATGTTGGGCGGCAAATTTTGGAATGATAATTCCATTCTGGTAATTCATAATATGAGCACCTACGGGATAGTACTGAAGCATCATTGGATCGCTCGATACCCAGCTGGAGAGAGAAATAGGCGCGACACGGGGTATGATGCGGGCAGTGGTAGATGGTGCGCGAATGTTCGTTTGAGGCATAACATAAGTGCCTTTTACATCTATTACCACAGGGTTGCTCTCCTTACCGTTTATGGCATAGGACAATACGTGTCTGCCCGCAGTATTTGCATAGAAAGGCAGACGATCGTAACCCAGGAAATGATTGCTGTAGTTATGAGTGCTTCCATCCGGATATTGATCATAAAGTGTGCCGTCACCTTCTTTTGCAGCTAGCACCACGAGAAAAGCGGTTGATCCCTGGGCAACTTCCAGATGTTTTGTCCAGCCATCCGGTCCCTCTATCCGCAGGTTATTTCCTGCTGTCCCTTGAACTGCAGAACAACACAGCAATAAAACGGATATTAATATTATAGGATATAGTCGATTTCTTTTCATGATTTATTCCCTCAGATCCCAATATTCTTGCTCATCACTAACCATAAATGAAACTCATACTATTTGAAAAATTAGGTGCTTTTATTACCCACTTCAACCAAGAATCCTTGAAACTTGGTTTTATTTACATGGAATTTGCATCCAAAAACGGAATTTTGACCGGTAAAAATGATGCTCCCGTCGGGATTTGAACCCGAGTCGAAGGAGTGAGAGTCCTTCATGATTGGCCGAGCTACACTACAGGAGCGCGGACTTTGGGTGGTTTTTACTATCATTTAAGGCTTTTGGCCCTGCAAGTAATAGTCGCACCAACAGTGCAGGGAACATTCATCATGTTTTGGCCCTCGCGCCCGGCAAATGAGCCTGCCGTGCGTTATCAGGTTCAAATGCAAGGAGAGATACTTCTCAGCAGGAACGATCCGCTCTAAAATCGGCTGTGCCTTCTCCAGCCTGACATCTTCGGCCAGCAGCCCCAACCGGCGCGAGACGCGATAGACATGCGTGTCCACAGGCAGGAAGGGCATGCCAAAGGCGAATAGGAGCACCACGGACGCCGTCTTGGGCCCCACGCCTGGCAGGGAAAGCAGATATGCCATGGCCTCATCCTTTTTCAGATCCGCCAGAAAGATGAGGGTGATCGCCCCTGCATCCTGCTTAATTCTGGAAAGCGCCTCTTTTATGCGCCGGGCCTTTATATCCGCCAGGCCACCCGCGCGAATCGCATCTGCCACAGCTTCTACTGGTGCTGCGAGAATCTCCTCGTAAGTGCAAAAAGCACTCTTCAAGATGGCAAAGGCTCGCAAACTGTTGGTATCGCTGGTGTTCTGAGAGAGGATGGTCATGATCAGCAGATCTACGGGATCCCTTTCATCAGGATGGGGGATGCCGTATTGCTCCTCAAGAATAGAAATGCAAGTCGCAGCTCTTTGCCGTTCCATCTCGAATAGATATGATATGCATCGCTTTTAAACTTGGCTGATGTTAGTGGCTTATAAATATCTGACAATCCAGGCAGGATGAGATTGCATGCAAAGCAGTTAAACTTAAATCCAAATAATAATAACGAGTTATTATTATGAGGAGGCAGATCATAGCTCTGATTTTCATTGCAGTGATCACATGTATTGGTACTGCAGAAAATTCTCCGCTCTCGCCGCAACTGCCAGAAAGTGTTCTAACCGTCGGTGCTCTTCTGCCCCTTCATGGAGATAGCAGCAACTACGGAATATCAGCTCAGATAGCACTGGAGATTGCTGAGGCTGATATTAACAAGCTCTTCTCCGACCTGGGCAGAACGATCCGGGTTAGTGTGATCGTTGAGGACACACGGACCGACCCCTACATAACCCTCGAAGCCCTGAAAACGCTGCAGGCACAGGGAATAAGTATTATGGTAGGGCCTGAGGAAAGCCAATCTCTGGCCAATGTGCAGGAATATGCCAATCAAAACGGAATCATCCTGGTAAGTTGTGCCAGCACAGCGCCTTCTCTTGCCATTAGAAACGACACGACCTTCAGACTCGTACCCGATGATGCCACTTTGGCGCATTTATTGGCATTTCTGATACAAAGGGACGGCATAAAAGTACTTATTCCGTTGGCTCGAAGCGATCTATGGGCCGATGGCATGCTCGACGCCACCAAGCGTGAGTTTGGGCGAGATGGCAGAATAATGCAGGAGGCTGTGCGCTACGATCCTCAGACCACGAACTTCTCAAGTCATTTGAATCTCCTCCGTTCCGAGGTGAGACGTGCTGTTAATGGCAACGGCGCTGACTATGTGGCAGTCTATGTTTCAGCTTTCGATGAAATCGTCACCATCTTTTCCCAAGCTGCCGGTGACCCAGTGCTCTCTGAAGTTAGGTGGTACGGCAACGATCTCTCTGCAGCGGCAGTAAGTCAGAATAAGAATGCATCAGAATTCGCGTTTTCGGTGCATTTCCTCTCTCCAGTATACGGGGGAATGTCCGGACCCAAATATGAGCAAATCAAGAAGGCAATCTTCAATGAAACAGGACGCGAGGCCAGTTCTTTGGTGGCCAATGATTATGATGCGCTTTGGATTATTGCTTATACATATCTGGTAACAGGCTCAGATGATGCAAACGCATTCAAGCAGGCATTTCCCGTGGTTGCCGGAAGATATCGAGGCGAATTTGGATGGATGGATCTAAATGAAGCTGGTGATTTAAAAAATGTGCCTTATACCTTAGCCAATCTGAAGAAGGATAATGATACCTACCAGTGGGTACCTTATGCAATCCTGTGAGAGAGCCGCCACCTTAGGTAGGCATAAGCCTCTTCTTTCAAGGACGCCGCACGCGGTCCGTCTTCGCGCGGAGACGGGCAAAGCACGTTCGCACGCGCGGGATTTTTCGGCCGCTCTTCTGAGAACTATCTCGATGCAGCATCGAAAGCCAAAGTCTATTAACCAGATAATAACAAAAAATGCACAATGGACTTTGCCGATATCTACCCTTTTCTCATCGCCCTGCTAATAGGCGCTCTCATCGGCACGGAGCGCCAGCGCCGGTTGGTTGAGGATAAGGTACGGGGCGTGGCAGGCCTTCGCACCTTCGTCTTGATCGCTCTGCTGGGATCTTTGTGCTCATCTCTCGCAGTCCATTTCGGCTCCGGCTTTGCCATCGCATCCATGGCCACCTTCACCATCCTCGTAGCCGTAGGATATGCGTCTTCGATCAGCACTCTGGGCAGAGTCGATTTTACTGCAGCCGTAGCCGCTGTCGTCACCTTTGCCCTGGGAATGCTGACTGGATTTCCCGATAGCATTCTCCTGGCGGTGGCCCTATCCATCATCACTACATGGGTTCTGGCCACGCGAAAAATAACTCATCACTACGTGGAAGTGCTGAGCGAGACTGATTTGCTCGATACCCTCAAGATGGGCATAATCGCCCTGGTCATCTATCCGCTCTTGCCCGAGACGCCCCTTGGCCCCTGGGGGGTGCTCAATCCCCGCCAGATCTGGCTCTTCGTGGTGCTGGTGAGCCTCATCGGCTACGCGGGCTACGTCGCGATTCGCCTCCTGGGCGCAGAGAGGGGCCTCGCCCTTACGGGCATTTTAGGCGGCCTGGTTTCCAGCACAGCCGTCACCTCTTCCATGGCTGCGGAGGTAAAGGAGAGCCCGAAGATACTACCCTCGGCAGTCTTTGCCACGGCCATCGCGAGCTGCACCATGTTCCCCAGAATTCTCTTCATCGTGCTGTTAGTAAACAGGGATCTCTTCTTCGCACTTCTGCCTCATCTGCTGCTCATGACCCTGGTGGGCTCATCTTTGGCCTACCTGCTGGTCAGAAAGAATGCCCAACAGGGAAAAGATGTGAAGGTGAAAGATCCCTTTCGCATCATACCCGCACTGAAGTTCGGCGCTTTCTTCGCCTTTGTGCTGATCATCTCCAAGCTGGCCAACGTTTACTTCGGAGATGCGGGACTTTATGCGGCAGGCATTGTCTCCGGCCTGGCTGATGTCGATGCCATCGTTCTGACCATGGCCTCTCTGGCCAAGTCGACGGTCGTTCCCGCCGTGGCAGTCACCACCATTACCCTGGCCGCCATAACCAACACCCTGGTCAAACTCTGCATAGCCTACGTGCTGGGGACAAAGGAATTTGGCAACGAGATCGCGAAAATATTTCTGCCAACGGTACTGATGGGGCTCGTTGCCCTTTTCGTGTTCTGAATTTTAACGAACAGCAAAAACAATTGATAATTATGGGCCCGACGCGATTCGAACGCGTGATCCCCGCCGTGTAAGGGCGATGTCATAACCAGCTAGACCACGGGCCCTGCCCCTTCACTATCTCCTCGTCATATTAGATCTTATCGCTCCTATGCCTTAGAGGTGCAGCCCCGAAACCTTTGATTCTAAACACCAATCAATGAAACATGAGAAAGAGCGAAACCGCGGCAATCCTGCGCAGCAAGCTGCGGTGTATTATGTCAAAAAAAGTCGCCTGGCCGGATTTTTCGGCTCAGGCCTTCTTGCGATCCCGGATGAACATGCCGGTGCTCGTCTCGTCCAGCAACTTCTCGGACGGTTTTTTAGTCATCAGGCTGACTATAATCATAGCAGCCACAGATATCGCAAATCCGTATATGCTGGGATGCATGGGCATGGGTGCGATGAACTTGGCGTAATAGCTGAAGGCAAATACACCCACCAGCCCCAAGATCATAGAGGCTAAAGCTCCCTCGCGCGTCGCCCGCCGCCAGTACAGTCCGGCAAACAGGGGCGTTACAAAGCAGGCCAGCATCACGCCGATGGCCATCCAGATCAGCCAGGCCAAAAGCTCCGGAGGATTGGACCAGGCCAGATAAAGCGTAATGACTGTGGAAAGCCCAATGGCCACCCGGCTGAGAAGGGTGATCGACTTCTCAGAGGCATCCTTATTGACGAACTGCTTGTAGACATCCCAGCTCACGTAGCTGCCGATGGTCAGCATGAGCCGGTCCGTGGTGGACATGACTGCCGATAATACTATTATGGCCACAATTGGCGCGAAAAGGGCCGGGAATACATACTCCGCTGCCACAATGAAGCTGTAGTCTGATGGATTGGCGACACCAGTGGGCAGCGCGATCATTTTTTCGCTGACCATGGATAAAGCCGCAAATCCGGCGATCTTGCACAGGTACATGATCACGGCATAGACGACGAAAGCTGCCAGAGGCGCCCACTTGAAGTACTTGACATCTCTTGCCGCCAGGACGTTGTTCACTACGTGCGGTGCTGCCGCCAGCCCGAAGGCGAGCAGGAAGAAGAACGACACCAGATACTCGGGCGTCATGAAGGCGTACTTGGCGTAGGGCGGATGCACCTGCGGATACCAGAGATGGGTCATGTTCACATCTATGCCCGCCAGGACAAGGTTGACGTGCTCCAATCCCCCAGCGGCGGAAATGACCACCGGGCCCACGAGCAAGACTCCGGCCAGTATCATTATTCCCTGCACCAGGGAGGCCATGCCTATGGCGTAAAGGCCGCCAAGGATGGTGTAGGCCATGACAATGACCGCTCCAATCACTAAAGACCACTCATAGGGGATCTTGAAGAGCCAGGACAAGACCATGCTTATGGAGATGTACTGCCCCACCAGGTAGATGATGGAGATGAGGACGCCGATTATCGCCGAGGTGCCGCGAATGCCTCTCGGGCTGTAGAATCGGTGAGCGAAGTAGTCTTGCACCGTCACGTAGCCCGTTCTGGAGGCAACGGAGTGCAGCTTGGTTCCGAAGAACAGTATGCAGACCGCAGCCGAGAGCGGTACGAAGATCTGCTCCCAGATGCTGGGCCAGCCGGTGGCATAACCGAGACCGGCAACGCCAAGGATGGTCATGCCGCTGCAGATGCTGGCCACAATCAGTAGAGTAAAGGTCCAAAAGCCCAGATTTCTTCCTGCTACCAGGAAATCCTCTGAGTTCTTGATCTTCTTTGAGGCTATGGCTCCGATGGCCACCAGGCCAACAAAATATAATACTATTATTATGGTTCCAATAAAGTCCAAGCCAATCACCACCGAAGAGCCCATATCAAGAGCAATAGTGAGATAGCAACGGGCACAATTATGACTCCAATAAAGGTATCAGTAGGTAAACCAATGATCAAATAGAATCCCTCCATGATTGTTACGTGATAGCATGCTGCAAGCTGGCATTTAATAAAGCTTTTTAATCTCAAGTGAGAAACTTTTATAGTGGGCATGCCTGTGGGAAAGGGATGAGCGAGCGACTTTCCTCCCAAGGCAGCGATTTAAAAATACTGTGCGACAATGCAGCCAAAGCCGTGGCTGCGGCAGTGGAAGATATGGCAGGCACGACAGCCGGCGGCCTGATGGTGAAGATGGGTGCGGACGGCACACCCACCAAGCAAATCGACCGGGCCGCAGAGAATGCAGTTCTCGACACGCTGCGCGCCTCGGGCCTGAGCTTTAGGGTGCTCAGCGAGGAGATCGGCGAGGTCACCATCGGCGAGAAACCGGACTATTTCCTGCACCTCGATCCCCTGGACGGCACATTCAATGCCATCTCCGGCATTCCCTTCTACTCCGTATCGATATACCTGAGCCGGGGCGATTTTCATTTCGGCTATATCTGCGACCTGGCGGCCGGGACAAGCTTCTATGCAGAGGCCGGCCGGGGTGCATATGCTCGACCGGGAGGCCGCCTGCATGTCTCATCCAATGAGAACCTCTCCAATTTCAGCATCTCCGCTTACACCCTGCGGCCCCATACCGGCAGGATTGCGGCCATCGGCGACACTGTGCGCCGCATTCGCACCCTGGGCAGCACCTCCCTTGAGATGGCGCTCGTCGCTTCCGGACGGCTGGATGCCTTCGTGGACCTGCGGGGCATGATGAGGGTGGTGGACATCGCCGCTGGAAAGATCATCCTGGAGGAAGCGGGGGGAGTGGTCACAGACGGATCAGGAAACGCGCTTCAATTGGACTGCAACATGTGGCAGAAGAGGGACTTAATTGGATCTAATGGATTGCAGCACGCAGAGCTGCTCAAGCTCATAGGAGGCGGCCAAAATTAAGATCGGCTTTGTCTCCCGGCAGCAGCCAAAGTCGGCTCGTCTGGCAAAGATGCTCATCGATCAGATCGAGTGTGTTGGAAGGGGCACAGAGACCTTCGTGGATGAGGATCTGGCACTACAAATCGGCAGGCCTGGCACGAGCGTAGCGGAGATGGAGCAGCAGAAGGTGGACTTCATAGTCTCGGTAGGGGGAGACGGAACAATTCTGCGCACCATTCACAAGATGGTCGATCCGGCACCAATTCTGGGAATAAACATGGGTACGCTCGGCTTTCTGGTGGATGTGGAGCCGAAAGACGCAATTGAGACTCTAAAAAGGCTCCTGTCGGGCTTTGACGTGGATGAACGCTCCCGCCTGAAGTTGCTCATTAACGGCGTTTGCCTGCCCTGTGCTACCAATGAGATCGCCTTTTTAACTGCCAGCCCGGCCAAGATGATTGAGTTTGAGATCATAGTGGACGGGTCGCTCATGGAGGATTTCCGGGCGGACGGGGTTATCATTGCCACTGCCACCGGCTCTACAGCCTATGCCATGTCCGCAGGCGGGCCCATCGTCGATCCCAGGGTGGATGCCATTGTGCTGGTCCCTATGGCTCCCTTCAAGCTCTCCTCTCGACCCTGGGTGATTCCGGGAGACAGCGAGATCAAGGTCCAGCTCAAGCTGCCGGACAAGGAGGCACTGGTTGTCGTAGACGGCCAGAGCTCGACCACAATATCTTCCAAGGATAAGGTGGTCATAAGCAAGGCCAAAACCCCGGCGCGGTTTGTGAAAGTGGCGGCCAGGGACGGGTTTTACGCCAAGGTGAAGAGCAAGCTGACGTGAGACGGGTCGTGAGACGACTGATCTGGGTCCTTCAGTTACTCAAGGAAACAGCCAAATATCCCAACGAACACATACTGAGATACGAACATGAAACTGAAACTCAAGATTATCGGTCCTAATGTGCATGACGTGGGCTACAGATACCTCCTGTTGGGCATCGCCATGTCCAACAGAATCAGAATGTTCGAGGCACACAATATAAAAAGCAGCGAATGCCAAGAAGTCGTAGTCTTTGCAGATGGTGACGAAGCGGCAATCAAAGCATTTTGTAACCAGGTAGAGACCGAGCGCCCCGCTCGCTCGGAAGTGTCAAATATAGTCTTTGATGACTTCGAGGGAGAAGTCATGAAAATTGGAGAGTATGCTCAGTTCTGCGCCACAGTCCAATTGAACAAGGCTATCCCCGTACTTCTTGATCTAAGAGACAGCATGTATGAAGTAAGGAAGAATACCTCCGTGGCTCCGCAAATCCTGAATGAGATCAAAGCGGTGCGGAAAACCACAGACGCGACGTTCGAAGAAATTAAAGGCTTGAGAGAGGACATTCAACCAGGATATGGGATGACTCTTAGACAGGTACAGGCCGATGTCCGAGCGATAAAGGAACGCTTGGGCATGCAGTAAGCTTGCCACCAGGCCAGGAAGTGGCTAGTACAGCGAGGCTTAATTAAGGCCATGAATATGACGGGATAATCCATCGTTGTGAATGGACGAAATCATAGTTATATTTCGGCCTCGCTGTACTAGGAAGCCCCCGAAAAAGTCTCTGAGCGCCAGCATTTCACAGTCATCTCGGCTATCGGGAGGAGTAATTGGCCCCTGCATACTGATCACTTGATGGCATAGCAAGGCCGGGCAAAAGATTTCCCGTCGATGCAGCAGTTCTGCCGTATCGAGAAAGAAGCACTCCATATGAATAATATTCCAATTGAAGATCAACCACAAACCTTTTCATTATTCATTTCAATTAAACAATATTGTAGGTTGGAATATACTATGAAATCATTGTCGTTAATAATTTTGGCTGTTTCCACATTGCTTTGGGCATCAGCAGGAATAGGAGCCGCCGAATATGACCTCACAGGCACTTGGGCGATGGTGGCAAATACAGATTTTAATTTCAAGCTGGACATGCAGCAGCAAAATTCAGTTAAATTTTCTGGCATGATGATCCGGACAAATGGTCAGGAACCGGTGGATATTATAAGCGGAACTATATCCCCAGATGGGACAGTTAAATTCACTCGGGAAAGACCTAATGAGTGGACTCAAAAATATAGCGGTGTGGTTTCTGGATCTTCTGGTGATCTATTGATGAAAGGAACTTTCATTCAAACTGGTGTGGCGGGTCAATATCCATGGATTGCATGCAAGAATGCACGAACTGAAGCCGAAAGTGCCTTTCAAAATAATGATCAAAAGATGAATCAGCTATGGCAAATGATGAGTGAGATCGTAAAAAACATGAATGAAATGCAGGCGGGCATGGCTAGAAATTTGATATAAAATTGGGATCAAGATTTAATGCCGATGGATAAATAGAACTATCTTGGCTCTTATAGCAATCACCAAATGATGTCATAAAGACCTTTTGCAGCGATGGTTTATCATGTTCTATTTTTGATTAAGCCACCTCCCTTCTCAGCATGAGCGTCGCCGCCGCAAAGAAGATCAGGAAGAATATGCCCAGCGCCAGCAGGTCGGGATAAAGTATGTCGGCGACTCCAGCGCCCTTGAGCATCACCGATCGCAGGGCATGAGCAGCATAGGTGAGGGGAAGCATGTAGGAGAAGGGCCGGATGAACTCGGGCACAGATTGCAGGGGCCACCAGATGCCGCAGAGGACAATCTGAGGCGTGATGATGAGGGGTATGAACTGCACCACCTGAAACTCGCTTCGAGCAAAGTTGGAGAAGAAGCAGCCCAGGACCAGAGCGCCCGCCCCCAGCAGGAGCACAACCGCCAGCGCAGTGAGTGCGCTGCCGCGCAGGGGCACTTTAAAGAGAGCGGTTACTACGAATAGAGTGGTGGCAGATTGCAGCAGGGTAAAGAGAGAGAAGCCCAGGACGTAGCCGGAGACCATCTCCACCCGGCTGAGTGGCGAGACCATGAACTTCTCTAAGGTTCCTTGCGACCTCTCCCGGATGAAGGCGATGGCGGCGTTGATGAATGTGAAGAAGAAGACCACCAGGCCCAAAATGGCCGGGCCCACCGTGTCCATCATCTCCAGGTCATAGCCGAAGATGTAGCGCGTTACGATTGCGCTCTCCGATCCCTTTCGCAAGTTGGCCGTCTCCGGGCCGGCCTTTTCCTTAGCCGCTCCCGCCTGCACCGCCGCCGAAATTGCGCCCGCGATCTGCAGGCTGCTGGCATCCAGCAGTACCTGCACCTCATCAGGCCGCAGGATCACGGCTCCGTCCAGCAGCCCTTCCGATATGAGCCTTTCTGCATCCGACTCCGACCCTATGTAGAGGATATCTAAGTCAGAAATCGATTCCAGGTGCTCACGCAGGCCCGCATGGCCTCCCCCGTCCACCAGCCCTAAAGTGACACCGCTCATATCTCCGGAGAGGGCATAGCCGAAGAGGATCATGAGTACGATGGGAGCGAAGACGATCAGGCCGATGGTGCGCCGGTCCCTTTTGAGCTGGCGAATGACACGCAGGGCCACAACGCCGACGCGGCCCAGGCCTGGGCGGCTCATGCCGCCTCCGAGAGGCGCAGGAATGCTTCTTCCAGTTTGGGCTCTGCCAGCCTCATATCCAGAGGCGAGACGGCTGCCAGGATATCTTTGATCTGGGCATGGCCTTCCAGACGGACCTGCACAACGCCGCCAACGACATCGATCTCATAACCCTCTGCTCGAAGAAGAGCTGCGTCCCTCTCCGGCTCGGCCAGCCACAACCTGAGCTGGGGCCGCAGCCCGGCCAGGCGCAAGATCTCCTCCGGCGTACCCTGGGCCGCCATCCTTCCGGCGCGCATGTAGCCCACCATCTGGCATTTCTCAGCTTCATCCATGAGGTGTGTGGTGATGAGCACAGTCTTGCCCTCCTGCGTCAGCCTCTCGAAGTACTCCCAGAATGTTTGCCGCAGCCGGGGATCGACGCCCACGGTTGGCTCATCCAGCAATAACAGCTCTGGCTCGTGGATGAGGGTGCAGGCCAAAGAGAGCCTCTGATACATGCCGCCGGAGAGCGCTCCCGCCAGACGGCCTCGGTGCTCCAAGAGATCGACCATTCTGAGCAGTTCATCGAGCCTCGTCACTCTCTGTTGCTTGTTCAGGCCATAAAGCCCCGCATAAAACTCCATATTCTCCTGTACCGTCAGGTCTGGATAGAGGGCCTTATGCTGGGTCATGTAACCGATCTGAGAGTAGATCTTATCAACTTCGGAGACTGGCCGGCCCAAGACGGACATCTCTCCTCCATCCAGGTGCAGCAGCCGGACGATGGCTCGGATGAAGGTGGTCTTGCCCGAACCGTTTGGCCCGAGCAGGCAGTAGGTCACACCTGAGGGAATGTCAACAGTAAGGTTGTCCAGGGCCCGCTGCTGCCCGAAGCTTTTGGTCACACCCCGCGCAGAAATTGCTGGCTGCATTCCCAACATCATTCTCCTCCCTGCCATGTCCCTTCAGCTCTTGCTTCTTCTCTTGACTGCTACGATCAGGACGACGGCCAGCACAACGAGGAGAAGGACGGCGGCCCACGGTCGGCCTATGCTCTGCGGCTCGATCTTTAGATAGGCAAACTCCTCGTCGGATAGATCATCCCGATAGCTATCGGAAAACTCGAAGAGAACCTTGAGCTGATACATTTTGCCTGAAACGGCATCCTTGGAGACATCCATTTTAAAGAGCAGTTCCGCCTCCTGCTGCGGCGGCAAGGCCGCTATCGGCGACTCGTCCACGCTCACATAAAGGCCGTTCTCCGGACGAAGCCGGGCCACCAGGTCATTCGCAGTATCATGGCCCACATTTTTTATGCGAATCTTGATCACATTATCCTTGGAGCCTGCCTCCAGGAAGGGGGGGCTGACATCAATTATCTCAAACTGCGCGTTGCTTCTTCGCTCTACGATCAGGGTTATGGGAATGGTCTGGCTGAGGCTGTCATACCAGTAGAAGACATCCGGGCTCTCCGGGTGGTCCTCATCCCCCTTCACAGCCACGTCCCTCTGGTAAGTGTAATTAACGATGGCATCAAGCCGGTATTGGCCGGGCTTTGTATTCTTGTAAGCTTCAATGGGAAACTCCAGCCGGGCGGACGTCTGGCCTTCACGAATGTTGCCGGGAAAGGCCACAGCACGCTTTATGTCTATGGCGCTCTCGTTCTCGGCCAAAAGAAAGAGGGATACATCCTGGGCGATGGTTCTCTGTTTTTCCAGCTCCTGCTCTTTTTGTGCCGCTAAGAGTTCCTCTCTTTTATTGGCACCGGGCTCCTCATTTACCTGGAAAGAGGTTATCCTTCCCCGGTTGGTCAGCGTCAAAAAGAGAGATGTCTCCTCACCCTGATCGACATTAGAGCGTTCCAGGGAGACGGTCAGATTGGGTGTTCCGTATACTTTGTAGTAGTCGTCCCCGAACTTTTCCGGAGGAATGGGCGCACCGGCCTCGATGGCCTGCGAAGACGGAAGGCAGACCGTGATCAGTGCTAAAACAAGGAAGCACGACCCAACTGCTGAATGGGCATATCGATTGCTATCGACCGGATGTTTGTATGTCATTTAAATCCGCCTGATGGATGCTAAACCAATAATGATTCAGCAACAATCTATTTAACTTTGTTGTAACGAAGTGAGTTACAATGCAAGAAGGAATAGTAGAGGGCTTGCGAAAGCTGGGACTTACAGAATATGAGGCCAAAGCATATGCCACGCTGGTGGGCATGGGCGAGGCTACTGCCAGAGAGGTGCACGAACTGTGCGGCGTTCCCAGAACCAGGATTTACGACATCCTGAGAGATCTGGGCAGCAAGGGCTTTGTGGAGTTTGTGCAGGGCTCACCCACCTACTACCGGGCTGTTGAACCGGATCGGGTCATGGAAAGGCTGAGAGATGAGCTGGTGGCGTCCATCGACCGGTCCACCAGTGAGCTTTTGAGCCTCAATCTGGAGGCGCACGGCAGCTCTCCGGTTTGGTGCGTTCGCAGCGAGTGGGGCATAAAGAACCGGATCAGAGATTTTCTCAGCAAGGTTGAACAGGAGCTGATCGTCTTCTGCAGAAGCCCTGAGCTCCTGATTGAGCACAGAGCTGAAATGAAAAAAGTGGTCGGCTTGCAGATCAAGGTTGACAGAATAGAGAAGTTCGAGGGCTCAGGCTTCGAGGTCCTGGAGATGAAAGCGGGATCGGAGAGGTTCTTCAAAGACAGCATCATCGACGGCACCAGCAACAGCATAGATGCCCTGATGATTGCCGACGGCAGGTCATCCATAGTCATCGGCACAATGAGCGGCGAAAAGCTGGCCATAATCATAAAGCTGCCTGTAATTGCCATGCTGCAGAAAGCGGTATGGGAATCCATGGTCTAGAATGTCTTCACATAATGTCCTAAATATCACCCGAGCATCTGAGCCTTGGAAAGAACATGGGCACAGCTTTCCTGTACTCATCATACTCCTTTCCGAACTCCTCTTGCAGCGATCTCTCCTCGTGCCGGGCACCCAGGTAAAAATAGACAGTGGCCAGGATGTTGAAGGCCAGTAGATTCTCGGTCATGATGGGAGAGAGCCAGAGGAAAACTGCGGCAAAGAAGAATAGAGGATTTCTGATGTGGCAGTAGAAGCCGTCCGTCACCAACCCGCCCTCTGTGCTCGCCTGCCCATTCAAGCTCCTCAATTGGAACAGGCCCAGGAAATAGGATACGCCCGTCTGGCGCAAGGTCAGAAGCAGCGCCAAAGCTGCCAGGAGCTGGCCGCCTGCCATCAGCCAGCACCAGGGCGCGGGAATGATGTAGGATGTTCTATCCGGCAGGAAGATCAGGATGATAAAAAATGGCAGCATCATGAGCAGAGCGAGCAGGTTGTAGGCCAGCCTCTGCCAGCGATCAAAAGCATTTCCGAGCACGCTTCTCGCCCACATCTTTAATCTGGGATCTGCCAGGAGGCTGTGTACCACGGCAAAGAGTACAAAGTATGCCGCCATGACAAGAACGCTAGATATCATAAATCACCTCAGGCACTTTCGCAGATCATTTTTGCGCCTTTCTGAAGCCATACTCTATAAACAGGCAAACTATTAATAAGTCTCACCTCATGGCTTTGGGGCGAATTTGCCCGTGTGTCAAGCATTCAAAGTTGGAGGAGGTGCCTTAGGGATGGACTGCCGCCTGCAGAAGGAGGAGCTGGAGTTCTGGGAAGACCAGAAGAGGTGTGGAGAAGAGATTGACCTCAAGCTGGCGCGCGACCTGCCGGATGATACGCCCGATTTCATTTTGAAGATGATGGGAGACTTCGAGGAGGTAGCATCCAGGTTCTGCTTTTCCGGGGCAAAGGGCCGGGTCTTGGATGCCGGATGCGGCAACGGGAACCTGCTCCTGAGAGCCCTGAAAAATAAAACAGGCAAAAGTTCAGCTTTGCAGATCGTTGGCATGGATTTCTCCGGCAACATGCTGGGCCGGGCGGCTTTTCGGGCAGCGGACGATGATCGGGCCGGCTTCTTGCAGGGCTCTGTGACCAGCCTTCCCTTCCAGGACCAGTCCTTCGACCGGGTGGTAAGCAGCGGCGTTCTCACTTGTCTGCCCAACACACTGGCAGCAGCAAGGGCTCTGCAGGAATTTTATCGTGTTTTGAAACCGGAAGGAATCCTGGTGGTGGACTTCTTTTCTCGCGTCTCCCACTACACCCTGATCAGAAAGCATCTCTTCCGGGAACGGATAAATCCCCCTGAATATGTTTCGCCTGCGGAGTTTCAGAAATCACTGCAGGAGGCAGGATTTGCCGTCCTCTCTTTCCGGGGCTTTGACTTCAAGCCATGTCAGGGCTACCTCTTCATGAGCCGATGGCGGCCCGTCATCGATCCGGGATTTTTTCAGGAGAGGCTCTCCCGCCTGCTGGTGCGCCGGATGCAGCCTGGGAAGGGGCTTAATCTCCTGGGCTACAGGATCTACGTAAAATGCATAAAGAAATAGAGATCTGGACGGCAATCGGCTCATCATTCGCGGTGGTAGTGCAGGCGGCTACACGACGCTTGGCGCTCTCACCTTCCGCAGCACTTTCAAGGCCGGTGCAAGCTACTACGGAATAAGCGATCTGGAAGTTCTCACGAAGCAGACGCATAAGTTCGAGTCGCGATATCTTGATAGGCTGGTAGGCCCCTACCCAAAACGTCGCGAACTTTATAGAAAGCGCTCTCCAATCTATTTCTCGGAGCGACTATCGTGCCCCGTGATCATTTTCCAGGGCCTTGAGGATAATGATGTTTGATGCGTTGCGTACCAAAGGACTGCCGGTCGCCTTAGTTGAATTTGATGGGGAACAGCATGGCTTCAGACGGGCTGAGAACATCAAGAGAGCGCTTGATGCGGAGCTTTATTTTTACAATTGAAAATATTTAGCAGATATCGGATCTCTGCAATCATCTCTTTTTCTGCAGGAATATCATGATAAGTTATAATACACTTAGCATGCAATTTTATCAGGAGGTGTCAATTTGAAATCCTTTGCAGTTCTTTTGATGCTATCGCTTTGCCTGCCAGTAGCTCTGGCATCAGTTGATAGCACTCAGTCGGTCGAGGCTACCACAGCCATTACCCTGCCTGTAGACTCCGTCACAATCTATCCGGACGGCCTGATGGCAGTGAAACGAACGGGAAGCCTGGATGTGACCGAGGGCGTACACAAGTTTGTGATCAACGTTCCTGAAAAAGCCGAGCAAAGCTCAGTGCTCCTTTCCGTCAGCAACGCTACTCAGGAAAGAGTGGTCTACGATGCCAATCCCGTTTACTCTCTGAACATCTCCGCGCCGGGATCGCAAAGTTTTGACCTCTCCTATCTCATGTACAATGCCGCCACCTGGGAGCCGGTGTACGACCTGCACCTTCTTAGCGACTCTGTACTGGTGAAGGCCAATGCCGTGCTCAGCAACCAGGGCGGAGAGGATCTTAAGAACGTGCGGCTCAAGCTGGTAGCCGGCCTGCCTCAGGGAATGGAGCCCTTTCTTGCCAAGGCCGCGCCCCAGATAAATCAGAGATACGGCGCAGCTGCCCCCCTGGCTGAGGCCATGGACTATGCAGCCGCACCGGCCACCGGCGAGCTGGAGACGCTCTACATCTTCGAGCTGGATGGGCGAAAAGACCTGGTCATGGACAAGGAGATAGGTTTCCCGCTCTTCGAGGAAGAGTCGCCCCTGGTGAGAATCTACACATGGGATGCCTCCAGCCAGACGGAAGGCCCAGCCAAGGAGGAGATCCGGGCCAACAACACCCTGACAAATCCATGGCCGACTGGAAGCGCAATGCTCTACAGAAATGACGAGTATGTTTCCACCATCGACATGCCCTACACTCCTGCCGGCACCAACGCCTCTATTGTGGTGGGCCCATCTGCAGATCTGAAGGTGGAAAGCAAGCTTTCAGACTACAATATAACCGAGAATATCAGGGAGATAGGCTCTGGAGCCAGAAATCACACAGTTAAAGAGACCACTGAAACCTGGACATACTATCTGAAGATCAAGAGCAACCTGGACCGTGTAGCAGCGCTGGAAGTAACAGACACAGTTCCCCAGGAGGCAGTGATAATCTCAGTCACGCCAAAGCCCGCCGAGAGCACGGCCACCAGCCTGAAATGGAAGCTGGCTCTTGCGCCGCGACAGAAAACGGCCATCAATTACACCTACCAGGTGACGACGACGGAGAGCCTAGACAGTGTATATTGATTTCAAGACTTTTTCTTTTTTTGTGTCCATTCACCAGATAACTTCAGACAAAACCTTTCATCATAAGGGCCTGGATTTGCTTCCCAGGTACCTGCGTCCTTTCCGTCAACCCTCATGCAGCAGATCGCGAATCACATAAATAGGATGATGAATGAGTTTGCATCTATCTTTGATAATCAGCGAATTGTTACCAAGGAGGCAGAAAAGGAAATGCGACTTACTGGAATAATAAAAAAATCGGGAGATTATTATGTGGCATTATGCATTGAAATCAATGTATCTAGCCAGGGAGAGAGCATAGAAGAGGCGAGGAAAATGCTGCAAGAAGCTTGTGATGAGTATCTTTCCTTTATTAAGGATGAAGGGCTGGTAGATGAAATAAAATCCGTTCCTGTGGACATTCTACGCGAATTTCTCATGGATGACGTCGAGTGCGTGAGGCCGTCTTCGAGCTGGGTTTATTCAGAAAGTATAACCTTTGAGGTTTGTGCCAGTGTCTAAGAAGATCTCACCCATGTCGAGCCAGAAACTTGTCAAGCTTCTCAATCAAGGCAATGTCAGATTCGTCAGGCAGAGCGGAACAAGTCATGCCATATTTGAGCGAGAGAGCGGTGGGAGAATGTACAGAGCACCCGTGATAATTGCCAAGAGCGATCTCTCTTCTAAAAGTCATAGTTATTGTTGCTACTCTTGCTCGCGCAAAAAAGATTGATCTGCATAGAGGGCTTACGTGTCTAATCTACCTGCACCCTCTGCGCGTTTACGACCACAAGCTTGGGAAGATGCACCTCTAATATACCGTCCTTGAAGCTGGCCTTTACCTGTTCCGGCTTGACCTCTATGGGCAGCTTGATATCCCGCTTATAGCCCATTGTGCCCATCTCCCTGCGCAGATATTTTCCCTCCCTGGGATTTGCCTTGGCATCGACGTAGAGGCTGTCCTCCGTCACACGCAGATCGATCTTCTCTTTGCTGGCACCCGGCAGAGCCACCAGAACGATCAGCTCATCTTCCGTCTCGATAAGGTCAATGGGGGCAAGATCGCTGCTCCTGGCTTCGCTAATCTCGCTGCTCACATCTCCCAGAATCTTCTTGGCCGCCTGGCTGGCCTGGCTGGACATCCTGGCAGCCTCAACGGCCGCCCTGCCGATCACACGTTCCAGATCGCTGCTCCCTGATGAATCAGATTTCATGTTCAAAATAATGGCGTTGCCATCATAAAACCTTTTGCATTATCCGTGGCCGTCCCAAAAAGCGGCCATAGCCAGGAGAGACAGGGAAATCTCCATCGTAGACAACGTTTCCCCGAACTATGGTCATTTGAGGAAAGATTGCATCCCTTCCCTGGAAAGGCGTCCACTCCGCCCGGCTGTGTAGCCGATCGGCATCTATTTGCGAAATGGACTTGGGGTCGACAATCACCAGATCGGCGTCCTTGCCAGTATCGATGGAGCCCTTGCCGGCCAGGCCGAAGATATGTGCCGGCCTAAAAGCCATTGCATCCACCAGCCTCTCCAGGCTGATCAGGTTTCTTTTAACAGCAAAGAGCATCATAGGCAGCATAGTCTCCACGCCCGGCACCCCAGCCGGCGCCTCCCAAATGTCTTCCTTCTTCTCTTCTGGCAGGTGCGGCGCATGATCCGAGGCCAGAATATCGATCGTGCCGGAGCGCAGGCCCTGCCAGAGGGCATCGTTGTCTGCCCGGCTTCTCAGGGGTGGATTCATCTTCAGGTAGGAGCCCTGTTTTTTGTAGTCCTTGATGTTGAGCAAGAGATGGTGGGGCGCAACCTCGCTAGTCACATTTCTTCCTCTTCCCTTTGCCTGGGCTACAATTTCCTGCCCTTGGGCCGAGCTGAGGTGGCAGATATGCAGACGATTCGACCAGGCCAGCGCCTTTTCTATGGCCGTCGCCTCGGCTGCTGCAGGTCGCGCCTGCGAATAAACCTCCGGATCATGCCGGCTCAATAGTGGGGCGGTATTCTCTTTTATGGTCAATCCGTCCTCGGCATGAAGGCTGGCCAGCATTCCAGCCTGCTCCACTTCCGCAAATATTTTCTGCAAAGTCTCATCGCTGTGCTCATAGGAAAAGATCTCGCCTATGGCAGTCACACCGGCTGCCGCCAGCTCATCGATATTTCCAGCTCCGCCATTAAGGCAGAAGTCTACCATAGAACGATGTCGGGCGATATCCAGCTTCTCTGCAAAGGAGCGAGCATCCAGTGTGCGGGGAATGGTGTTGGGCTGGTCGATTACTGTGGTCACGCCTCCCGCGGCAGCCGCCGCCGAACCGCTGGCCCAGTCCTCTTTGTAATTGGGCCCCGGATCCCGGAAGTGCACATGGGCATCTATGGCACCGGGCAGGACCAGCATGCCTTTCGCGTCGATTCTCTCCTCGGCCTGGTGCGCTCCGCCAAGCGCTGCTATCTGTCCATCTTTGACCCAGATGTCTATGCTCATCTGGCCCTTGGCTGTGAAAACCCGTCCGTTTTTTACAGCCAGATCAAAGTTTATATCCAAACCTCCGCAGCAACTTGCGCCTCTCCTCTACCTGGAGCTGTGTCTCCACCCCGCGAGGTGAAAAGCCATCGATGACTCCCATAATTCCCCGACCAAGCTCCGTCTCCGCCACGACTGCCTGCAAGGGATTGGCTGTGGCACAAAAGATGCCGCAAACCTCCTGCACTGCCTTGACGGCATTCAGGACGTTGATAGGAAAAGCTCCCTTTATCAGCACTACAAAGGTATGGCCGCAGGCCAGGGCCAGAGAATTCTGCCGGGCCGCATCGATGAGGCTTTCGTCATTGCCCTCTGTACGCACCAGGCAGTCGCCGCTGGCCTCGGAGAAAGCGACGGCGAACTTTGCAGCCGGAATTGTGCCAGCCATGACCTCATAGATATCCTCAGCCGTTTTGATAAAATGGCTCTGCCCTAATATCAGATTCGCTCCCTCAGGAATTTTTATATCTACGATCTTTAGCTCCATCAACAAAACCCTTCCAGAAGTATTGTGTGCTGGCCGCAGAATTATACTTATTTATTGCGAAGTCCCTTCTTCGGCCCTACGGATTGCTTTGCCAGCTGCTTGCTCTTCTTCGTAATAATTGATGATGTAATATAATACACTACTATGAACAGGATGGCTGAATATATCGCCATGCTGAGGGATTCTACGATGTTTAAATTCAACAAAAAGTAGGAATACGGGATGTATACCAATAGAACCATAATACCGGCAATGATTGCCTGTTGCATCAGTGTGTACTGCCGAAAGCGCAAAATAAGATCTGCATATTTCAAATTGGGAAAATTCACCACGGATCCTTCACCTCATCGACTTTTAGCATCCCCTTTCTATTCATATAAAGCCTTGTCCACCAGAGATTGGATAGTGGCGCTAAAACCAGCAGATTCACAATGCCCGTGATCGCTGAGAGGGGCCCGCCTCCTGTCCCCTCGCCCGTGGAAAATGCGCCTGCTATCATCTGCAGGCCCAAAGACAAGGCCGCTACTACCAGCCAGAGAATTACCACATCAAACTTATTATACCTGAAAAAATTTGTGGATTCCAAAACAGCCTGCACGGGCCCGAGGCCCTGCACCACCAGGGCATAAGGCATCGTGACCAGGATCACAGACAGGACCAGAACATAAAGGATGAACAGGAGCAGGCCCACTGCCAGCAGGCCCGTTGCCTGCGGATCCGATTGCAAAGACGTCGTCCCCTGCGCCAGGGCCGGCAAAAGGAAGATCAGCCCGGCCAGTGTCAAGAGCCCCATCAGCAGGGTTGCCAGGAACATATTAATGAAATACTTCTTTCCGGCAGACCACATGGCACTCGTATCTGATTTTCCCTTCTCCAGAGCCTGCCTTGCCATGCCGATGGCCCCTGCTGTGAAAAATGCACTGACCAGAGACAAGAGCACAACCAGCATCAAGAAGAGTACTGCAATCTGCAGGATCTTGTCCATCGCAAGGCCGCCCAAAGATCCTTGCATCTGAGCCAGCAGCTCTTGCATCTTTGCATCATTTTGCAGCGAAGCAACATTCATGCCCTCCATGGGCATGGCGGTCATAAAGAACGCTGCCAGGAAGGGCACCAAGATCAGCATGGAGACAAATATGCTGAGAAGGAAAGGGATACATAGGTTTAAGTTGCTCCTCCAGACACCAAACCCCTTGCCGATCATCGCTCCAATTTCTTCCAATCTTCATTCCTCCAGCTCATTCCAGATCGCATCGCCTACGTGGTGCAGCGACTTGACTGCCTTTCCTTCACCTTTCATATCCGTTCCCGTTACCATGGCCCGGCCTATGGCCAGAGGCTTTTGATACCTCTCCTCTACGATCACCACCAGGTCGCCGACGGCTATCTCCGGATCGGCAGAGACTATGCCGGGCTTCATGATGTCCGCTCCATTTACCACAAAGCGTACCGCGCCCGCATCTACTACTACCAGCCTCTTCTTCGGCATGAGTTCAATGGCCCCGAGAACTGTGAAGAAGGGCTGCTCTTCCACAATCATCATCAAAGGCCGACCATCTACGAAGATGAGATCTACCCCCTCGTCGCTTATCGCCATCTCTAGCGATGATTTGCGCAGGCGAGAAGGATCGTCCAGCAAGGGCTCTATCTTTGCAATTACCTTCCGAGCGTCGCTTCCCTTGAGGTGATGCCTGGATTTTATCTTCATGCACAACAGAATATCCCGATAGGTTTAAATATGCAACGAGCACGTTTGGAATTTGAAGCCTTTTGCGGTTATCATCGCTGGAGAGAGGTTAATGGGTCAGAGACCGCTTGATATTCTGAATGAATCACTGAATGGGCCTGTCATAGTTAAGCTAAAGGACGGAAGGGTCTTTCGGGGAGAGCTGCAGGGTTATGATATACACATGAACCTAGTGCTCGAAAAAACTGAAGAGGTAGCAGAAGGGGCGGTCGCACGCAAGATTGGAACTGTGATCGTGCGAGGAGATAACGTAGTATATATTTCACCTTGAGGTGTTCTAGATGACGAAAGGTACTCCTTCTATGGGCAAGCGCCACAAGAGTTCGCATATCCGATGCAGACGCTGTGGCAGCATATCGTTCAATTTCAAGAGAAAAGTATGCGTTCATTGCGGCTTTGGCAATTCAACTAAGCTGCGAATGGGAAGTTACAAGTGGATGAGAAAGGCTGATTACTAGGGGTTTAAAGTTGCACGATGCCTGCGGCGTTGTCGGGATTTCCTTCAATGAGTCGGGCAATAATGTAGCAAAGTCCGTTTACTATGCTCTCTATGCCCTGCAGCACCGTGGGCAGGAGGCAGCAGGCATCTCGGTGCATGACGGCAAGGCCATACGCACCCATCGGGGCATGGGCCTTGTCTCTGAGGTATTCGACGATGCCCAAATCGCGCTGCTGCGCGGCCAGGTGGGCATCGGCCATGTCCGGTATCCCACGTCCGGCCGGTCGTGCATAGAAAACAGCCAGCCTCTGCTGGTAAAATTCAAAGATGGGGCTATTGCCATAGCTCATAATGGTAATCTGGTGAATTCCTGCCAGCTTCGGGAGAACCTGGAGCAGGCAGGAGACATCTTCTATTCTACCTCGGACACCGAGGTTGTAGCTCACCTTTTTGTAAAAGAGCTCTTGCGCTATGATCTACAAGAAGCGGTGCGTGCCCTGATGCGTAAGATCGTGGGCTCCTACTCGCTCGTCTTTCTCTGGGGGGACACAGTCCTCGCCGTGCGCGACCCTCTGGGCATCAAGCCCCTGTGCATAGGCGAGATCGATTCCGGCATAATGGTGGCCTCGGAGAGTGCCGCCATCGATACTCTGAATGGACGTCTCATTCGCGATGTCATGCCAGGCGAGCTGGTGGTTATCAGGCACGGCGAGATGAAGTCGTATCAACTGGCTCGTCTTCCACATCCTGCGCACTGCATATTCGAGTACATTTACTTCGCCCGGCCGGACAGCATCATGGACGGCCGCCTGATCTACGAAGTACGGGTGAACATCGGAGCCAATTTAGCAAAAGAGCATCCAGCCAATGCGGACACCGTCACGCCCATTCCCGACTCAGGGATTACTCTGGCTGTCGGCTACCATCAGTACTCTGGTATAAGCTACCGGGAGTGCCTGATGAAGAACCGCTACATAGGCAGGACCTTTATCATGCCCGACCAGAGCATGCGAGAGACGGCCGTGCGCCTGAAGATGAATACCATCCGGCCCAATATCGAGGGACATAAGCTGGTCTTGGTGGATGATTCCATTGTACGCGGCACCACCAGCCGCAGAATCGTAGACATGGTCCGAAAAGCGGGGGCTGAAACGGTGCACGTGCGCATAGGCAGCCCGCCCATCATGGCGCCCTGCTACCTGGGCATCGACATGGCCAGCCGCGAGGAGCTGATTGCCGCCTTCAAGACCGTGGCTGGCGTGGAAGCCGTGATCAACGCCGACTCCCTGGGCTACGTGAGCCACAAAGGCCTGGTGGATGCGGTGGGCATACCCAGGGAGAACCTTTGCATGGGATGTCTGACGGGACTTTATCCCGTGGAGATACCGGGCGAGAAGTGCATGGCGGCGCAGACAAAGCTCTCGGAATATTAATGGCTCTTCGCTATTTCCTGTGGGTAACCTAGTGATATATTAGCAATATCCGATTACCTTTCTTTAGGCCAAGCCGCTCAATGAGTGGTCATAAAAATATTTTTATATTTAATCCGAAAACTTAGGAAGTAGAGAACTGATATCACGACCTGTCTCCGACTGCCCTATAAAAAAGGCGATAACCGCCGAATTGTACGGCGGCGCGATTTTTTCGATTTAGGCTTACACGCATGGCAGCCAATCAACGCTGATTGCGCCGCATGTGGAGTTGCCCCAGAGCTGGATGAACTTCTCGATGGAGAAGACACCAGTCAGGTCCTCGACCGATCGACCGTACTCAGCATGGCGGCCCTTGAGCTGGCTGTCAGCTTTCGGGTCTCGGGAGATCCAACCGATGTGGGCAACGCCGATGACGTTGCTGTTCAGGTTAGCTTCGAGGACGCCTGTGCAGCAAGCCGGGGTAGAAGTCAGGCTGTTGGTGTTGTATCCCCTGGTCTTGACCTCGGTGGTCTTTTGCAGGTGCTCAGCATGAGTGTACATCTCAGTAAGCACAGCGCCTATCTTGTAGTTCTGCACGCAGAGCTTATCCACCCATTTCTGGTCGTAAGTGCCGGTCTGATATGAGACGGGCATGTACTCCAGCTCCTGCTCCGAGGTGAAGTTGATGTAGTCCATGGGATCTGACCCGGTCGGCCAGGCACATGACAGCAGGTCAGCAGGTTGCCTCTCAGCTTCAAGCTCGATTCTGGAAGTGATAACATTTCCTGAACCGGACTGCTTCTCCACCAGCTTCTGTCCATTAAAGCCGTTTTGTGTGGAGATGACAATCTCCAGGCTTCTGTACCCCACTCCTTTTACAGACGATTTCTCGTACATGTAATTTGCAGCACCTGCCATGCCAACCAATGCCATGACAATAACCGCTAAAACAATCAATTCTCTCTTCAATCCACACAACCTCCTCTAGCCTGGTTTGCCCTAGAATCAGGCACATTTTAAAAAGTCCAGGCCTTCACTCTCCTGACACCCTAGCACCCGTGTGCAGTTTCTCAGGAGGCTATTTTAAGGTTTTGGCAGCCAAGAATCAGTTGGAGAATGAAAAAAAGGAAGGATCAGGATTACTTACCAAACGAATTCAGCCGGTTCACGAAATCGTTGCAGGAGCCGCTCAAGCAGGGGCTGGTAAAGCTGGGACTGCTTGGTGTCGGTGTTTTAATACTCGGTGCACTCAGACAGTCACCATCCTGGCATGGAGTCCTGGATTTTGTGTTATCCCGGAAGAGTATCCTCCTATTGATCTCAAA
>JBATEC010000234.1:0-11606 GCA_049663825.1 Methanothrix sp. | reverse complement strand
ATAATATCGGTCATCGTGTCAAAGTCTATGCCCCGGACGACACGGCTGCTGATGAGCATGGCCTGATTGCGGCCGAGCTTATTAATCTAGAAAAGAAGGCCCTCACGCGCATATACAAAGATGGTTCTGTGAGGGTGCGGGCATCTACGGACGTGACAGGCGCGAGCGCCAAGTCCGAGGTCTTTCTGGGCATCGATGGGCATTGCTGGCTGTGGAATGTTGTTGCAGACGCCTATGTCGAAATCTTTCCTGACGGTCAAATAAAAATAAAATCGCCTATGATTGTGCTGGAAGGAGATGTAGAGATAACAGGCGATCTTACTGTCGACGGCGTATTAAACGCGCCACTGAGCGGAGAAGTGTAAAGATGACGATATTCGGCGATTATTACGAACGTAACCCCTTCAAAGGTCCGGCCTGGTCCAATAAAGGCAGCTCGTTGGCTGCAGATAGGCGGACGCTCAAGTCTCCGGTCCAGATGGCCGTCACGATCGGCATATGGCTGGCTTGTAAGAAAGGCGAGCGCCCGCTTCACCCGACATTCGGCTGCTGCATTCGAGCCTACATGAATAAGCCGCTTACTATGAGCATTCTCAAGTCATTGAAAGGAGAGATTCAATCTGAGCCGAAAGAGCTATTCTCAGAATACACTGTCAGCAATCTCAGGATCACTGTGCCAGAAAGAAATGCGATTGACATCAAGGTCAACATCGGCGCGTATCCGGTCGAGCTACTGAAAATTAGGCCAAAGTCGATTCAGGGCCGCCCGGATTTCTCCGGGCAGCAGAGGCCCAACCCACCCTCCTCGCACTATGCAGAAATCTGCCGTTCCCGAATAGGTCTGATGGTCTGGTTTCGACGAAATAAGCATTTTCACGATCATATATATATACTTTGAGGTCTTATGGCTTCCGATTTCACTGAATTTCTCGACATGACAGCAGAAGAGCTGTATGAGGACTGGTTAGACTTCACAACCACCCGCGATCCGCTTTTGCAAGATCGTTCTGTAGCAACATTCAACAGTATTTTGGCAGAGGCGGTGGCATCAGAGTTCTGGATACAGTCTGGCAGCTCCAATGCCAGTCGAGAAGGCCGCAGAGATAATCGAACGGGGATAGGTGGTTATTATGAGCGCAATTCCCGAATGCCCGGCCTATGAGATCTGCCGGGCACACAAATCCGATTGCAGCATCTGCGAGAAGCTGGACGTCCCGGCTTGGCAGACGCATGTCAGAAAGGTGTTGAAGAAGGAGGAAGCATGAAATTTGATATGCCAACCGATCCGGCTGCCCAGATACGTATGCACGAGGCTATGCTGAAGAAGATCTGCATAGCGAGCCAGGAAGTCACCGCCCGCAGATCTATGCTGCTGCCAGAGCTGGCGCGCCGGCTGGATACTGGAGAGGATGTGAAGAAGCTCTCGCAGGCCAAGAAGGAGCTCAGATATCAGGAGCTTTGCCTTTTAGATCAGGAAAGGCGGCTCAGGGAGAGAATCTCATGCCTACAGACTGGAAGTTTAATGACGATCTCCGTAGCGGCAGAGTGACATGCCACGGGGCCGGGGATTTCGTCCGCGGTACAAACTGTGATTGGGCACGAGTCGGAGGAAATGCGGCCATCCTGCAGAAGCTAATCATCTTCTTCGCCATAACCAAGGGGGAAGTAATAAACGCTCCTGACATGGGCTGCTGCTTGCACAACTACATCTTTGCCTCTGCAACGGCCGAGAACCTTCTTACAATGGCCATGGAGCTGGAGTACGATCTCAAGAAGCAGATCCCCGAGCTGGGGGCGCAGAACGTCAAGGCCGCCAAAGGCAAGACAAAGGATACTGTAAGCCTGACCGTTATAACCAAAACTGAGACCTTAATCCTAACAGTCGCTCGTGATGAGCTTCTTGATATCAACCTACTCAATGAATTTGGAGTTTTGACATGACGGCCCCTACCGTGGAAGCTCTCGTGAAGAGCATCGAAGACTATCAGGCCACATTGCTGCCTGGCCAGAAGAGCGGCGATAAGCTCACGCTGCATTACCTGGCCAACCTGACCGTAGCCGCCGAGATCCGGGCATGCTACCTGCAGCTTGAAAGCGGGCTTTCCGATATTGACCTCCTGAAGGCTACCGGCACAAAGCTGGAAGCCATAGTCTCGCATGTGCTACAGGACGGTCGGCTGCTGGGAGACTACGCCACGGGGAGCATTACATTCCGGGCAGCCTATCCAGCCACATCGGAGATTATCATACCAGCAGGCTCGAAGGTCTACGCTATCACGGAGGATAATACCAAACTCTACTTCGAGACGACTGTGGAAGGCAGCATAGTAGAAGGAGAGTCCGACATAGCGATAGCCGCGCGGGCGTCTGAGCGCGGGCCGGGCGGAAACATAGGGCCCTACGAGATCGTGAGTATGGTGGCCAGGATCACAGGTATTACGAGCGTCGAAAATTCGCTTGATTTCCTGGGCGGCACAGAGGACGAGACAGACGGTGAGCTGAGAGAAAGGTACTTCGATGCCATCCAGGCGCCGGGAAAGGCCACTGCCATGATGCTGGAGCGGGCCATCAACGATGTTACTACTGTGTCAGAGGTCCAGATAGTGTCCTATGGTGAGGGAGACCTGGGGGTGCTCGTGGATCACTCTGGCGGTATTACCGATGTCTCTCATGAGATTGTAGATGCCATCTCAGAGAACATTGCAGCGGGCATACAGGCCAGAGGTTGCCTGGGCGCCATCATCGATGGCAGCCAGGTTATCGTTCTGAACGATGATGTTTATGGGGGCCAGGTCTGGGTCAGGCCGCGCTGCTTTGTTGCTGGTGGGGATGCATTCTCTCTGACATATCTTGATATGGCGGCCGTAAGCAAGACGGCCGGCGTCACAATTCCGGCAGGAACTCATAGGGGCGAGATGATCGCGGCCACATTGGACAGTGAGGCGAGCCGGGCCAAGAAGATTCTCACAGTTACGCCCTCGGGAGATAATAGCTATGATGTGCTCCTGGGCATGGGGGAAGCTGGCATGCTCTACAATCTGCCTGAGCTGATCACAGTTGGCATAGCTGCCCGGATCAAGCTCACAGCCACCCCAGAGGCGGGCCTGGTTGCACTCATAGAAGCATCTGAGAAAGCCTTCTTGGGGGCCTACAGGATAGGCGAGTCGCTGGAGTACAGCGATGTTGTGCGATTCTTCCAAAACCAGTACGACCTGGCCGCGGATGAGTTTATCGGGCGGCCTCTAAAGGGCGTCGATGAGCTGATTGAGCTGATAGTATCGGGCGGCGGGCAGTTGGCTGTGAAAAACGGGGACAAGATCACAGTAGAAGAGGATTGGCGGATCGAGGCGGGCGAGGTGGATATTACGGTGGAGAGCTAAGAGGATTTCGAAATCCTCCTACTTACTATCTCTCCCATTTTGTCACTTTTCTCTCGCGCCGGCGGGCTGGATCCGGCACAGTTCCCGGCAGCCGGGCTGAGCAGAAATTCAAATTCCTAATTGGGGGATGTGGGCGAGATAACTTTTCCGTACATCCTCCGGATCGATGTGATAGTAGATGTCCACGGCCTCCTTGGTCTTGTCGCCGCGGAGCCACTGGACATACTCTCGAGGCATGCCGGATCGGAGCAGGTGGGTAGCGTGCCAATGCCTGCAACAGTGCGGACTGAAGCGTTCTTCCATCTTCTTGGAGTGGGGGTCGGCGAGTCCCACACGCACTGCGGCTTTCACGACCACCAACCTTACACCGCCTCGATTCAGGCGGATCCCACCTTCCCCGATGAAAAGGGCAGAGTCCTGGGCGACCAGTTTGGCCCTGGCTTTCAGCCATCTCTGAAGGGCCTCAGCGGTTTCCTCATCGAAAAAGACTATTCTATTGGAGCGCTTGGCCGTAGGCTTGAGGGTGATACTCAATCCATCGAGGGATATATCTGAGGTATCCAGGCTGATCAGCTCGCCCTTTCGGATCCCGGTTTTCAAGAAGACTAGAAGGATCGCTCGGTCACGAGTTCCAAGCGTGGCCGCTACCATCTTGGCCGCTTCTTCGATGCTTATTATTTTGCGCGATTCCGCGTCCATCTTGTAGCTCCGAAGGTACTTTTTTTTCACTGCTCTTATCGGGCTAGCGGAGCTCTTCCCCTCTTCCTCTAGCCATTCGTAAAAAGTTGTAAGCGTGCTAAAGATCTTCCTTAGGGTGGCCACCTTCTTGCCTTCCGCCCTGCGATAAGCCAGGTAAGATTTCAAGTCCCCGCGGCCTGCATTGGCAGGATCCAGAGATTGGGCTTCGCACCAGGCCAGGTAGCGACGCATAATGTAGATATTACTCTCGATGGTGGTGGGGGCCAGGCCTCGAAGCTGTAGATCCAAGAGGAAATCATCCAGGAACGTCATCCAAGCCATCTCCAGCCTTTTGCACCTTCCAGAACCAGGCCCAGATCCTGGAGGACCTGGAGCTGTCGCAGGATGATAGCCATGGCATCCGAGTTTTTTGGATCTACCCCGAGAGCAGAGAGGAGCTCCGGGCCGTTCCAGTTTCTGCCTTGCTTGAGCAGCCTGATGAGCTCTTCTCCATAATCGGCTGAGCCTCGTTGGAGAGGCTGAATGAAGGCCTGATTTCGCAGCCTGAAAAGCTCCGTTTCATATTTTTCAAGTGCTGCGTCCTTGTCCTTGAGATTGCGACGCAATTTTCCCAGCTCCTCCCTGCTAGCCTCGGCTTCCTTGAGGAGATCAAGACGGGGTGATGTGTCCATATTCTTGCCTTTTTCGGCCATGGCAAGAATATACTTGCAGAGCGAGACGCCGCATTTTTTGGCCTCGGCTTGCCATTCATCGAGATCAACGGCGGAAGGGAAAATTAGATTGAATTGACGATCCTTATATTCGGGACGAGGCATAAGATTGCTTTGAAAGGCTTAGTATAAAAGCATGTTCTAGGATATTAGAAACTGCCAGCATGAGCCTATCTCTTTTCCAGATGCCGTCCTCTGGGGCTTTGCCCGTGCGGATGAGGGAAGGAGTGCTGCCCGGCGCCAGACGGTCCAGCCGGCCCGAAAGGCCTAACTTATCAGAATAGAGATCAACCTCTGCCTGGCAGGGAAGCAAATGATCCAGGTGCCCGGCCAGGCCCTGAGCCATACCGGCAATCTCTCCCTCCAGCTCACGGCAGGCCGGCCCCATCTCACCCGGCTCGATCTCATAAACCAAAGGCAGTTCCTCTTCCAGCCGGGCCAGGCTCTCTTTTAGCTGGCTTTCCAGATCATCTTTTTGGGAAATAGAGAGCATGAGGCTGCGGAGAAGGATCTGCCCTGCATTGATCTTTTTGGGCGTCTTTCCCAGATTTTCAAAGTAAATCAGCCGGGGGCAGCGGAGATAAAGGCCTATCTCAGAGATCCTGACGAGTGTTGACATTGCATCTCATATCTTAAAAATTTTTTCGTTTATCTTAATCTGAATTGAGCGATGCCGAATTTGGAAATACTAATTTCTGCAACTGTGTCCCGTTTTCATTGCTCAACTGTCCCTCTCGAATCTTGACCAGCCAGGCGTCCTCTCTTCCGAACCCATATGAACTGGTTATGCCAGCCATTGTGTAGGTGCCATCTTTGTTCTGAATTACAAAGGTGCCCATATCGTCAGCAATGCCTTCTAAGGTCATCGACCATTCTTCGCTACCAGCGGAATCGGTCTTGATGATGAGCGCATCTCTCCCGGTTTTTTTATCGTCTATTCTTCCTGCAATGATATAGCCGCCTTCCGAGGTTGATTGCAATGAAGAGGCCGAGCTTCCCCTGTAAGTCCTCTCCCACAGTTTTTGGCCGTTAGGGTCCACTTTAATGAGAATGATCTTCTTCTTATCCGAGCCTGATTCAGTCCTGCCCACCAGAGCATATCCATCTTCAAGCACTATAACCTGAAATCCTGCATCATCCTGTTTACTGCCGAAGGTTTCGTTCCATTTCTCTTCTCCCAGTGAATCGGTTTTAAGGAGCCATATGTCGTCTCCTCCTTTGCCGAAGGATGCCGTCCGTCCTGCCACAATATACCCGCCGTCCCGGCTCTGCAAGACTGACATGCCCACATCATCTTCCCTTCCGCCAAAGGTTTTATCCCAGATCCGGCTGCCCTGTGCATCGACCTTAATCAGCCAGAGATCCTTTCTGCCGTTTCCCAGAGATTGAGTGTATCCTGTGGTGATGAAGCCTCCGTCATCTGTCTCATCCACAGACCATCCGCCATCCCCTGAAGAGGATACAAATCCGCCAAAGGTCCTGTCCCAACTGAGGTTGCCATTGCCGTCCGTCTTGACAAGCCATAAGAGCTCCTCGCCCATGGTGAAGGATTTTGTGCTTCCCGTGACAATAAATCCGCCGTCTCTCGTCTCTTGCACGAAATATCCCACGTCCTCTCCAGATCCACCCAAAATCCGGCTCCAGATGCATTTGCCCATTGCATCGGTTCTGATCAGGAAAAGGTCGCTTCCTTCTCCTCGGGACGCTGTATTTCCTGCCAGAATGTTGCCGCCGTCTTCCGTCTCCTGCAAACACCAGGCTCCATCTCCGTACTGCCCCCCAAAGGTTAAATTCCACACTTGCTCAGGCTCGGCTGCCAGAGCCGAAAAGCAACTGGTCAGGAAAAGGAAAACGAGAATAATATATTTCATGGCTTCGTCCCGCGATTTTATCTAGATGCCCCTATCCTGGAATTTGACGGTCTTGTCCATCTCAAAGTTCCCGCTCAAAAACATTTTGGATTTTATACCGCTCTTGCCCATCTCATGCCGGGAAGCGGTCATACCGTAGTAGCCGTTGAAGCTAGCTTTGGAGCTGGAACCAACATTCTGCAGGCCTGCTGAGCTATTTGCATCTAATTTAATGGCATCAGCGTCTTGATCTGTCGAGGAGTTGAGATTGGAAGAATTGCTCAATGGCCCGATGATGCTGATATTGTCAAGAGGAGAATTGCCTTTGGGCTGTTCTATGTTGCCGACAGGCGGCTCTCTCTTTTCTTCAGCCAGTGCCCTCTTCCAGGAATCAAGCCTGATCAAAGCCTCTGCCATTTTATCCTCCACTTTTTTGGTATCTGTTCCGGGCGTAAAGAAAACCGATCCGTCCGGTCCGAGGATGCTCGCAAAGTCGGATTTGCCGGAAGAAGCCGCCTCCTGCAGTAGAGCTGCCGCTGCCAAAAGCATAAATGAAATTACTATGATCCTCTTCATAATCCCCACCTCGTATGCTACCTTGGTTAATCAAGTCTCCAATACAATTTTAACTTTTCTATAACAAGTAACAGTTTCGCCCTGTGGAGAGCATTTATCTCTTCCTAGTATCATCCTCCTTTTGTGTACCTGGACTATTTCCCTTATGAGTCCCTCCGGCCCTACCAGGATAGGATGTTGGACGCGGTCTATGATGTTGTGAGCAAAGGCAATCATGGTGTGCTGATGATAGACGCGCCCACCGGCACGGGAAAGACGAGCTGCATTTGCTCGGTTTTAGCTGCAGCTTCCGGGAAGACCGTAGTTGCTGTGCGAACGGTATCTCAGATAGATATCTACATAGACGAGGTAAACAAGATCTGGTCAAAGACCCGTCACAGGCCGGAAATTGCCTACATGGTAGGCAAGCAGAAGATCTGTCCACTGGAAGATGAATTTCGCGGGGAGAGCGTTTATGCCGGCTGCTCAAGGCTAAGAGAGTGGACAAAAAACTATGTCTCCTCTCGGATCGGCAAAAGCAACGCAAGCATCTATGACCCTGCCTCCGACAGTATTCCTGAGGAGCAGCCCGGTTATAGAACATTCTGTCCCTATTACCTGAGAAGCAGAGAGGGCTTCGAGCTGAACGGAAAGGTCCATTTCCGGCGTTCAAGTCGTGCCTTGGATGTAGTGGAGGGCTTGAAAAAGAGCATCACACCGCCATCCAGGCTTTCACAGTCCTGCCAGGGAATCTGTCCTTACGAGATCATGAGCCTCTACGCTAAAAATTGCGACATGGTGATCATGAACTATTCCCATCTCTTTTCTCCGGACTTTCAAGATATCATCTTTCAGTGGCTGGAGATGGAAGCGGAAAAGGTTACCCTGATCATTGATGAGGCGCATAACCTTGGCGACGGCGTGCGGGCCATGAACTCGCGCCTTCTTTCGATGCGCATGATAGACCTGGCGGAAAAAGAGGTCGAGAAGTTCGAGGGAACACTTGGCCAGGCCCGTCTGGAAGAGACGCGAGAAAAGGCTTCCTGGAGACGGGAGGGGATCAGGGTTATCCGACTTCTTCTTCCCAGGCTGAAGAGATTTTTGCTGAGCAAGCAGGAGAGGATGCCGGAAGGAGAGGCTCTCTTGGACGCAGATTTATTTCGCTCCTTCCTTTACGATGGCATCGAAGATATTGATGAAGCGCTATCCAATTTCTCAGATGTTGTCGTGGCTGTAGCCGACCTGAATCTGGCGGAAGGCGATCGTGAGAATCTGCAGGGCGACATTCAGCCCAGTCTTGCACTTGTGCTGCTCTACCTCAGGGATGTAGAGATGGCGGAAAAGGATCCATCCTATCAGAGAAAGATTATTGTGAGCGGAGCCGGCGGCAGGAAATTTGCGCGTCTGGAGGTCAACAATATCGATCCAGCCGTCAATATCCGGCGCATTACCGACAACATCAATGCAACTATTATGCTCTCCGGCACATTCTCGCCTCTGGAAGCCTATGAGCTGTACTGTCTCGGTGAGGAGGGCAGGGCACAAAAGCTCAGCCTGCCCAATCCATTTCCCAAAGAAAACCGCCTGCTTTTAGCGGCAAAAAAAGCAACGACGCAGCTAGATATCAGGGAAGATGCGGACAACAGGGAGGAGATATCAGGGCACATAAGATCGATAATAGAATGTGTTCCCGGCAGTGTGGCTATTTTCTTTACTTCCTACCCAATGATGAATAACTACAGGGAAGTATGCCTCTCCTCCTGCCAGAAGGTGGGAAAGAAGCTGTGCGTTGAGCCTCGAAGCAGTGATGATGTGCCCTCTATTTTGCAGGAATTCTTCAGCCTTGCCGGGCGGGGCGGTGGCGTCTTGACGGGCGTTTGCGGCGGAAAGCTGGCCGAGGGAATTGATTACAAGGGCGAGGCTCTAAACGGGGTGGCTGTGGTGGGCCTGCCACTGGCTGCATACGACGAGATTCAAAAAGAGATCAACGGCTACTATACCAGAAAGTATGGGCGTGCCAAGGGAATGCTCATCGCCTATACCCTGCCGGCCGTCAACCGGGGAATGCAAGCGGCTGGAAGAGTCATTCGCTCTGAATCGGAAAGGGGGGTGCTCTTGTTTTGCGATCGCAGGTTTGGTGATGACAGCCTGGGCGGTGTCAATGAATTTTTGCCGGATTGGGTGAGAGAGGATTTGATACAGGTAGACGCAAAAGAGGGCCAGGAAATAATTTTAAAAAAGATCGCGGAGTGGAAGATGGAAAAACCTCCTCTGAATAAATCTCCTGAGAATAAGACAAGTCATGAGGTGCTGCAAATGCCCAGGAGAGCAAAAGCGGCAAAGCCGGGCAAAAGAGATCTCAGGGAGCTGGCCAGGTCGCTGGGGTTGGGAGTTGCCAAATCTACAGCAAAGACTGCCACAAAACCCAAGCCAAAAAGCTAGGGATTTTTCTGAAAAAGGCTAATCGATCTGAACCGTTTCCAGCACGTTCAGGGGTATAGCCCCCAGGGCTTTTCCAATGGAGGATTTGGCTATGCGCCCGGCATGCTCCTCACTTTCTGCATTGAATATCTTGATCTCAAAGAGCAGCGCCACCAGGGCCGTGCTGGCGACTAGAAATACGCCGGGCAAAGGTTCGTTGCACTCCGGGCAGTCCCATTGACCCGTCTCCACCTCGACGAAGTCCATCTTTCTCTGATTCAATCGCTTGCCGGCTTCCGAGATGGCCACACCTATGGCGTCATCCTCAGTCTTGACATCTCTTACCAGCCAGGCACCTTCCAGAAGGACATTGAAATTCGGCATTCAACAGGATCTTGGAGGACTTATCATATAGTCCTTGTGATGATCGAATGGATTAAGTGCCTTAGAAATCCAAAGTGGCCAGTGTGAAAATAGTATACAGCAGAAAATATGAGCAAAGATATCCGGCAAATCCGGTGGAAAATCCGGACCGCGTGCGACTGCCGGCAGCTGAGCTGGAAAAGCTTGGCTATATGTTCATAGAGCCGCAGCCTTGCAGCCTGCTGCAAATCAGCAAAGTTCACGGCAAAGAGCATATCGATCGCGTAATACGGAGCGGTCACTTTGAAGCGGCGTCACTTGCAGCAGGCGGAGCTCTTGCCGCAGCCGAGCTGGCCCTACAGGAAAACCCGGCCTTCGCCCTGGTGCGCCCGCCCGGGCACCATGCCGCAGCCAACCGGGCCTGGGGAATGTGCTACTTCAACAGCATGGCCATTGCCATAAAAAATATCCGGCCCAGGGCGAAGAAAGCGCTGATCATCGATATCGACCTGCACTATGGAGACGGCACGGTGAGCATTTTTCGGGGTGACCATGATGTCAAGATCGTCAATCCCTGGTCGGTAGATGAGAACTTCGAGTATCTGAACATGGATGAGAGCCGCTATTTTGGGCAGGTGGAGGATGCTTTCCTGGATTTTGATTGTGACATCGTAGGCATATCTGCGGGTTTTGACACTTACATCGAGGACTGGGGCGGTCTCTTGAAGATAGAGGACTACCGGAAGATCGGCAAAGCTATCCGGCTTGGGGCGGAGAGGTGCGGCGGGCACAGGTTCGCCGTGCTGGAAGGCGGATACTGCCCGGATTTGAAGTGGTGCATTAAGAGCTTTATTGAGGGTTTTGAATGAGTCAGGATTTCATAGGCGCATAGCTTCGGCCTTCCATCTTCAATGATCATGTAATCAATGCCACAGTCATCGCCGTTCCTTCCCCATGAGCCATTATTCGCAGTAAAGCTCTCCTCATCCACGTAGCCGCTATGGACGCGCCCGCACACCAACCAGCCGTCCGCTCCGGCATAGATGGATCTGGACCTGTACTGGGCTAGTTTTTATACTGTATCCAGGGCATTATTCTTGCCTTTGAGCCTTTCAGATATGGATTTTTTCCTAGACTTCATGTAGTCTACATTTGTGCCAGGATCTATTACATCTGGAGTGCAGAGGGTCATGAATACCCCAACCTTCAGGTTGGGGATGAAGTGAACCCTCGCCGTTTTTTGCGTTAACTCATATCGATCAACCGTTGCTTCTTTTAAAATGAAATTGTATTTGGCACTTTAGCCACAGGTGGTGCCACCCACCTATGGCTAGGATGTAATAAGCGTTGGAATTGCGCAGTTTTAGCCATGGCTATGGTCAAATTACCTACCACATCGTACTGGTGCCAAAGTATCGATACAAGATATTCTATGATAAGCGAGTTAAAAAGGATTGCGAGCTAATTCTCAACAATATTTGCATGGAGCGAGGCTATAAAATTCATGCAATGAAAATTGTAGACGATCATGTTCACCTGTTCCTGGAATTCCACCCGAGCTCTTCTCTATCAAGAGTCGTTCAATTTTTGAAAGGAGGCTGTTCATATAGAATGTTCAAGCTTCATCC
>JBATEC010000233.1:0-3672 GCA_049663825.1 Methanothrix sp. | reverse complement strand
GGCTGTGCGAAGCAGCCCGGACAGGATATTTGTCTTCGTCAACGGAAGGGCGGTCTCCTCTCGTGTCCTCTCGTCGGCAGTACGGGAAGCTTACCGAAACATCATTCCCCTGGGAAAGAGCCCTGTGGCCGTCATCTCCCTGCAGATAGCCCCTGAGCTGGTAGATGTGAATGTTCACCCGGCCAAAAGAGAGATCCGCCTCTTACATGAGGGAGAAATCGCCTCGGCTCTCACCCGGGCCGCGGCCAGGGCTTTGGAGGAGCATGCAAAGTCCGCACAGGAAGGAATGTCTGGTCGAATGTCGAGCGAGGGAGAAACGACGGCGCCGCTGCTGCAATCCACCATTGCGGAAAGCTACGATCAGAGTACTCTTTCCCTCAGCCCCGAGACGGAGCAGCCACAGCCGCGCCCCAGTCTGCGCATCCTGGGCCAGATTAAAAAGCTTTACGTCGTGGCAGAAAGCGTTGAGGGGTTGGTGCTCATCGACCAGCATGCTGCCGCGGAACGCATCCGTTTCGAGCTCTTGCAGGAACGCTACAGGAAAAAAAATATCCGCCAGGAGCTGGCAGAGCCTATCTCACTGGAGCTGTCTCCCAGCGAGATCATCATGATGGCCTCCTGGCAGGAGACGCTGCAAGACATTGGCTTTGAGGTCTCGCCCTTTGGGGGAAACACCTACACAGTCAGGGCCGTTCCGGCGCTGGGCAAAAGGCTGGAGAGCGCAGAGGCGGTGCACGACATCCTAAGAGACCTCTTTTCGCAGGGAAAAGTCAGCCTCGGCTCGACCAATAAAGATGAGATACTCAAGCTTTTGGCCTGCAGGGGCTCCATAAAATCAGGAAAAGAGCTTACATTTGCCGAAATGAAAAAGCTTGTCGAGGATCTTTGCCTCTGCAATAATCCCCTCACCTGCCCGCACGGAAGGCCGGTGATGGTGACAATAGATCAGAACCATTTAGAGCGGCTCTTTGCCAGGAGATGAACTTTTCTAGAGGGCAGGACAATTGCACCTCTCATGGATCTGGAAGGATTTGCCAAGAGGGGCCTGCTACGTGAGGACCCGGAGATTAAGTCCAAGCTCATCTCGCTGATCAGAGAGGTAAAGAGAATACCGGAGGATAAAGCCCTCATCCTGGCGCAGGCGGTATTGGAAGAAGCAAGGGCGACGCTGCATCCGCGGGGCGATGTCTTCCGGCTGGAAGAGGTGGGCGTCACCATGGGCGACTACGGGGTGGGCTCGCGAGGCTCTGGCGATTTTTATACGCACACCAAGATCGCCGAGGTCATCGGCCGCACCAATGCCGTCGTGGATTCCCGCCAGCTGGACGACTCGGGTGTGGTCAAAGCCGAAGGACAGTACATAACCGTCACCGTAGACGGGATGCACTCCCGCCTCAGCGATTATCCTTTCCTGGCGGGCTTTCATGTAACTCGCGCCGCCTTGCGCGATGTCTACGTCATGGGCGCAAAGCCCGTGGCTCTTCTCTCCGATGTTCATTTGGCCGATGACGGGGATGTCTCCAAGCTCTTCGACCACATCGCCGGCATCGCTACCGTCTCGGAGCTGATCGGTGTTCCTCTCATAACCGGCAGTACACTGCGCATCGGCGGAGATATGGTCATAGGCGACCGGCTGACCGGCTGTGTTGGTGCTGTGGGCGTTTCCGATAAGCTCACACCCAGAAAAGGGGCCCGTCCCGGTGACGTGATCATGATGAGCGAGGGAGCCGGAGGCGGAACGGTCTGCTCGGCTGCCCTTTACTATGGCCGGCATGAGGTGGTGGAAGAGACGCTGAATATCAAATTCCTGGAGGCATGCGAGGCTCTGCTCAAGGAGGACCTGACCATTCACGCCATGACCGACGTGACCAATGGAGGCATTCGCGGCGACGCCAAGGAGATCTCCTACACAGCAAAAGTAAAGCTGCAATTCGAGGAGGAGAGGATGCGCCGCCTGGTAAATCCGCGGGTTTTAGAGATGCTCGACGACCTGTTGATCGACTATCTGGGTGTCTCCATCGATGCCCTGCTCATAATAGCACCGGAGGAAGAGGCGGAAGAGATCGCCCGGATCATTGGCAAAGCCGGTGTGGCGGTTGACGAGATAGGCACTGTAGAGGAAGGTGAGGGCGCATTGCTCCATATGGGTGGCAAGGTTACGGACTTTTCCCCGCGCTTCCGGGAAGCTGCCTACACGCCCATAAAAAAGGCTGTGGGCCAGGACGCGAGAAGAGATGTAGCCGAGATGACGGCCAGAGTAGATCGGGCAGCTATGAATGCTGTGGAGAAGAAAAGGCAATTTATCGAGAAGATAAAAAGAAGATAATACAAATTTTTACAAAGTTATTTATTTTTAGTGCGTTTGCTGAATGTAGTAATAATAGTATTTTTTTTTTACATAAATAAACTATTTATATCATAACGTACTTCATTTAATGCAAGGGAGTAAAAATAAGGGAGAAGATAACAATGAAGGAATCGTTCGTAATGAGATTTGACGAAAAAGATATTGAAGTTGTGGAAACGCTGAAAAGCCTGGGTGTGCCGAGAAAGGTATCCAATATGATCGCCTATCTGGCCAGTGGCACAGAGGCCACCTCCCGCGAGATTGAGAGAGGCTCCGATCTGCGCCAGCCTGAAGTGAGCATAGCTCTGCGCACGCTCAGGAAGAACAACTGGGTGGAAGAGAAGATGAGCAGGAGCGATGGCACAGGCAGGCCCATGAAGGTCTACCGTCTCAAAGCACCAATTGAGGATATCCTGCAGTACTACGAGCAGGAAAAGCTCAACGAGGCCAACCAGGCTCTGCAATCCATACAAAAGCTCAAGGCGCTCTTAGGGGAGGCGGGATCGAGCTAAGGGCCGGGAAATGGCCTACCCCTGTGGATAAATTAATATCTTTTTTAAAATTCAGAGCATATTTTGCAAAATCGTGAAGGGACATTACGGCAATGATATTATAGATTCTCCCTGCGCTTCTCGCCAGGGCGATAGTATTGTGAGCCATCTTTGATTGCCGAAAAAAAATCTTCACGATGGGGATATATAGAAGGAATACCTAATATAAATCAAGTATTGGCAAGCTTATATCCAGGTAGTGATTCATTGACGGTCATCGAAGAGTCTATTCATAGGGCATATATCAACAAGCTTGTAGGGGAAGACGGTTTACGCATTGTGGAATGCATACCAGGCGAAGAGATCACAGACGAGAAGCTGGCAGAGCTTACCGGCATCAGTCTGAATACCGTAAGACGCACACTCTACCTGCTTTACGAACACAGGTTGGCTATATATCGACGCAAGCGGGATCCTGATTCTGGCTGGCTCACCTATTTGTGGCAATTGTGTCCTGATAATTTTGAAAAGGCACTGGAATCTGAAGCTAAAAGGCTGCTGCGCAAACTAGACGACAGGCTGGTCTATGAGAAGGAGAACATCTTTTATGCCTGCACCGAAGGGTGCGCCAGGTTCATCTTCGACGAGGCGAGCGAGGCCAATTTTATCTGTCCTTTCTGTCAGGGCAGCCTGGAGTTCATGGAGAATGCCAAAGTGGTGGAGACCATAGAAAAGCAGATGACGGAATTGAAAGCCTGCTTATAGGTTCTCCAGGTTGTTGCCGAGGACCGCCGTCCACCACCAACGAGCCATGTCCATCAGATCGCGGCTGAA
>JBATEC010000232.1:0-10943 GCA_049663825.1 Methanothrix sp. | reverse complement strand
GAGCTTACAGGCACCTAAGGTATTTAAACTTTACCGGTATAAATCTCTAAGCCCTTTAGGGTGGGGAGGAAGTCACTTACCTATCTCTGCATCTTCCTCAAGACAACCAACATGGTAAGAATTGCCGCCACCGCTCCCGGTGCAGGGGTTTGAGGCTCCGCTGCTTCGCTTTCTTCGGCCTGAGATGCATTATTTGCCTGCTGCATCTGCACCGCTGGGATCGGCTGCACCTGCGGCTCAATTGCCGCACCGCTCTTTGCCGCCAGCACATTAATGAAAGCGACCCTTTTGCCGGAAGGCGCTCCCTTAGCGGCAGCATCCACCACAAAGGAGTAGTTGCCCGGCGACACATCTGCTGCCTTGACGGTGCAATTATATTTGGTAACGCCCGCCGGATAGACGTTTTTGATCATCTTTTGGCAGGAGAAATCGAATCCTTCGGACTTATTCTTGAAGACCAGCTCTACATAGGCTCTTTCGCTGCCCAGGCCCTTGACAGATACCGTGAAGTTGGCTTCGCTATTGGACGTCATCTCAATGGGCGTGACATCAATCACCCGGAACCAGTAGGATGCACCGGCCTGGCCCGCCAGGAGCAAGAGAAGGATAATGAGAAGAACATGGATGGGATTTTTCATGAGCAGTAATTTGTCTTGGAGATTATAAAGAGATTTCGGAGATATCTTTGCCAGAATTTACTCCCAATATTTATGCCACTCTTTATTATTTATATATTTAATTTTATCTATATGCCAGTGTCCAGAAGGCATAAAACGCCAGAGGTCAAATATCCTATATTCAGAGCTCCAATAGTTGTTATAGGTTCCCTGATTTGGGTCGAAATACGAACCCAAAACAATAGCTCCTGTTTCATGAGGGTTCAGGTTGCCGATAAGGCCATGGCCGATATGAATCGGCGCAGGATTAGCGACACCTTGCACGATCAACAGAGCGAGGCAAAAGCTCAACGCTGCAATACATTTTTTCATTTTGTATCATCTCCGGCATTCTTATTTTGAATCAATGCCATTTCACGAGCCTCCAAGGATTCTGGACACCACCTGGGGCTCGTGAAATGGAAGGTTCTCCGTCACATGATACATCCGTCCGGCTCGGGATGTTCCGGATCAATCAGGAGGCCTGCCAACCAGATCTCTGCACTACGATCTAAATTCTTCTTCAGGTGGCGGCAAAGATATGCAGCTTTTTTAGCCCTAGGCAGCTCCCAATGAAGACGTAGTCACACCTAGAGAACCTGCCACTCCCAACTGTGTCCGCTATCACCACGTTCCCCGGCCACGGATTAGCAGACCGGCCACAGGAGCATAATACTGATCAGGATTATCGATTATCTCGTATTCGGCCTTTTCAAGAGCTGCCTGGATGTATTCAGCGAACATGCAATTTGTTTATGAGCTGCACGAGAAGAAAAAGATAGCGGATAAACATAATTTTCACCCCTACTTCTCGGCAGGATGTGTCACATCCACCACCTGGCCCACCTGCCACTTTTGGCTGTGGCTGGCCACCACCACGGCCCCCAGTCGCGGATCATAGAATGCGATGGCTGCAGCGGGCGATGCGTGCAGGCGATGCAGGGCCATGCCCGACCACCGGAGCGCGGCCCTCCACGATGACGAGGGAGCCACGAGGGATATCGGGCAGCGGGGGCAGCGAGCCCACGCGGCGAGGAGACGGCGATACATGGTTTGCATGCTAAAAATGAATTCTCTCTGTCCGTTAAGCTACACAATAGATGTAAGCATCATTAACCAGTATGCCATTTGCGACAGTTCCTTTGAGAATTACATCCTTCGATCGGCGTACTGTGCTTTTTATAGCATTTATTAGATTACTATGAGGACTTAAAGTTGATATATCGGATAATGATAATGAAATCGAAGTCATTTCTCTTGTGACCGACTGTGCTCTTCTAAGGGTTTCTCTCAGACCTATTTGATCAACCAAGGGTGTGGCGATCACAAGCTGCCACTCATCCAGCTCTTCTGAATAAAACCACAAGGCCGTATCGATTTGAAAACCATCCTTATCGAGAGCCGAGATCAGCATTCTGCCGTCGTTTATATACTTGTCTACCAATGCTGTTTTAGCCATTTCAGGACACCGTGGTTAGGATCATTTACAGCCAAACAAAGGTCTTTGGCTTCACTTTCGCTATGCCTTTCATATCTAGACGATTCATTCCAGGTGGCTATCGTATACCAATTGACTTCGAGCTCTTTTTCTTTTTTCATATCCTGTTTCAACTGAACATCGAGCCCAGCAGATTCCATCAGAAGTTTAAGATTATGGGTATAGTATTTTTCGATAGTCGATCTGGATGGTGGGAAATCATGCTCCTTCGTCTTTTTTGATATGCATGCCTTGAGAGCACATTCAATCGCATACCCGCAGAGGTAGTATGCTCCATCCCAGCAGCCATCTTTAAGCAAGGCCTCTGATTCATTTAGCCTTATCAAAGCAAGCTCCTTGAATGCATCTCGGTTCATTCAGCCCCAAAATAGAATTTGCCGCTCAAGATAACTAGCTTTCGCTAAGTTGATGGAATAATCATGGGAGGAGGCGCGCTAATCCGAAGTGAGTGGCTCTCTATGGATTTACTGGCTGCATCTGGAGAACCATCTGCAGACAGGGCTTTTGCAGATTCTAGCAAAGGACCGCTTCACTCCTTCTTCCGGACTGCCGCGAGTCGGCCTGCGGGCCGCACTCAGGGGGCGTCGCTCAAGGCCGCGACCGGCCAAGGCAGTCGAACGTTCTCCGTTACAGGCAAAAGCCAAAGATGTGTCATGAATGCAATGGAGCAGAGTTTTCAGCAGGCAGCGTCACATCCACTACCTGGCCCACTGTCCACTCTTTGCTGTGGGTTGCCACCACGACTGCCCCCAGGCGCGGATCATAGAATGCGATGGCAGCAGCGGGTGAGCCGTGCAGCAGATGCAGGGCCATTGCCCGACCACCGGCGCCTGGCCCTCGACGATGACCAGCGAGCCGCGAGGGATATCGGGCAGAGACGGCAGCGGCTCGGCGCAGTGAGACTAATAACCTAAGGCTAGTTCGCCGAGAACCACTCCTCTCTGCTTATGCCTCCATCCCGCAATATTTTGACCAATAGGTCCAATCCGATCTCTTCGCCATGGTGAGGATTAGGAATAATGATAGTATCGATTCCACGGACCATATATTGATGTCTCTTACCCTGAAAAGGTCCCACTGCACCCAGCCTGATCAGTCGCTTTATCAGATCTCGTCTCGACAAAGGAGAGAGCTTATGCAACCGGGATTGGCTCCTTAGCGGATGTGGAGATGGTCAGACCACCCATAGGCGGTACGCTTTGCCCCCATTGAAGCTTGGCCACAATCCACTCCTCAATGACCTCGATCAGCTCCTTTCTGCATTCTTCAAAGGTCTTGCCTGTAGCCCAGACGCCCACGAGGCCGGGAACATGAGCATAATATGGATCAGGGTTATCGATTATCTCGTATTCGGCCCTTTCAAGTGCTGCCTGGATGTATTCAGCGAACATGCAATTTGTTTATAGGCTGCACAAGGAGAAAAAGATAGCGGATAATCATAATTCGTACTTTTACTTCTTTGCCGGCAGTGTCACATCCACTACCTGACCCACGGTCCACTCTTTGCTGTGCGATGCCACCACGACTGCCCCCAGGCGCGGATCGTAGAATGCAATGGCAGCAGCGGGTGAGCCGTGCAGCAGATGCAAGGCCATGCCGTAGCGCCAGATGGAGGCCCGGCCCTCCACGATCACCAGCGAGCCGCGGGGGATATCGGGCAATGGCGGGAGCGGCTCGGCGGGGGTGATGGGTGAGTGAGGAAGAGGGGATCAGCATTACTGCTGCGCAGACGACATACCACAAGATCCTGCGGGAGCATATTTCTTCCCTAGTTTTTTGTAGAACCAATCAATTACTGGAACACCCTCCATCCGATGATGGCAAATCTCTGTTTGCAGGTAGCGTGTGCGCCGTACGATCTCCGCAGCATCTACCGCTTCTCTCAACGCATCTCGGCTCAGATATTCAATGACGCTGTTAAGGTGATCTAGCCGCTTGTTGGCTTCGAGATGACGCACGACGTGATCGCGGATAGCCACAAATAGAGGAATCAGAAGAAGAGAGTATCCTGAGAAAAATTGTTTCAGCATCCAATCTTCTCGCACGCCTACTCCCACAAAGAGAATCACAAACGCGCCAGTGATTCCTATGACCAATCGTACCCATTCTCGCCGTTGTCCTGAATCCCATTGGATGCTTTCCTTCATGCAGGCAATGCGCGCTACATGAATTGGCGCTGTTTTAATCATGGGATTTTCATACCAATTCTCAAGTCGCTTCCATTCTTGATCGCGATTCTTGCGCTTGTTAAACCGCTGCACGGCTTCTTCTATGGCCTTGGGATCTGGTTTATCGGCCAAAGCATCGTTCCACTCCAGATCAAACACATCACAGTCAAACTGCTCCTGGATAATCGCAGCGATGTTCCTTGGCTGCCTGATATGAGGGAGCATGAATAGTTCTACTGACATCACTACCAGTACGAATAGAGCCAATAGTGGTTCGAAGAGCTTTAAGAAGGGCAAGACGCTGGCAGCCAGGAAAGAGACAGCAACGAAGAGAGAAAACACATACCATATTCCTGTGCGTTTTTTCTCTTCGCTGTAGAGCTGCCGCTGCGCCGCAAGAAGTCGAAGGTTTTCTTGCGAATTCTGTCGTTCTGCGATTCCATTCGGAGTCATATATTCCACCAATTGTGTCTAAGGTGTGCGCTTCTTGATGGTATCCCATCCAGCAGATTTTTCCTGATACAACCGGAAATCAATCGGTCGCTTGAGATCCCAAAGTGCCTCGGCAATGTCGCGCGCATTCTGTGGATTGACAACCATCTTGTCAGCAACTGGCATTTCCCTATACTCCAGCTCATGTTCGAAATGCTCGTACCTGACAGCTGATTGGAACTCCTGCTTATGATAACGAGGATAGACAAACAACAAGTTCTTATGGGGCCAGCCCAAGATGCGTGCCAGCCAAGCCAGAGCATTCTGGTCTATAAGATCGGTCAATCCCGAATGAGCTAATGCATCTTCGCTCCATGGTCCTGCAACGATTTTCCATAGCTTCAAGGCTTTTGGTATGCCAGGGCTTGCAGTCCGCAATTTTGCCGATCTAAGAACGAATTCAATTGATCCATAGCCGTAAGCCTTTGCGTAGCCAATTTTGTGCCGCATAGTAGCCTCTGGCTGTAAGTGCAAGACACGCAGCAGTAACAAGAACAGGGACCTTGGGATGCGGTCCATGTAGAGCCGGAAAGGCTGCGTCACTGCGTCTTGTCGAATGCACTCCAGGCAGACTGGATCAAATATTTTTTTATTGTAATTCCAGTATTTATTGTCCCGGTGATATATCTTTACACAGGCTGCGGGATCCTGATGATAGTAGAATTTACGTCCACGAAGGTGATCGCCAATAAACTCCGCGACCTGCTGCGTGCGTCCAGACCTGCTGTCTAACAGTGGGTAGCCGTCCTTGTCGTATAGGTTACGCTTCCATACCTCGGATGGCTCAAAATACCACCAATTCGACGCACTGGGCTTGGCACCGCCCATGAAAGCCTCGCCCCCAATGTCGGGTGCCCACCAGTCTTTGTTAAATGTGATTGACTCCAATGGAAGGTAGGCGTCCTCCACCCATACCTTGCTCTTACGGGACTGCTCTTCTTGTTCCACCTGCCTGCCTTCGATAACTGTACCGAAGAGATACGAAGCGACATCTAGCTCATCGGAAATTGCTCCGGGTTTGAAAGCGGGATCTACAGCAGGCGGTGAAGTTCGGCGTTGACTGCTCCTTTCCGGATCATAGTTCTCAAACGTTCTAAAACCGACATGGCGGCCATGATACTTTTTGGGATACTCGGGATTCGCTCGAGAAACCCATCCAGCAGTTAGCGCCTCAGTGAAGGCCCTTAAACAGCCTCGTATGCTCGAAGCAGGGATGCAGGGTAGGCCACTCTGCCGGAAAAAGAAGCTCCTGTGTTCGGCTGCGCCACCTTCCACTCGACCCACAACATGAACAGGGGTCAACGTTTTAATTTCTAGCTCCAAATATCCACTAAACTTCTCACCAAGAGCATCGAATTGCTCCTCAGTGCGCAAGATGGGTGCTGAAGTGAACGGCACGAAATCAAACGGATTAGGATAGTGAGGCATCGTCGCCACCTCCCGTGAAATCTTTTAAATAATCTGCGAATTTGAGCAAAGCTTCAGAGGGTACAACATAACGCGCCCATAGCCCAGCTAGGATGTCATTGTTGCGTTTCCCGCCTGCTTCCTCTCGGATGAATGCATTACCTTGAAGCCTCGGTGCATTTGGCCTCCGCCATAGCTCGTAAGCTTGATTCTGCACTTCCATCCGCCCGCGCCCGATGCTTGAAAGCGCCCCAATGCGCAACATGCCATCGTTCAGTTCACGTACCCATAACCCCAACAGCCCCAGGTCGCAATCTAAAGGATTGATTATGCGCAGATGAACTTTAAATGTTGCGCCGGGCGCTACTTCCAGAAAACGGTGTAGCCCTCCCCCGACCGCGGCGTGCGTCATGCGATCGAGTGGATTGCGTGCGATCATCTCACGATGCACATTGCTTGGCCCTCCGGAGGTTTCCATGTTAACTCCGCCGACATCTACCGGCCATAATTCTGTCCTTGAAAATCTCTCCGTTTCGATGGCCAGCCGGCCGGCGTTGCTCGGCATGTCCGCTTCACCTTCATCTGCAGCTAGACCGAACAGCGAAGCAATCAGTTCGCATCCTGTATCGCTTTGCGCCAAACCTTTAAAAACGCAGGCCTTATGGGCAGCCACGGCCTCCTCATCCTCACTGGGAACTGGATTCAGCGCCGGATATAGCGCCGGATGGACTAAATGGCGGATACTCCATGACCTCAACGCACCTCTGATGCTACTTGGCGACACAAAATGATAGCTGCATACCTGAGCATCCCGTATTTCATAGCCGTAATGCAGCGAGGAAACTTCGTATTCTTGATTTACCTTTTCGCGCCATTTCAGCTGGAGATTATGGTACCGGGTCTTGGGCGGGGCGCTGTCAGTGTAGGCGATATGATACCCATTACGAATGACCAGCGGTGTATTGCAGAGCAGTTCCCATTCAGCTAGCAGCATGCTGTGGACACCGTCAGCGTACAATCGATCGTTGTACATGCGCGCTACCCTCTCATAGCAGCTATCAGCTTGTCTTTAACTTCCTTGATCTTCTGCTCTTGCTCGGCTTCATCAAGCTTGGGTAGTCCGAAGTAGCCTGCTGGTGCCTTATCTGTGGTCCTTGCTTGCAGAGTCTCTTTAATCCACTTCTTTACACCATCACATTCAAGGCGATAGATTGCGCCCATCTTGAAATCCATCCGGCCATAGCCACGCCCTCCACGTGCCCCAACTTGGATTGGGTAAATCTGCGAGTTGAAGCCATCAAGCGCCAGCAGCACCAGTCCCAACTCCTCATCGGATAAATTCTGGGCTGCGATATTTAACTCAAATGTCACTCCAGGAGGCACAACATCGGCTTTGTACAGCAGCTTGTCCTTTGCAATTCCTCGAGCTGGATCAATAGCCACCGATGTATCTACATAAGTCAAACGGGTTCCATCCCAGCCCAGTAATCTATCGTTCGCAATTTGAAGATCGCCAGTGATACACATCGCATCCCACACCTCGACCTTACCGGCATTGAGCGGGGTGCCAAATAGTAGCTCCAGGTGGCTGAAAGTATCCTTGACCTGTTGGATCTGTTTAGCTTGGTCCAGATCCAGCAGTTCGCTATAATCACGCTCTACTGCCCATTGTGTGCCGATACCCTCCAGAACAGTCAGTAGCCAGTTTCGCAGCACACCACGCAGCGTGCTTCCAGGAATCAGTGGTTTGCCGCGATGATCAGTAATGATAGTGGAAATACGGGGAACCTTTCCTGCTTTCTCTATGATCTTCTTCCCTTCTTCCTCGCTACGGAACTCCATCGGTCGATCGTCACCCGTTCCAATGTGAAGCGGCGATACCGCCGTCAGCGTTCCTGTGATACGATACCGATTCGAAAAGGCATCGCCCTTAAGTTGATTCGTCATTCTTTTGCCTCGCAGATTGGTGCAGCCGTGAGATCGAATGATCCCAATGCCAAGCCAGATTCACAGCAATTTCCCCATACCCGTTTTCAGGGACAAACGGGCAGGTTTCCCAAAGGGGACTGTTGTACTGCCCGTACTCAGCAAGTGCCCACTTGGGCAGCGGCAGTCCACTCGACATCCATTGAGTCAGGATCTTAGGCGCTTTTATCTCATCCGTCACTCTTAGTTTGAAGAGACTGCCAGAGAGTGTTAGATAATACGGTCGATAATTGTTGGGGCGATTCTTTCGTTCTGCTGCGCCCAAGTACCGATGGTACCGGTATCCTCCTTCAAATCCCTGATGGGCGAAGAAATCATACAGTATCAACGCGCCGCCAGAGAGTTCATCCCAGTATGCAGCATAAGCTCCATGTAAGTCTTGACCAAGCGGCAGAGATCGCACGACATCTGGGGCAAGCATGACGGCATCGCTCTGCAACGTTATTAGAGCGATGCCATTATCGAAGAGGGGTCGATTGTTCATCGCTGGGGCGGCGTGACCATCTTTAGCTGCTACAGTCACTGCTCGACCTAACTTGCCCAGCCGATGCAAGTGCTGCTGGACTGCGGCTGCAAACTGCTGGAGCACAACCTTCCGCTCCGCGGATTCCGATATGGAATCGAAGTCAACGTTGCAGATCCACTCTATTGGCTGCTTTTCTTTTGTGCATGGTGCATAGAACTGGTAGGTGAAGAGCTGCCCTTCTGCAGTTCTCTGTGACACATCATTGATTTCTGAACGGGTAAAGAACAACTCGACCGGTTCGGCGAGACCTTCATATTGATCAAGGTTCTTTGCGTCACCATAGTAAGCCGGGCTGTGGCGATCATGCACTAAAGGCGTTCGCTCGTCAGACAGCGCCACATCGCCGATCCGTGGTGGCTCTTCCTCTCCGTATTCCACCGCGGAAAGTGGCAGTCTGGTTGGCCGAGGACCGCCAACAAGCGTAGGTCGTGCATGTGTCACGCGGATCGCTGAGAAGTGCCTGACCAACGCCTCAAAACCGGGAAAATCAGCTGCACAACTTGCATCTAGCGGTCTCGTCATAGGAAACACACCATGAGCCTCGTTAATTGCCGCGGCCAACGCGCCTTTGATCAATCCACCTGTTAGTTCTTGGCGTGAAACTAGATAATTGGTGCGTCGGCTCTTGATCCCACCGATTAGCAGTGGTTCCTGAGGAGTTATCCGAAGATGCAGCGCGCTAGATGTTCCGGCATACATCGGGATCAAAGGCACTGCAGTTTCTACAGGGGCGCTTACTTGCGCTGACTTTAGCCGCCCGAATCCGACACTTTTTTCTGATCCAACCGTCGCTAGCCACTGGAGGCCAAGCTGCAGAATGTTGGCCAACCGAGTAGCTGCGACTTGATCCGGTGCATTGAAGGCCGCTTCACCAGTGAAGCAGATCTCTGTTCCGCTGGCAAAAAGATCATCTAATTCACGCAACATGTTCTGCTGCGCAGTCTGCGATGTATGGTTGATGGTAACACGAGTTCGTGTTCCTTCGATGGACGGATCGGCACAGACAAGGTCGCTGAAATGAACAGTCGCAGGGATGGGTTCGTAGCTGCCCTCAATGCTTTTTGCTCCAAAAAGTGCTCTGAGATCGGGGCGAACAGTAGGATCGAAGAATGGGTCCAGTTCTTCCAGCGAAGATCGAAGTTTTCCTTTGAGGTGACTTGCAGGAAGAACCAACCTCTCCATATGATCGCGGTGCGCCGACTTGTCAACGCCATATCGGTCGGGACCAGTTGCTGCGGTGAGGAAAGGGCCCAGTACAATTAGATTGATCGTGCAAGTATAATGTTGAGTCATGCCTTCCACTCCTTTGCATAGTCCCATAGATCAGCCAAGAGATACCAGCCGGCATTATTGCTTTTCGTGAAGGTTTTGATCTTTGCAAGTACGGTATCCCGCTGTTCTGGATCAATTGATTCAGTAAGTCTCTTACACAGTTCATTCTCGCTAGCTACATCACGCTTGCTAATGGCATAGGCGAGCTTTACCACACGACTTTTAGGTACGGCTCCGCAGATCGTGTGCATATTATCCTTAAGTTCCGACATCCTACTGCCATACAGCAGCATGTTGCTCATGTCTGCTTTGCCATAGTAACGCTCAAGAAACTTATCAAGAGAACCGCGGAGCATGTCGAACGACTCTAAGACCAAGTACCTCGCCGCATTGCCATAATTGGCGTTCGATAAACATTTGATCTGTTCAGTGCGATCTGCGTCATCGAGGCTGGCCAGCGTTGGATCTGTGGCAAAAGCTGCTTCGAAATGCTTGATGATATCTTTCTTGGTCATCCCTAACAATCTGTCAGCCAGCTTGCGAATCTGCAGGATTGGCGCATCATGGTGACAGAAGATCACTGCTGCGCGGTGTGTCATAGGCACGCCTTTGAATGTGAGGCCAGCTGTGATTCTGTAGAAGCGTTCGAGTACCTCCAGACCCTTCCACGCAGGCACAACTATCGTGCACTCATCCCCACCCCACAACAGCACTTCGAGACGGAGCACATCTTTGCCATTTTTTAATAATCGGAAATCGGGATCTGAATGGGCAGTATTATGCAGGTCGTCTAAAAATGCCTCTCTGCATTTTTGTATACAAACGTCGAAGTCCTTACGCGCTTCGGGAGTGATACACTTCTTTTTTCGTATGTGTTTAGCTCCCCACGTTAATCATGTAAATTTCCATCGAAACCATTTAGACCAGAAAAATTAAAT
>JBATEC010000231.1:0-26752 GCA_049663825.1 Methanothrix sp. | reverse complement strand
ATGTAAAAGTTTATTGCCGAAGATCTGCCTCTCGTACTACCATGAAACAAAATGCGTTATTATTGATCCTGGCGCTATGCTTCGTCATCTCGCCAGCTCTCGGGCAGCAAGAAGCAGGCGAACCGCTTGCAGCCAGTAATGCCGCTGCAAATGCTTCCGAACTGGTAAATTCAAGCATCCCCTCCGGCGAGCAATTTAGCATGGTGAACATCTTCCAAGTAGCAGAGGAAAATCCCATCGATCCCAAACTCGGTTATCTGAGAAAAGAAGTCCTTCTCGGAAAGAATGCCAGCGTCAACATGACTCTGTATATGCCGGGCATCTCTTCCGGAGCGCATTACCACAGTGCCACGGATGAGATCGATTACGTGGTCATGGGCCAGGCGAATTTGACTATGAACGGCAAGGATTATCCAGTTAAAGCCGGGGATTTGATCTATATTCCACCGTTCAATGTGCATGATTATCGGGCTGCGGAAAATGATACCTTCCAGATCATGGTTTTCTTTGTGCCTGCATTAGCCGGGAATGATAGAGTCTACGTTTGAAGCCGGATGGCAAATTTCCCTAACAAAACCATTTTTTTAAACGCTCTTTTCTCTCATCAGCACCATGAAAATTCGGCGCACTTGGCCATGATCGCAGGCCCCGTTCAGCTTTTTGCTATCGATTTTTCAGTCCCAGCTATCCGCAAATATCGATCGGTTAATAGTAATAGCTGTCATGCTTCTCTGCCAGATCCTGCGGACCTTCACAGATGCCTATTACGCGGGATAGGGCATCTGCGTTGTGCTTCTCAGTATCTGGCCTCTCTTCCAGGAAACTCACCGCTTCTTTATCAATCATAGGGATTCTCTTTTCAGAGTCAGATGTTTTCTATTTCCAGCAATAAAGACTTGTCGTGCTGGCCATTCCTCAATTTGTGAGCGGAGCTTGAGCAGACTACTAAAACTAAACTGTACAGTCCTCGAAATCCCCAGGCTTGTACTCCAGGGAGCTTCATCCCTTTCTTCCCGTAGCTTTGAAAAATGTGTAACAGAATACGCCATCCTCTTCCGTCGTCTTGTAGAGGTCCATCACCCCATCTTCAAAATCCCCCTGCTCGGTGATCCCCGACTCCACAGCCTGCTCACGAACGCCCTCAATCATTGCCGTAAATGTCCTCCTTGTGAAGCCCTCCACAAGCTCCGGCTTGCTGGAATCGACATAAACCATGCGAGGAGAGACAGAGACCTCTGAGAATCCCGCCTGGCAGAGCAGCGGATAAAGCTGTCTGCCTATCATGGCATTGCCCCCTGCTCTCCTCTGCAGCTCGACCTGGCACGAAATCGCTTTGTGGGCCGCGGCGCTGTCGGGATAGAAGTAGGCGGAACCATGATCACCTTCGATTGCCGTGATCGTGCCGCCGGGCTTGACAAAATCCTTGAGAATACGCAGCGCCTCGACCGGGCGAGAGAGGTGTTCAAGAACAAAACAGAGGAAAAGATGGTCGAAGGACTCTGGCTGGAAAGGCAGATTGAAAATATCACCTTGCAGAACCCGCACATTGGTCAGGCCCGCCGCAGCCACACTCCTCCGGGCCTGGGCTGCAGAGGCATCTGATATATCGACCGCGGTGATCATTGCCTGCAGGCTATTTCTGGCCAGAGGGACGGTCTGTGCTCCCACGCCGCAGCCGGCTTCAAGAATGCGACATCCCTGCGGAAAATGGGTGTCAGAATGCAAGAGCTCTTCTAAGGTGGTGGCCTGGTCCTGCAAGCGCGTGTTTTCTCTTGGATGGTAGCCATGAACATACGCATTAACCATGATGGCCATTTCGCTACTGGCTTATTTCAAATTTTCCGCTCAGATGACCCTTACTAAGATCTCTCACCCCACCTGCACCCTTGCCCCAAGCCCTGCCATCTGCCCGAAGAATCCCGGATAGCTCACATCCACCGCCTCTGCCGTATCGATCCTTGTCCCGCCGGCCACAAATCCTGCCACAGTCAGGGCCATCACAATCCTGTGGTCATGCCAGCCGTGCACATTTGCCCCGTGCAGCTTGCCGCCCACAATCTCCAGCCCGTCCGGCCTTTCCCGGATGTCTGCGCCCATTTTCGAGAGTTCCAGGGCCATGGCGTGCAGCCGGTCCGTCTCCTTGTGGCGCACGTGCTCCGCGTTGAAAACGGTCGTCTTGCCGCTCGCCACTGCGCCCAGCACGGCGATGGTAGGCACGAGGTCCGGCGTGCGGCTGGCGTCCACCTCCACGCCCTGCAACTCGCCGCCCTTGATGTGGAGGTCTCCTTTTTCCTTATCCCAGGAGACCTTGGCTCCCATGCGGCTCAGAATGTCGATGATTGCCGAGTCACCCTGCCTGGATGGCAGGACGCCTTTGACGGTGACCTCGCTTCCTGTGACCGCAGCCGCAGCCAGCGGGTAGGAGGCAGAGGAGAAGTCTCCGGGAATGGTGTAGCTCTTCAGGCCGTAACTTTGTCCGCCCGGCACAAAGAACTCCTGCCGCTCCGCCTGCACCCGCACGCCCGCGTCAGCCAGCATGTCCAGGGTTATCTCTGCGTAGGGGCGGCTCTTCAGATCGCCCTCGATTACTATCCTCGTGTCCGTCTGCGCCAGCGGCGCAGCAATGAGCAGCGCGGATAGAAACTGGGAGCTGACGCCACCGTTGAGATGGGCCGTTCCGCCCCGCGTCTTTCCTTTGATCACCAGTGGGGCCTTGCCGTTATTGCGGATGGAGAAAGCATCGGCGCCAAGCTCTGAGAGCGTGCTCAGAAGTGGACCGTTGGGCCGGGTGCGAATGGAGGCATCGCCGGTGAGCACTGCCCCATCGGTAAGGGCCGCCACAGCCGAGCAGAAGCGCAGTGTGGTGCCCGAATTTAGAACGTTGATGACATCCTCCGGTGTCTGGGGCTGGTCGGAGACGCCGGTGATGTTTACTTCGTCGTTAAGTGATATCTTAGCTCCAAAAGCCTCGCTGGCGGCAACTGTCGCTCGCGTGTCTGCGGAGAGGAGGGGCCGCTTAACGGTTCCGCCTGGTCCCAGTGAAGTTATGAGAATAGCACGGTGTGTGTAGCTCTTGGAAGGTGGGGCATAGACCTCGCCAAAGAGAGAAGAGCGCTCGACTGACGCAATCATGATCAAGGAATGGTACCGCAAGTATAAGAAATATGTGCTAGATCATGTCTTTACATAAGCAATTGACGGAAAAATGACTGCCCAGAAACGGGCAGGCATCTTTCATCAACTGATGATAAGGGTGAGAAGCCCCCACTCCTCTACCTCTGCTGCCGGCGGTCTTACGGCATTCAACGTAGTACGACACAAGTCGAATATAAATTTTGCGGTCCATTCCAATCAAAGCGAAAGACAAATCAATGGATAAGATAAAATGAAAACGCTTCGTGATTTCCAGGAAGACTACTATGAATATCATTTGCGCCTATCCGGTTAACGTCGATGCTGTCTGCAATATAAGGGGTGAGGAGATATCGGCCCTCATCCCATCCAACATGAAAATCGAGCTAAGAGAGTCGATAGGCAGCCGCGAGGACCTTCTCTCCTGCCTGCTGTTCTGCATGCTGCATGGATCCGGTGCAGAGATTTTAATTGAGAATGAGGCTGTAGCTCGCCAGATCGAAGAGTCCTTTCCCTGGCAATTTCGTTTGGGCGGAAATGCGGGCATCATGGCCAATGTCCTGGCCGAACTGGGAGACAAGCCGGTTCTCAATGCTCCCGCGCTAGGCTCGAAGCTGGCTGGCATGCTGCATGCCGGGGTGCACGTGCCGGTCGCAGGAAGACTGCTTGAATCGGCCTGGGCGGCAGGGGCGCCCCAAGCGAATCCAAAAAGAGATCAAGATGCAGAGACAGAGATGGAGCATTTCGTCTTTCAATTCAAAAAGGGAGACCTGGTTGCCGGCGGCCAGAACAGAATAATTGCGCCCAGCGATAATCGTTTTATTGCCACTTACGATCCGGTGAATACGAGGCTTGTCTCCAGCCGGCATTTCGATTCCTATTGCCTGGAAAATATCCGGGAAATCGATGGCGCTCTGCTCTCCGGATTTCACCTGGCACCTTTTAAAGAGTACCGGGAGATCTTTCCCCGGAAGATCGCCCAGATCAAATCCTGGAAGGATAAAAACCCGCAGATCTTCATTCACGCCGAGATGGGCAGCTTCCAGAGCCCCCAGATCATGCAGTCCCTTCTTTTGCTTCTCCCCCAAATTCCCGTGGACAGCCTGGGACTGAATGAGGACGAGCTGGCAACAGCAGACGGATCGGTGCCCGGCCTGTGGCAGGAGACGATGCAGGCGGCGCGGCGGCTGCGCGAACGCCTGGGGCTTTTCAAAGTGGCTGTTCATACCAGGGGCTACATTCTGAGCGTCATGTTGCCGGGAAAAATCACAGCCGAAGAAGAGCTTTCTGCTCTCCTAAGCGGAGTTGATGCCGCATCAGCCTTAGCAGCCACGGGCTTTGTAACAGGAGAGCCTCCAAAAGAAGTCAACTCCGTGGGGCTTGAGGCCAAAGAGGAGTTTTGCCGCAATGGGGCCACGGCATCCGGGCGGGGTGCATTCCTTCATTCGGGTGAGGATATCATATCTCTAATGCCGTCGCTCCTGGCGAAAAAGCCAAAGATTACCGTAGGCCTTGGCGATACCGCCACAGCAGCAGTCTTTTTCCAGGAACTTGCAGCCATTAAGAAAAATCGGACTTGATCTTTTCTTCTATCAGGTGCTTGCCGGCCAGCTTTTTCACCTTCTCCGCCAGATCACCATCCACTATGCCGATAACGGGAATGCCCATCCTGGCGAGGATATCCCCTGCAACGGCTGTGGTATCATCACCCACAGTAACGGCCACACCTGCACCCAGCGCTACCTCAAAGGCATCTTCCGCACAGTGATCAATGAAGACTGCCACTCGGACCTTTCCATCACGGTTGCTTTCAACCGCGCCCAGTCTAGGCCGTGCTTCGCTTCGCCGGATAGAGCCGCTGCGGATGACCGCCGTCTCCAGATCGACCCTGGAGAGCTTCTCCAGGCCGTGTTGCTTTGGCTTTACACCCTTCATGGCAACGATCCTGCCGTCCGCAGCTTCTATCTCGACCCGGCTCTCTGTGGCCCTGCCGATCACAGTTCCGTTAATTGAGATAAGCTCGCCTGGGCAAACCGCAGAGATAGTGCGCTTGGTGGTGTTTTCCCCAAAAGATATGCTCTGCAGTTGTTGGGGCAACAGACTATCGAGGCCCAGGTCCGAGGCGATCTGCACAGCCATCTCGCCATCTTTTCCGGAAGGGGCGGCCACGAATCTTCCGCCGCAGTCGATCTGAATGAGCGGCTTTCCGATCCCGGCTGCCGCCGCCACCATGGCGCCAAAGACAAGGCCGCTCTCCCGGCTCTTGGCCTGGTTGAGAAGAAAAATGAGATCTGATGTCGCCACCAGATCCTGAATGGAGAGGCTTGGCCTTCTCCGGGGGCTGATCGTGATAATATCCTCCATACCGGCATCAATTACAGCCACCCGGCCCATGGTTCCGCCCAAAACAGCCGACACGCTTCCCAGCTTTTTCAGGCAATTGATTAGCTGCAGAGCACAGCCGCTATCAATGATCTCCGGACCGTGCACCACTACGCCGATCCTCTCTTTGAGAAAAGCAATCAGATTATATTGCGGCTGCAATCTTACCCGCCCGTCTCCAGGTTATCATCCTGCATCTTGGCCGCATCCATCATATCTTGCGTCTGCTTGAACCTATCCTGGATCTGCTCAATGGTCATGCCCTCCAGATCTTTTCTCTCCGGAGGCTTTTCAATCAGCTCCAGTGTATCCAGGCGGTAGTAAAGGCCGGTGCTGTCCAAATAGGCCCACGTCACTCCGTCGTCTTCAACCTTCAGCACCTTGACCGTCCCAATGGTGCCCGTGCCCTTGTACCTGACCAGGCTGTCTTCTTTGATTTCCGCCATAAAAATCACCAAATATTAAAGCTTCTGCACAATTAACTCGTTTTCCTTTGAAGCGTTGCCAATTATCTCCGCCCCACCGGGCTCGGCCAGCACTTGGCTTCCGTGAAACTCCTCTGATCCGCAGAGAATATCCTGCTCAGGATGCGTTCCCTGCTGAATCTTGCAGCTCAAACGAGTGCAGGGGCCGATGGACACCACCGTTTTCAAGCGGGGCGACGCGGGATGGCCTTTGGGGAGCACTATCAACGGTGCGCCCAGTTCCCGAAGCTGATAAATGGTGCAGCATAGGCCGCGCATAACCTTTTCGCCCACCCCTTGGGAAGAGGCCACTATCAGATCCTCCGGGTCAGTGAAGAGCACAATCTCCTCTGCCTCCGTCTCCAGATAAAAAAAGTTTCCTTTCGTCTTGGCTATGGCTAACGTGCCCCTGCGGCCCACGAGATAAGCTATCTCGTCCTCCTTGATGAGTATATGCATGAGCCCTTAGACTGCCTTGACGTTCCTGGATTTGCAGGAAGGACACATGGGCCTTCTGCCCATTCCCTTAAACTTATTCTTGCAGTCCAGACATTCATAATCTCTGGTGGCCAAAGTCTCTATATTCCCTATGTCCGGTCCGCCTCCAACAGTACACATCTTGCCTTCACCTCCGATCTTTCTATGGCACTTTTGCATATTTAAAATAAGCGGAAAATCAATCAGAAACTCAATGCATGCTTCGGGCAAGCTTCCACACATCTGGCGCATTTAATGCAGTCCGGCTTGTCAAGGATCTCATTTACTGGAAGCTGCATTGGACAGACCTTCTGACACTTGCCGCAATCGATGCATTTATCTGCGTCTACTTTTAGCCGGTACTTCCTGCCACCCATCGCCCTTTGCAGCGTGCCCATCGGGCAAAAGGAGCACCAGGTCCGAGGGGCTATGATTACACCAAATAGGATGGCAATTGATGTGGTTAGAATGCAGAGGGTAACAAAAACCATCCCAATTTTGTCCACCATGCCCTGTGTCTGTATAATGCGAAATATCATGAAGCCCATGAGTGCGACGAAGATTGGAACTCGCAGCCACATGCTCCTAAATCGGGGTGGAATCTTCAAACCTCGGCTCAAGGGGGCCAGCCAGAAATCAACAAAGCTTCCCCGTGGGCAGAGATTCCCGCAAAACCAGCGTCCTCGGAAGGGTGCAATGATCATCAGGCTGGCAAAGACCAGCAAGAGGAAGTAGCCAAGCTTGGGGTAAAATATGCCGCCTATGGATACTATCAGCACTATTATTCCAAGATAAGGCGTAATCTTTAGCATACTACAAGCACCTCATATTTAAAATGGAGCACCAGATTGATTGATATTTTTGCCATTCTCATAGAGCACGCAAAGCTATTTAAGCGATTCCCAAAGCTTTTACCAATCGGGATCAAAATAAGCTCCTGATACCGGGCTCTGGCCAATGAAGTATAACTCACGATAAAAGATTCTATTTACCAAACAATTTAGCGAAGAGCCGTCTTTATGCCAATGCGAGATTATTTTGGGCTAAGAATTTTATATTGAAAGCACCAACATCGAATGCATGATGCGAATTGGAAGAAATAATATCATTAAGAAAGCATGCTTTGAAGAAAAAAAAGGCGTTAAGATTCTGCATATTAAAGGCGACCCATACGAAATTGGATATCAGCACGGCTACCTCTTGGCAAATAAAATTGATTTAATGATAAATAGAACGCTCTTGGCTACTGCCGCTTATGTTGCCCAGCAGACAGGCTCGAATCTCGAACAGGCAGATGAAATGATATGGACTGGCCAGAAAAAAGCCGAGCCGTTTATCCCCAAAGAATTTAAAGACGAGATGAGGGGAATTGCCGATGGTGCAAATGATGCAGGAGTAGACATAACTTTGGAGCAGATCTTGCTCTGGAATACAAACTATGATCAATGGTGCATCTATTCTCATCCCCATTACTGGCAATGTGGAGGTCCGGCAAATTCTGATGGCAATTCTTCCATGCAATCCCCATCCGGTGGATGTAGCAGCTTTTGTGCCTGGGACGAATGGGCAGGAGGAAACGGGAGACTGATCTTTGGAAAAAATGAAGATAATTTCAATATGCCGGAACAACTGGACAATCGTATAATGGTTATAGTCGACCCAGATGAAGGATTTGGTCATGCTTTCATGACCTACCCTGGGATGATCGGGCTTGATGGCGGTATAAACGAGAACGGATTTGGGATGATGACGCAGCTAAATTCCATGCAAAATGAAAGCATGGAAGGCTGCGGAATTGCCATATTTACTCGATATTTGCTGACCCATGCAAGCACGGTAGATGATGCCATTAAGATTTTTCGAGAAAAGCCACGTTGTGCAGGCATTGCATATCATGTAGTAGATGCCAAAGCCAAAAAAGCCGCAGTTGTAGAGACATCCACCAAGATGGTTTGTGTTCGTTATCCTATGCCAAATGTCAAAGCGTTATGGCAAACTAATCACTCCAATTGCTATCCAGGCTGGATGGGCTATTCGGGATACAATATGGTAGCTGATCAGGTTATGGTTAATGCACTCAAGGATATTTCAACGATCGAGAATTGGCAGAACAGCCTTAAGGGTCCCTACAACTTTTACGTTCAAGCTCCAAGTCGCTTTGAAAGATATGGGCAGCTAATACATGAGTACTATGGCCAAATAAACGTGGAAAATGCCATAAAAATATTAAGTGATCGCTATGATCCTTATACGCAGATGACCCGCCCAGAGAGTTTTCCATCATGGACAAATAATATACTCTGCTCGATTTGTGCTTTATATCCTGATTTCACCTATCTGGCCAAAGAACCGTTGGGTGAGTTCAAGGCCCACATCGCCAATATGTGGAGTTTTATTGCATATCCCGAAACCGGCGATCTATGGCTGGCAATAAAAGATTTCCCAGCGCAGTATGGAGGATACGAATATTTTAATTTGAAAGAGCTACTGAACTCATTGCGTTAACGCAACGGATCTTCTACACAGTCCAGTGTCCAGGTGGAAGGCTCATTTAATGATTTGGCTGAGTGATTCATAGATCAGAAAAAAATAATATTATCAAGTGTGATCATGACTACTTTCTATGTTTGACCACGACTACCTTTTCCGCACCTGTTTCGAGCGTTTCCAGTTTCTCTACGCCAACCTTCTTGACACTGGGTTTCCAGATCTTATCCGGCATCCATGCTGGCGCGCCCTTGGGTTTCTTTACCTCGGTCCGCTTTCCGGTGAATATATGAACCTTCTTAGTACCGCGTTCACGAAGCTTGATATCTGTATGACCACGATTAGCAGCTTTCAGAGCAGCTTGTCTGGGTGCTTTTCCTGTAAAGATTCCGATCTCGTTTCCGTCCGCATCCCGCAGGGCAAAATTTCTCATCTCTTTCTCCGCCAAATTATCCCACCTACACCAAAGGCATATGAATTCTTATGGAACTGCTTGTATAAATTGGTTCCCAGCAGCTTGATTGGCGCGATGGTTGCTATTCAAAATAACGTTGCCATTTTCCAGAGCCACGCAAAGCTATAAATGCGATTCCTAAAGCTTTTTACCAATCAGGATCGTAATGGATCGCGATAATATTGTATAGAGAGGTTCATATGGCAAAGCTTCATAAAAAAGCCTTTCGCAATCCGGGCAATGTACCCGAAGCAAGCAAGATGGATGAACTTTTACCCGGACCGGAGGATAGCCATTACGATTTAATCATCGTCGGAGCCGGGCCTTCCGGGCTTTTTTGCGCCATAAACGCCATGCAGAAGGGCAAAAAGATCCTGATTCTGGAAAAGAAGAACTCCCCTGGGCATAAGCTCCTCATCTCGGGATCCGGCCAATGCAATATAACTCACGATGGCGATATTCGGGACTTTCTTGATCATTTTGCAGATCATGGCAGATTCCTTCGCCCGGCTCTTCTCGGCTTCACAAATAGCGATCTCATCTCCTTCTTTGGAGAAAGGGGATTGAAAATGATCCGGGAAAAGGGGGACAAGATATTTCCAGAGACTCTGCGGGCCGGAGATGTGCTGAACATTTTGATAGAACAATGCCATGAATTGGGGATAGTAATCAAGTGCAACCAGTCCGTCAAGTCTATAACCAGGAATGAGGATGGCTTTTTAGCGGGCTGTGAAGGCGGCAGCTATCGCAGCAGGCTGCTGGTAATAGCTACAGGTGGTCGCTCCTATCCGGCCACCGGCTCAAGTGGAGACGGCTACAGGTTTGCCGGCATTCTCGGCCACAGTATAGCCGAAATTGGGCCGGCTCTGACTCCCATTCTCATAACGGATTATCCTTTTTCGGATCTGGCCGGGCTCTCGTTTCCGGATATGAAGATCTCGCTCTACCGTCATGCAAAAATCATAGAGCATCGGGGCGATATTCTGTTCACCCACGAGGGGCTCTCAGGCCCTGGAATTCTCGACCTATCCAGATATATTAGGGCAGGAGACACATTAAAGCTCTCTTTTGTGCCGGACGATAAACGAAAGGCTCTGGAGGAATGGCTCATAGACAGGGCCCGACTGGATGGTAAAAGGAGCTTATTGTCTGTGCTGGCGGATCTGTCTCACTTTGAGCTTCCTATTGTGCCACTCTATCCCAGGTTGATAAAGAGATTTCTGGAGATATCGGGTATTGCCTGCGATCTGCAAATGGCTCAGTTGACCAGAGATATTCGTAGTTGCCTGATCGATAATCTGACCGGTATGTCTCTGGTAGTATCCGATCTTTGCGGCTTTAACATGGCCATGGTTACCAGAGGAGGAGTGGAAACGAAAGAGGTCGATCCCAAAACCATGCAGTCCCGGATGGTTAAAGGACTGTATCTGGTGGGTGAGGTTTTGGATGTGGACGGTGATACGGGAGGCTATAACTTGCAAGCGGCATTTTCTACAGGAATGCAGGCTGCCAGGAGCATCAAACGCAATTCGGACTGAATGATGTTGAATAAGTCAATTGGCGGCAAAAAGGGAGGATCATTATGCTAGACATTTTAAGAGGTAGGCGCAGCATCAGAAGATACAAGGACCGGGAGATTGAAGCAGAGAAAATAGAATGGCTTATGGAGGCCGCGCTGCGCTCCCCCTCCTCTCGCGGCATCAATTCCTGGCGTTTCCTTTTTGTCACAGATAAAGCAACGCTAGCGGAGCTGTCAAAAGCCAAAGAGAGCGGCTCAAGTTTCCTGAAAGGAGCAAGCCTTGGTGTGGTTGTCTGCGCAGCACAAGGAGAGTCGGATGTCTGGGTGGAAGACTGCACCATTGCCGCCATCATCCTGCAGCTTGCAGGCTGCAGCCTCGGTCTGGGCTCCTGCTGGATTCAGATCCGAAAGAGAATGCACGACAGCAATATCTCCTCTGAGGATTACATTAAGCGAGTGCTTGATCTGCCCGATAATTTTATTGTGGAGTGCATGATCGCCTTCGGCTATCCGGATGAGGATAAAGAGCCGGTTCCTAAAGAAAAGCTCGAATATGAGAAGATCTTATAAAAAGCATATGCACAAATAGATCGATCCCAGGCGGAGCAGCGCTGGCAGAGGACGCCGGCGCTGCATCGTCTGAGGTCTTAAGCCTGGACGTTCTACCGAATTAGCTAACCTTTAACCGCAATCCGGTCCATCCGCCCTGGTGAGACCTGCGAGAAATCCTGGAAGTATGCTATAAATGCATCCAGATCGCCGATCCCGCAGACCCGATCCACTTCGTTTTTAAAGACGGTGAAGTTATCTCCCCCATCCGCTAGGAAGGTGTTGGCAGCAACGCAATAGCTGCCCTTCGGATCTATAGGTTTTCCATTGATTTTAATGGTGTTGATATCGACCTTCTGGCCGGAAGGAGCGCTTCTGTTCCATGTGTAGTTGAATCCGCTGGAGACCTGGAGAATGCTATTTATCCCTGGAGTTGGATTATCAAACTGCTTCTCCAGCAGCTCATCGATCTGGCTTCCTGTCAGATTCATGGTAAATATGCTATTGCCAAAAGGCTGCACGCTGAAAGCCTCGCCGTAAGTCACATTGCCAGGTCCCTCGCTTTTGCTCGCCTTGTAAATCAGATCGGTACGTATTCCTCCAATATTCATGAACGCAACTTTCGCGCCCTTTTGTCTGGTAGAATAGAGTTGTGTGTCGGCAATGACATCGCCTAAAGCCGATTCGCCTGAATTGCCCGGCTTTTTGTAAATATCAGCAGTTATCGATCCGATTACCTTTTGGGTCAAGGGCTTTGTCAATGTCGAGTACTTTTCTACGATTTCTGAAACATCTGCATCTTTGGGTACGTCGCGGGTGACGGCTACGTTCTTGGCTTTAGCCAGGAGAACGTCTCCCGTTTCTTTGCTGATGACTAGATCGATATCGGTGAGGAACTTGCCTTGCCAGCCTGCCTGGGTCACGATGCGTCCGTCAACTGTGGAGACATAAGACTGATGAGTATGCCCCGTGACGAATACATCCACCTCTTTGTCGCAGCGTTTGACAACATCAATGATGGATCCTGAGAAATTTTTGCTCTCGCTGGGCAGCCCCTCCTGTTTGCCGCCGTCATGAATCAGGACAATTATCGTCTTTATGCCCTTTTCCTTCAGCTCTCGAACAACGGCATTGATCGAATCTGCCTCATCCAGGAACGCCACGTCCCGGACACCGGATGGCGTAACAACGTTGGGAGTATCTTTCAAGGATACGCCAATGAAGGCCACCGGGATTCCATCTATTTCCCGTATCTTGTATGGCGGAAAGAGCGTGTTGTTAGTTCTGTTGATACTGGTATTATTGCTGTTGGCACGATTGACCACGTTTGCCGTGAGGTAATCGTAGCCAGCTCCCACAAAGCGATCTTTATCCTGGCAGCCATCGATCTTGTGGCAGCAGCCGTATTGCATGCGCAGCAGTTCCGATACACCTTTATCGAATTCATGGTTGCCCACTGCAGAATATTCCAGACCGATCTCGCTTAAAGTCTCAATGGTGGGCTCATCGTGAAAAAGAGCCGAAACCAGAGGGCTGGCGCCAATGCAATCCCCGGCCGATACAATAACGGTGTTGGGATTGGTGGCCTTTAGCGCCCCAATCTGGGTAGCCAGGTAAGACGCGCCTCCGGCCTCAACCTTTAATGGATAATTGGTGCTGTTATAGTAAAGTGTCAGGTTCCCGGATGGCGGTTCAAGCTGGCCGTGAAAATCATTTAAGGCCACTATCTGAAGCTCAACCGTATCATCACTTGAATTAACAGGAGCAGATGTTGCTATGGAAAAGCCGAGTACCAGAAGAGCAGAAATCAATAGACTGCATTTTACAAGAAATTTAATGTCAATCCTCCTGATCATGTGATCTTATAGGAATTACTTCCAAATAAACCTTGCCAAAAGGAGATTTTACCTGATTTTAAATAGGACTTCAATGATCTCATTAGCATGCACGAGGAGGCAGATCATGGCAGTATCGACGACTAATGTTGTAGTTATAAGCATATTCTTGATTTTAGGAATGGTGCTGGCGGGTGTTTTAATGCAGCCCGAGGCAGCCCTGGAAGCCTGGGATGTGAAAGAGAACGACTTTCCCGCAGATGATAGCGCAAAGGAGAAGCTAACCTTCCTGCTCAATTATGCCATCCTTGCGCCCTCCAGCCACAACAGCCAGCCCTGGAAGTTTAACGTTACCAGTGACTCGATCCTGGTCTTTGCCGATAAAACAAGACAGCTCACGGTTGCAGACGCTGATCAAAGAGAGCTGTATTTAAGTTTGGGCTGTGCCCTGGAAAATCTGATTGTAGCTGCGGACCATTTCGGTTACAACTCCAGCATCGTCTACTTTCCCGGCGAGAAGGATCTTGTTGCCAAAGTAGTATTGCAGCCGGCTGCCAATCCCTCTGCAGATCCCCGGCTCTTCTCGGCTATCCTTTCCCGCCAGACCAACCGCAATCCTTACGAGCCTTGGGCGATCTCTGAAGCGGATCTGGAGACGGTCAAGGGTCTCAGCTCGGATGCGGATGTCAGTGTTTTCATAACTAGCGATTCTGCCGTAAAGAAAAGCTTCCGGGATCTCGTGATGCATGCAAATGCGATCCAGTATTCCGATGTCAACTTCAAGAGTGAACTGGGCCACTGGCTGGGCCAGGGCGTCATGGGGCCTACGGGAGTGAAGGCCAAGATGGCTCAGCTAGCGGTTGTATTCCTGGATGTAGGACCGCAGCAATCTAAAAAGGACGCGGATCTGATCAACAGCACGCTTTACCTGGGCTTCATCAGCACAGCAAATAACGATAGCATATCATCAATAAAGGCGGGAAGGGGCCTGGAGCGTTTCTGGCTTGCAGCTACGGCTCTGGGTATAAGCTTGCAACCCATGAGCCAGGCACTGGAGACTGCGCAGACAAAGGCGGAGATCGCTGAACTTTTGCCTGCCCAACCAGGGATGATGCAGGTGCAGCAGGCTTTCCGGCTGGGCTATGCTAAGCCGATCTCGTTGCATTCTACAAGAAGGCCGCTGCAAGAAGTGCTGGTAACGCAGTAAAGCAGAATGAAAATAAAAAAAACGAGCTCCCTATCATCCGGGAGCCGTATTCATCTTTTTCTTTATCCTGGCTTTTCACCCTTGCTCTCCGTTAATAGTCGGTCCGACAAAGACTTCCAGCTTATTTAGTATCTCCACTTCCTGTTCCAGTGTGCTGTCGCCCAAAACCTGAGACTCACTCTGGAAATAATCAGAGAACCGGCCGAACAGCTCCGGGTAAGGCTCGGAGACGATCAAGGGCAAAGACTGGCGTTCCCATTCGCCAAGCTCTATCGGGATGATAATTCCATTAGCAAGAGTCACGGACGGTACGATCTTCCAGCCCTTATCGGCCGCCTTCCTCTCATCTATCATCCAGTTCTTGAGCAGATCCGCATAGCGAGTGAGAAGCACGGCTTTTCTTATGCCGCTGTTCTGATAGAAATCGGCATTTTCCTCTGCTATATCCACTTCAGCTTCATCGCTATCTTGCACACCATTTCTATCCTGATAGCTTACTTTGAGCCGCATGTTTCCCTGATTGGAGAGCTTCTTCAGCTTTACCAGGATCACTCCGCCCTTAACCTGGCCGTTCTCGGCCTTGGTGGGGAAGAGGGTATTGACCTTCATCAGCTCGCCCGTGGCCTGGTCCGCCTCAGGAGAGCCGTAGACCTTCTCAATCTCGTAGCCCGGCGCATCCAGCTTGAGGCGCAGATCAAAGACCAGCGGCGTGACCATGAAGTCGAACTCATCGTCCATGCGTGTCTTAAATTCGCCGGCAGAGTGAACAGAGTAGTAGTTGGCCCCTTTGATCTTGGTGATGCTTTCCACGAGCTCAGTGTTAAAGTCCACGCCGATGCCTATGAATGTGGTGTAAATTCCCCGTTGGGCATTATCCTCAAGCATGCGGTAGAGCGGGAGGTCGCCAGTCTCTCCCATATTGGGCATGGCGTCGGTCAAAAAGATTATCCTGTTCTCGTACTCTGATTTGTCGGCCTGCAGGAACCGGTCTAAGAGGGCAGTTCCTTTTTCCATTCCAGCTTCCATATTGGTTCCGTATGTCTCCTTGATATTGAGGATGCGGCTCTTCAGCTTATCTGGGTCTTTATCGGCAACGCTTGTGAGCGGATCGACCAGGAAGGCATCATCGCTGAATATTACCAGCCCGAAGCGGTCCTCAGGTTTGAGGTGGTCCAGGAGCGCGACTACAGACTCATCGGCAATCTGCATCTTGGTCTTACTCATGCTGGATTCGTCCCCTTTCTGCTCTACCTTATTGCCGAAACGATCGTAGTAGTATTCGTCGAAGGGGCTGCCCATGGAACCTGAGAAGTCCAGCACCACCACAAGGTTCAGCTTCTTTCTCTGGAAATCCGTCATTCCGGAGTTCAGGCCCACAGAGAGATAGTATTGCGGCTGCATTGATATGGGATCTTTAGAGACGGCGTAACTGTAGGAAGGGCAGAAGAGCTTCCTGCATTCCTTTGCTGCACCCGTATCAAAGTAGTAATCATAAAACAGGCCCTCGTAGGTCACGTCGCTTGGCAGCGGCAAATAATCTTGCTTGATGTTCTCCCTGAAGCTATTCACGTCCTTGGCGCCGCCCGCAGAAAAGCCGATGCTGGGGCTGGCTGACGCCGCAGGAGCGGCCATGCTGTAGGACATGAGCGGCGCGCTGCCCATGGCTTTTGAGGCTCCACCGCCACTTGCTCCTGTCATTGGAGCGCTTTCCTCAGCCACCTGAGATTCCTGAACACGGAATTTTATGGAATTGCTCTTAGCTGCAGCTTCACCTATTGTAAACCACAGCTCATAATCCCCTTCCAGGTCGGCCTTGTACCATGCCGTGTAGCTCTTGCCCTTCTGCACGGAAGCATTGAGGATTGTGGCAACAGAGCCGGTGGGGTAGAGGCAGAAGAGCTGCAGCTTGCCGCTTGCCTCCGGCATCAGCCTGATGCTGGCCCAACCGCCTGAGGGAATCTCCAAAGATGTGCGCGACTGTTTGCCCGTGGAATCGATTATTAAAAGGCTGCTTTTATCCGGCAGAGCGATTATCGATTCATTCTCCACAAGCCGGGCAGAGTCTTCAGGAGTCTCATAAGCATACCAACTATATTCCTGATCTGATGCAGTAAATGACGGATCCGAAGCTGTGCCGGGATACAGGCAGACGAAAGCAATTACTGCCAATGGTAATATGGTCCGATTGATTTTCATAACCCACCCATCCAGAACAATAGAATGAAAACTAATATGCATTTTTTCTATTTAAGACCATCTTTTCATTAATACACCCGGGCAAATTAGAGCAGAGTGATGCAAAATTGGGATTTGATTTATATTAAATTGAATGCCCTGCAGCTCAGAGCTGCGGGGGTGCACCTGTTTGTAAAATGCTAAAGCGTAACCTTTACATCCTGTCCGGCAAAGGCTTCCCTGAGATGCTCTTCCTGCTCCTTGGAGAGGGATGTCTTCAATACCTTGACGTTCTTGAACTTCTTCAGCTCGTCCATTACTTTATCTGGAGTGGATTCTCTAACCAGCATGAACAATGCTGAGTTTCCTGGCTGAATGGTATTTCCGACGTCTTTGATGAATTGTTCGTCCATACCAGCATTGGCAAACTTCCCGGCAATGGCTCCTGTTGCTGCACCGAGAACTAATCCGAATATAGGCACAAAGAAGAAGAAGCCTATCAGAAGTCCCCAGAAGGCTCCACCCATAGCTCCCGCCCCAACCATGTCGACTTCTTGATTCACCTTAACCTTTCCGTCTTTTTTTCTAACAATGACCGCAGCATCCTCTAATCCTATTAGATGCTCCTTTTGCAGCTTCAACAGGCTGTCTCTCATCTGCCCGGCACCGGTCTCGGTGTCGAAGGCCAATACAACTAAATCGCTCATATTTCAAAGTCCCCATTTTAATCTTATAATATTATAATCTTTAGGTATTTATCGCTTATATACTTTCTGCATAGTTAGATGAATAGTTTGATTTCCCATGAGCTTGATAATAATAGTGATGTTGCCCAATTCCGACCTGTTTCTACCTGCCGGCCTGGAAGGTCTGGCTGATCTGGCTTTGGATCTGCGCTGGACGGTGCGGCAGACCACTGATAAGATCTGGGAGCTTCTCGATGCCGAGGCATGGGAGAAGACCAAGAATCCCAGCTTGATTTTGCAGAACGTCTCCCAGGCTCGATTGCAGGAGGCGGCCAGAGATGAGAGACTGGTTAACGAGATATCATCCTGGCATGAGAGAAGATCCAGGTTCCTGGAAAGGCAGGCCCCGACCTGGCAGAATGGCCTTTCCTCCGTGGCCTACTTCAGCATGGAGTTCGGACTCTCCGAGGCGCTGCCCATCTACTCGGGGGGCTTGGGCATCCTGGCGGGCGATCATCTCAAGACGGCCAGCGATCTGGCAGTTCCCATAACCGGAATTGGGCTGCTCTACCAGCAGGGCTACTTTCGCCAGCTTCTGGCGCAGGACGGCTCTCAGGTGGAGGCTTTTCCTTATAACGATCCGGACAACATGCCGTTGGTTCCCGCTCGGGATAGAGATGGATCAAGGCTGCGAGTCAAGATCAGCATTCCGGGAAGATCTCTCATCCTGCGCGTCTGGAAGGCTAATGTCTGCCGGGTGAGTCTCTATCTGCTCGATTCCAATGATCCCATGAACCGCCCCTGGGATCGGGCCATTACCGCCAACCTCTATGCCCCTGGCCAGGAGCGGCGGCTGATTCAGGAGATTGTGCTTGGCATAGGCGGCTGGCAGGTTCTAGAGAAGCTGGGAATAGAGCCGGAGGTCTGCCATTTGAATGAGGGACATGCAGCCTTTGTGGTCCTGGCCAGGGCCTACAGTTTCATGAAAAATACAGGCTGCTCTCTGGCAGCGTCCCTCTGGGCCACCAGGGCAGGAAATGTTTTTACCACCCATACTCCGGTTGAAGCGGGCTTTGATCGTTTCGACCGGGTCCTGGTAGACGAGTATGCCAAATTTTATGCGGATCTTTTGGGCCTCTCCCGTCTTGATCTGATGGCTCTGGGCGGCGGAAGGGCGGAAGATGAATCCAGTCCTTTCACCATGGCTCATTTGGCCATGAATGGATGCAGTCATGTCAATGGCGTATCCCGCCTGCATGGTCGGACAAGCCGCAAGATCTTTCAGCCCAACTTTGCCCGCTGGCCGGAGATTGAGGTGCCTGTGGGGTATGTGACCAACGGAGTTCACATCTCCACCTGGGATTCACCGGCTGCGCAGGAGCTCTGGACACAAGCCTGTCCGGGCGACTGCAGACCGGAGGGCATCGACTACTCAGCTGATGGAATCAGCCGGCTATGCGACTCGAAGCTATGGTGCTTTCGGGCTGAGTCCAGGAGGGATCTCGTAGAATATGTTCGCCGACGTCATGCTCGGCAGCTTCAGGAGAGGGGAGCCGGCAAGGAGGATCTGAAGCTTGCCCGGCATGTCTTGAATCCCAATGTTCTCACTTTAGGCTTTGCCCGAAGGGCCACGGCTTACAAGCGCACCGACCTGCTCCTCAAAAATCCAGAGAAGCTTATTGACATTCTTGCCAACAGCCAGTATCCCGTTCAGCTGGTCATGGCCGCCAAGGCCCATCCCTCAGACGAGCAGGGAAAGGATATGGTAAAGCAGATGGCCGCTTTCGCCTCCCGGCGAGAGATCTCCGATCGGGTCGTATTTTTGGCGGACTACGACATAGATTTAGCCCAGCACCTAGAGCCGGGTGTGGATGTCTGGATCAACACGCCGCTGCGTCCCAACGAGGCCTGCGGCACTAGCGGCATGAAGGTGCTGGCCAACGGCGGCCTCAATCTCTCCAACCTGGATGGCTGGTGGGATGAGGCCTATGACCCGCAGGTGGGCTGGTGCCTGGGAGACGATCAGGAGCACTGCGATCCGGGCCGGGATGAAGAGGATGCAAAGCAGCTCTACCGCCTGCTGGTGGAGACGGTTGTCCCCCTCTTTTATGAAAGGGACGAGGAAGGCATACCGAAAGGCTGGGTGGCTATGGTGAGGGCCAGCATGTCCCGGCTCACACCTCGCTACAGCAGCGCCAGAATGATGCAGGAGTATGTAGAAAAGATCTACACGCCTGCAGCCGTTGCTTTTAGGAAGAGGTCGGCAGACGGCGCCAGGCTGGCGGAGGAGCTGGCGGCGTGGCAGGAGCGGCTGAAGGTGAGCTGGAAAGAGCTGCGATTCGGCAGGCTTACCACATCCAAAGGGGGCGATTTCTGGTACTTTTCTGTGGAGGCATATTTGGGAGAGCTGCATGCTGAGGATGTGAAAGTGGAGCTCTATGCCGATCCTTTGCCCGAATCAGGAGAAGAGAGCGCCCCTGAGAAGATAGTCATGGAGCGTCTGGGGCCGCTGGCGGGCGCAGTGAACGGATATATTTTTGTGGCGAGAGTCGTGGCGAAAAGGCCGGCCGAGGACTACACCCCGAGAATTGTGCCCTGTCATGCAGAGGCTTTCATTCCCATGGAGGAGTCGCATATTTTGTGGCAAAGGTGATTTTATATCCTTTTTCACCCTTCGCCGATCTTCTCTCGCACCTTCCTCTGCACCACTCTCATCCGCTCCCGCCTCTCCCCGGCCCCCAGGGCCGCCAGCCCGAAGGCCATGGGGCTGGGCGTCGCCTCCTTCTTCACAACAACCTCGATCTCACCGCAGGCCAGGCCCCGCAGCACCTCTTTGATATTGTCCACCTCGAACCTATCCTCGATTATCTCCCGAAAGCTCTCCCGCAGCACTGCAAACTCATCCAGCTTGCCGGCAAAGCCGATAAGCATGTCTGCATCCAGTTGCTGGTGCCGGGCGCTCTTCTGCCGTCCCTTGTAGCTCCTCAGGATCATGAAAGAGCGGGTGGCATTGATGCGAAAGACGCTCTTCAGGAGGCTCGTGTTCTGCAGGGATCGGAAGATAAGCTGCTCGCAGTTCTCCTCCCGGATGGAGCCGATGATGGCCGGCAGATTCACCTTGCCAGACGGGGGAAGGGAGAGCACAAAGCCCGAGTCGGCAGTGGTGATGCAGATATCGCTCATCCTCTGGCGGGCCAATAGGTAAGCTACCATTCGAGAGAATCCCTCGTTAAAGCGCAGGCCGTAGCCGGAGAGAAAATAGTAGATCCTGCGGCCCGTTTCCCGGTCGAGGCTCTCCTGGATCACTATTCGCCAGTTGGTGGGAACCGCGTCCTCTCCCAGAAAGCCGATCTGCTGGCGGAATATTTCGCCGATGGAGCGGGCGCTGTTCTCGTCGATGGGATACTGGCTCTGCAGCCAACGGACGACGGCTCTGCTACTACCATCATCATTATCCTCATTGCCCACCCGGCTCTCCGTCTTCCTGCTTTTCATCATCCAGAGCATGTCGCTTTTAAAGGACAGAATGCTCCTGGCCAGGTCAAAGGATAAAGGCAGCCTCTCCGAGGACCAGGTGGGGATATTGGGCCTGCCACAGGTCGCGTCCACGTAGATCTTCCCGCCCCGTCGGTAGCAAAAGGAATAGGCGCCACCGCCGATGGAAAAGACGTCCCCTTTATCCAGCTTTTCCATGTATTTCTCATCCAGCCTTCCCAGGAAGCGCCCTTCACGGGTGAACACATCGCAGGTGAACATGTCTGCAATCATGCCCGAGTTGGTGTAGTAGATCATGCGAGAGCTGCCGCCCCTTGTACCTATCATCTTCATCTCGGCATCGTAGCGAATCTTGGGGTAGATGTGCCTCTCCTGCATGCCCTCATGAGCTGCGGAGAGGTAGAGCACAGCGCTCATCAGCTCTTCTTCGCTGAGGCCTCTGTAGCAGTAGGACCTTCTCACAACCCGCAGCACTTCTTCAAGAGTCCAGTCTCTCTCCAGCACCATTCCGAGCAGGTGCTGGCAGAGGGCGTCCAGAGCATTTTTTGGAATATGAATTCCCTCCACATCGCCAGCTTTTGCCCTCTCCAGCATCACGGCGCATTCCATCAGCTCTTCTCTGTCCAGGACGATCATCCGTCCTTTTACGGCCTTACATAGGCTGTGCCCGCCTCTGCCGAAACGCTGCAAAAGCGCTGCTACTGATTTAGGCGAGCCGATCTGCAGGACGAGATCGATATAAGGCATGTCGATGCCCAGCTCCAGGGAGGTGGAGGAGCAAACGACTTTGAGCAACCCCTGTTTGAGACGGCTCTCCGTGTCCTGCCTTCCCTCCCGGCCCATGGAACCGTGGTGGCAAGCGGAGTTTTCGGCATTGTAGTACAGGGGAAAGCGTTGCTTGAGGCTCTGGAGCACCCGTTCTGCCCCGTTGCGGCTGTTGGCGAATATGAGGGTGCTCCTGTGCTTCAGAATAAGGTGGTGGAGAAGCTCGTATAGCCGATTGGACAGATCAGTTTGGCCGGCTTGGATCAGATCGGTCACTGGGCAAAGCAGGCGCAGGTCGAAGTTGCGGGAGAAGCGGCAGTCCACCACCTGCACAGGCCGGTAGTTTCCCGCCAGAAAGTCGGCCACCTCTTGCAGCGGCTCCACTGTGGCCGAGCAGCCGATACGAACGAAGCTTCCTGATGCGGGATCAACACAAGAGAGTAGTTCTTCCCGCGGCTCTCTTTTCAGCTCTTCCAGCCGCTCCAGGCTGAGGGAGAGGTGCACGCCCCTCTTCGAGGCGGCCAGGGAATGGATCTCGTCCACGATGACCCAGCGCACGCTCTTCAGCTTCTCTCGAAAACGCGGCGAGCTGAGAAGGATGGCCAGGGACTCCGGTGTGGTGTTGAGGATGTGCGGAGTCTTCTTGAGCATGCGGGCTTTTTCCTGGGCAGAGACGTCCCCGTGCCGGATAGCGTGCCTGATCTCTTGCACTGATAGCCATCGCTCCTCCGCCAGAGCTTGCATCTGCCGGAGGGGAAGCTCCAGATTCTTGTTAATGTCATTGGCCAGAGACTTGAGGGGAGAGATGTAGAGGCAGTAGACCATATTTTCCAGCTCGCCCTTGGTTGCCATTATGAAGAGCTGGTTGATGATGGAAATGAAGGCGGAGAGGGTCTTGCCCGAGCCGGTGGGCGAGCAGATGAGTACGTTCCTGCCCTGCGAAATGAGGGGCACAGCCTGACGCTGGGGCGGGGTGAAGAGGCCTTCGGCTGAGCGAAAAGAGGAAAGCCACCAGTCCCGGACGATGGGGTCGAAGAGGGAGAGGATGGCGGCGTCTTCGGGGGAGACAGGCGGGGCGGCGGAAACTGGATCGGGCATTCTGCTGAGAGGTGGTAAAGGATGGGAAATAGATCTTTTCAATTCCCGTCTTCCACCAGCGGGTCCCGCCGCCCGTTCAAGGCAAACGCCTCCTCCCTTTCGATGCATGTCGGGCAGCTGCTGCAGGGCCGCGCCTCTCCCCTGTAGCAGGACCAGGTCAGCTCGTAGGGCACCTGCAGGGCGAGGCCCATCCTCACGATCTCCGCCTTGCTCATATCCACAAAAGGAGCCTGCAGCTCTACGGGATGCCAGGCGGTAGCGAGCCGGATAGCAGGGCGCAGCGCGGAAACAAACTCCGGCCGGCAGTCGGGATAAATGGTGCTGTCATTTTTGTGAGCCGCATAAAAGACCTCGGGAATCTCATGAGCCTCGGCGTAGCCCGCCGCCACGGAGAGCATGATCATGTTGCGATTGGGCACGATCGTCTTTTTGGCGGCCTCTTTTGTGTAATGGCAGCTTGGCACCTCCTTTCCCCCCAAAAGCGCGCTGTCGCCTAAAAGAGAGGCCAGCGAGCTGAGATCGACGACATGATGCGTGATGTGCAGCCTTTCTGCAATGGCTTTTGCACAGGCTATCTCTTTTTTGTGCCTCTGGGCGTAGTTGAAGGTGATAGCCGCTACCTCATAGCCGTCTGCCAGCATCTTGTATAGCAATGTGGTCGAATCCACGCCCCCGGAAAGAATCAAAACGCCTCTCATTTAAACCTCGTATCCCGTGGAGGACTTATAAAGCGCACGTATCTTTTCTGCATCTTCTCCCGGCAGCTTCTCTTCCAGCATGCCAATGAATATCCCGGCAAACTCCGGAGATATGCAGAGCAGGCATTCTAGATCAGGATGTCTTTCTCGCTTAGCTTTCTCATATCGATCTGTCTTTATCCTTTGTCAATGGGGTTACCAGAATCTTGTCCACTCTACGCTCATCCATGTCCACAACCTCAAAGCGGTAGCCATTCCACTCGAAGTAATCTCCGGCAATGGGGATCTTTTCTAAATGCATCATCACAAATCCGCCCAAGGTTATGTATTGATCGTCCTCTTCTTCAGGCAGCCCTTCCGGATCGATCGCCTCTCTGAAGTCATCCACCGGCAGAGAGCCATCCATCAGCCAGGAGCCGTCCTGCCTCTTCACTATTTGCGGCTCTGACAGCTCATCGATGTGCGGTATGTCTCCCACCAGCCCTTCCAGGAGATCTACCAGGGCTACTATTCCCTGCACCGATGCATATTCATCCAAAACTATGGCCAGATGAATTCCAGTCTGCTTGAACCTCTCCAGCACCTTTAGAGCCCTCATGCTCTCCGGGACGAAGAGTGGCGGCAGGAGAGAAGATTTGAGGTCTACCTTTTGGTCGGCCAGGTTGCAGCTAAGCATATCTTTGGACTGGACCACCCCCAGCACGTTGTCAAGCTTCTTGCTGCAGACCGGAAACATGGAGTATGCGCCGCCTGCAATCTTTCGGGAAATCTCTGCCGCTGAATCGTCTATGTCCAGCCACACGATCTCGCCTCTGGGGGTCATAATGGAGTTAACCCTTCTGTCTCCCAGGGAGAAGACCCTCTCCATGATGTCCTGCTCCTCCTCTTCGATCACGCCCGCCGTCGTTCCCTCGTCTATCATGACGCGTATCTCCTCCTCAGTAACAGCAGGCTCGATGTAGGCCTTCACCCCCAGCGCCCTCAGTACCAGATCAGTGCAGAAGCTGAGCAGGACGATTACAGGAGAGACAAGACGGGAGAAAGATGCTAAGGGATCGGCGGTAAGGGAAGCGAAACGCTCCGGATTGCTGAGCGCGATTCTCTTGGGTACCAGCTCGCCGATAACCAGACTGAAAAGAGTGATGAACAGGACAACAGCAAACAGAGCCAGGCCGTCGCCGTAAGGGGAAAGGGCCGGAATGGAGCGGATGTAATTTGCCAGCTCATCAGCTATTGTGGAGCCTGCGTAGGCCCCTGCCAAGGTGGTGATGAGAGTTATGCCGGTCTGCACGGCCGAGAGGAGGCGGTTGGGATTTTCCGCCAGATCCAGGGCCGCCTTTGCACCTGCATGGCCTTCTTCCACCAGAATCCTGAGTCTGGCCTTACTGGAGGAGACCACTGCCATCTCGGCCATGGAAAACGCGCCGTTTGCCAGGAACAGAAGAATGACGATCAGGATCTCAGTGAGCATGGTCGAGTGCCTCCGCTATCCATTTTGCTACATTTCCTTTATAAAATCCACGGCGGCTCATTCTAAAAGGTAAGCTATCTGGAAGTTATTTATAGCTTCGCCGAGAGTCGGCATCAAAGAAAAAGCGGATTATTGCTTTGGCCTTCTTTTATTATCATTAATTTGTTCGCCCCTTTCCACCAGTCACGCCGATGCTTGTCAGTGAGCCTGCACCGTTCCTATGGTTGGAATGCTATTCACGGTCAGCGTGACTGGCTCTGATGTTGCAGAACCGCAGCCATTTGGATTGCTGACGACTACGTGGTATTGACCGGCATCGTCTGCAGTTACCGCGGTCCAGCTAAGTGTTGCAGATGTGGCATCGTCGACATCATTCCAGGTTGTTCCATCTTTTTTCTGCCACTGGTAGTTCCATGTTCCAGTTCCAGCAACAGTCACGCCGATGCTCGCCGGTGAGCCTACACAGACAGAAGTGAGATTGGGGATTATCATGATGTTGGGTGGAGTACATGGGCAATTGGGTCCTTTCACAGTCAGATCTTGTTGAGATCCCTTATTACCAGCCTTTGCATAAACACTGCTTGTACCTTCGGTTTCTACAATCCAACCACTTCCAGATAGGATTATGTAGAAATATTTAGTCCCTGATTTGAAGTCGGATGGTATATTATCAAATTTAACACCATCGGAAAATATTTGGCTTGTACTATCATCCACACTAATAAGGTTAGTTCCATCCGTATTTGACATTTTTAGGCCAACAATTTTGGAATATATGCTTGGATCACAATTCTTAAAGCTTAGATCCCAATGACTGAGGCCACATATGTTACTGCCTTTAGGCGATTTCATTGTAAAATAGTAAATAAAAGCAGTGTTTGATGGGAATTTTGCTGTATCAACTCCTACAAAAGAAACCTCAAAATTACTTTTATCAAAAGTACAAGAAGCTCCACTGGCCTCAGCAGAGCTTAGTATTAATAGTATTATGGTCAGAAATATACATTTTTTGCAAATTTCATAACTAAGCATGCCAAACACCACTTGTTTCCTCTAGACCTGTCCGATGATGTTTTCGCCGACTCAATTTTGACCCCTCTCCAAAGAAGGAAAGCCTCCTCTCTCCACGTGTGCTGAGAGATGGGGGTAGTGTACGTGAATCATTGAATTGCTGAAACTTGGATGTGTTTTTGGCCACTTCGTGCCATGTCGACAAGCTCCGTAGTTGTTACGAAAGTCGCACTATTATTGAGTGCATATTCAATGAAGCTGCCAAAGGCATCAAGATACACTCCCGAACCCGAGACTGAGCTGCTGAGGATAATGACCATTGGCTCACCTCTTCGAGAGTTTTCATCAAATTTATTTTTAAGGATACTGTACCACTGCGAGGCATTGATACCTATCTCTCTAACGTTTCGATCTTGCAGGGGTATCAGCTTTCCATTCACCAATGCTGAACTCACAGGAACAGCATAGACATTGGTTCCCTCGATAAGATAAGGCCATGTATCATTCTCATGCACAGGCATATAGACGAGACCTGTTTGGAAACCGGCATCGTACAAAAATCCAAGATCCTGAAATGCCTTGAGTGTATCGTTTCCTGGCAGTGAAAGAGATCGGAAGCCTTTAACTGTTACCGTGGTAGCGCCATAGCTTCCGGCACAGAATTTAGTATTCTCGAGGTTCTTTTTCCAGCTATTAATGAGTTCAACCTGTTCAGATAAGGGAAGACGGCCGAGATCCTCTTTGCTGGATCCAAGCGCCATCTCATGATTTGCTTCGACCCCTAGGAAGGCAATCAGTGGTCTGGAATATGCACCTGCTGCAGTCTCGTTATACACTAGAATTGTGG
>JBATEC010000230.1:0-9545 GCA_049663825.1 Methanothrix sp. | reverse complement strand
TACTCAGCGAGTCTGTGGGCCGCATCATCAGAGCTAAGTCCATTTTGTCCGGATTTCAGGCCGGCCAGGACCTCATCGGTTGGAATTGAGTACCATTTCACGCATCTAGCCTCACTTGTGGAATAATGGAAAATACGGCAATTGTAGATATAGTTTTCGCAAATAGAGGATATGGGCGATTCTAATAATCCTCAGCCCGCCCTGAAATTTGTATTGAATAAAAGTGTTTCAGCTTCTCTTTTTGTGCCTCAAAAAGCTCTCGTACCCCATGCGAGAGAGCCCGTCCGCCTCCTCGTTCTCCTCTCGCGGCACCCAGGAGAAGCTGACATCCTTTCCCTGCAGAAGCTTCTTGATCTCGGGCACGTACTTTTTGGAGGTGGCTGAGGACACCTTGTACTGGCCCTTCATCTGCTTGATCACCAGCTCCGAGTCGCCTTTGATGACGATCTTATCATCGATTCCCTCATCGACCAGCCATTGCGCGGCGGCCATCAACGCCTCATACTCGGCCACATTGTTGGTCATGCCCCGGCCCTCGCCCACGCCGCCAAATCCGCGCCAGATCGACTCGCCGTCCCGGTAGACCAGGTAGCCATAAGCGGCCACGCCCCCGGGATTCTTGGGGTAGCACAGCCCGTCGAAGTAAACAGTGATCATGCAGTCTGCCGTATTATGGATGTACCATTATAAAAACTGCGCCCGGATCGCCTGCTGAAATGTCAAATCTCGCATTTCTCCATAACTTTTTTCGGGCACGATGCATTTATAACAGATTTGTTTCAGACTAAATAAAGAGGTTTTCGAGATCATGAAGGTTGCTGTCATTGGAGGAGGCTTAGCCGGTGCAGAGCTGATTAGAGTAGCCTCGCCCTGCCCTCTGCAGTTCACATTGATTGAGCCCAAAAAGCAGGTGGAGATGCAGGCCCTGTATCCTGATTACCTGGGCGGAGTGGCCAGGCTGCAGGATCTGGCGGCGCCCCTCAAGCCTTTTTGCGAACGCGTGGGTGCCACACATATTCAAGAAAAGGCCCTGCGTCTGGAAGGTAATACTGTAGTATGCGAGAAGTCGCGGGTGGACTTCGACTATGTGGTGGTAGCAACTGGTGCCGCCCAGAACTACTTCGGCATCAAGGGCGTCGAGAACACCTTTTCCATAAATACCCTGGAGGAGACCAAACGGGCACGCCGCTATGTGGAGGATAACTATCCGGAGAGGATCATGATCATGGGCTCCGGTCTCACCGGCGTGGAAGCTGCGTCTATTTTGGCAGAAAGCATGGACGCCAGCATTTACATCATCGAGGCGCGTGATCGCGTCCTGCCCCTGTTCTCACCTCAGACATCGGAGATGGTGGAAAAGGCGCTCTCCAAGAAGGGCGTGAACATTCTCACTTCTACCCAGGTGGCCGAGGTCAGGAAGGACTGCATCAGCTTCACGGACGGCTCCTGCCTGGACTGCGACATGGCCATCTGGACGGCAGGAGTCAAGCCCTCTACCTTCATCCAGGATCTGGACCTGCCCAAGAAGAACGGCTGGATACTGGTGGACCCCAACCTCAACGCCAGAGGCAATGTCTTTGCCATCGGCGACTGCGCCTGGATAGAGGTAGATGGCAAGCTGGCCACCAAGACCGGCCTGGAGGCGGAGCGGCAGGCCAAATATCTGGCAGGTCACTTCAGGAACATGATCAAGGGCAGGGCTTTCGAGAAGTACTCTGTGCGGGCCAGCACGGACAGCCAGGTGGCGCTCATATCTTTGGGCGCGGACTGCGCCGTGGGCGTGGTGGGCAAGACCTGCATCGGCGTGCCGACAAGGCTCATTTCCTCCCTTAAGGGGTGGATAGACAAGTCATTTATAAAGAGGTTTAAATAGATATTAGGCAAGAACGGCCTCTGCCATAATGTCTTCTTCTGTCAGGCAAAAGGCATCCAGCCCATGACTTTTGTCACCCTAGCGTACGAGCATGACGAAAAACCGACATCATCAATCTGCATCCAAAGAACCGGGCAGGAATAGCTCTGATCAGCCTGCGAGGAGAACGATCTTCTACAGATCTAGCACTTTGCACGGATCCGGAGACGTATGACGACGCAATGATGGTCAAGTGCATTCTTGTCGATATAATGATCAGAGAAGCTGATGCAGACCTGCTAGAGTGGGCAAACCGAGTCGTTACAACCTGTATGGCAATTTAAATTATGAAAAACAAACTTGAATAGGCGCCTTTTCAGCGCCTACTTTTCTAACAAAAATTCTGTTTATCTCGCCGCTTTTGCCACGCGCTCCACACTGTCCCTGTGGTTGATGGCGTAGCTCTTGACATCGCGGTTGGCTGCGGATATGATCTCGTCCGCAAGAGCGGCCTCAGCCGTCTTGGCCTTCTTGAAGGAGGCTGCATGAGTGCCCTTGGCCAGGAACATAAGGGCTGTGTCCACGCGTCTCTGGGGAGATGTATCCACGGCTTTGGGCACAGTTATGCCGCCGTACTTGAGACGAACGACCTCTTCTCGTGGTCCGGCATTGGCTATGGCCTTGGCCAGAACGGATAACGGGTTCTCCTTGGTCTTCTTGGCAACTATGTCGAATGCGCCCTCGACTATGCCGTAGGTCTTGAGCTTCTTGCCCGTGTTCTTCTCCGTTCTCATCAACTTGTTTACCAGGCGCTCTACGATATGCTGCTCGGACTTCTTGAACTGCTGTTTAGCATGCTTGCCGCCGGAATGAATGACGGTTTTGGATGCCAGGTTCATATAGCCCTTAACGCTCGGATCAGTAACTTCGACCTCTGCCGGATCCCACTTGCCGAATAGCTTCATTTAAATCATCTCACCGGCTTTTCCTTTCTCCCTCGGACAAGCTCCAGAAGGGAGACATTATTGACCGCGGTAACCTTGAATCTGACTCCAGGGATATCTCCCATGGATCGTCCCTGACGCCCGCCGATACGATCGACAGTGACCTCGTCATGTTCATCGATGAATCCGATGGCTCCATCGCCCGGAGCAAAAGCCGTAACCTGACGACCGTTTTTGATGAGCTGTATGCGCACAGCTTTTCTTATGGCTGAGTTGGGCTGCTTAGCCTCAATTCCTACCTTTTCGAGAACTATTCCCCTTCCCATGGGCGCTCCACCCAGGGGGTCAGCCTTCATCTTGCTCCCCGACATCCTTCGGATATACTTAGGATCGCTCCACCGGAGCGCTTTCCTATCACTCTCCAGTTTCCTGGCGGCATAGATTCCATTTCCCATTTATTTCACCTTGAATAAATCGCAAACCGTTATTGAATTATGATATCATCAACGCCATGATGCCTCTGCGCAAGCATCTTGGCTTTTAATATGTTTCGGCCATCTCTGCCGATGGCAATGCCTTTGTCCTTATTTGCTACCTCTACATAAGCCAATCGCTTATTATTCTTGTCTACGACCATGACATTCTTTATGGCCGCAGGCTGGAAGAGGTTTTCCAAAAACTCTTTTACATCGTCGCTGTACTCGACGATCTCGATCTGCTTTCCTACCGACTTCTTCACCCGGTTGATGTTCGAGCCCTTTCGGCCTATGGCTGCGCCCATATCTCCTTTTTTTATGACAAAAATGATGCGTTCGTTCTCCGCATCCACGACGCAATCCCTGGCCATGCCGCCCGTCAGGCTCTCGAACAAAGCAATATATCTGATTCCTTCGGTGGTGAGCTTAAACTCACTCATGCCTCAACACCTCGGATCTCGCGCTGCAGTGCCATTATCTCCGAGTCACCTGGCTCGATGATGGCCAAGGCGGCCACGGAGAAGGGTTTCCCGCAGGCAGATCCGAGGTCCTTGCCCATACCCTGGTAACCGTAGACTGGGACGTCCACGGTCTCCAGTTGCATCCTTACATCCGCAGGACAATCTACCGCGAACACAATGAGTTTAGCCTGTCCGCCAAGTCCTGTTTCAACTGTCCTGTTCGATCCTAGCACCACTTTTCCGGTTCTGATGGAACTTCTTAGAGCTCTATCTACGTTTATCATCGTTATTACCTCATCTCTTGATTGCCACCAGGGTAACGTCACCCGTGCCAAGCTGTATGGGCTGGCCCACGATTACGTTTTCCGTCACACCTTTGAGATCATCTACATCCCCGCGAATGGCCGCATCCAGGATATGATTGACGGTGACCTCGAAGGCAGCTCTGGCCAGCACGCTGGCCTTTTCGCCCGAGACTCCATGCCGTCCGATCTGTTTCAACTCCCCGTCTACGGTCATGATGTCCGCCACCAACATGATGTGCCGCACGTCAACAGAGAGACCCTGCTCGCGTAGCGTGTCCGTGGCTTCATTTATGATGGCATTTCGTGCCGCCTCGATGCCCAGCACCTCTCCGATCTCACTTATATTGTTGGTCTTGATACGGGTGGGGTCCACTCCCTCAAACTGCATAACCTTTTTGATCGAAGAACCTTCCGTATAGAGGATGTACTCATCGCCTTCTTTGCGGATTACGACGCGCTTGATGCCCTCTACGCCTTTGAGCGATAGCCTCTTGATCTTCTCTACCAGTTGTAGCAGCTCCCGGTAAGATGGCTCCTTGGGGATCATCACCAGCAGATTCTCTTTTTGATCCACATTAAGGCCGGTTTCCTCTTTCAGCCTTGAAGCGACCTCTTCTGCGGTGATCTTGCGCTGCTCTAATGCACTGGGATTAAGCTCAATGATCACATTCATCTCCGCCAGATCGGTGGCTATGGATCCCAAGTGGAGAATGGAAGACGATTCTATTGCCCAGGCCACTTCTCTTGCCAGGTCACGATCGTGGGCATAATCCTGATTAAGCTTTATGGTCATGGTGGGTGTCGAGGGGATTTTTCTAGCATCCACAATCTCGATGAGCCGCGGCAGGCCCAAGGTTACGTTGATCTCGGCCACGCCAGCGTAGTGAAAGGTACGCATGGTCATCTGTGTGCCGGGCTCGCCGATGGACTGCGCCGCGACCACGCCCACCGCCTCGCATGGCTCCACTTTAGAGTGCTTGTAGTCGGAAGCCACCTGGGATGTGATATCCGCCATTTGCTCTGAGCTTATGGGCACTCCTTTCAGACCGTTTTGTATTGCTTCCTTGATGCTCGGGGGAAGGTCAAGCCCCTCCAGCCTCTCTGTGATCTCTTTTTCTGTGAGGATCATGCCGTCTCCTTCTTCAGCACACTCTTGATGATGCGCTTGACATTATCTGTACTGGCGTAGTCTCGCCTGGATGCATCCACACCGTCTTCGCCATACCGGAACTGGACTATCATGCCCCTCGTCTCCTTGACTGTGCCGTCGTACCTGACCTCCAGGTCCTGCAGAGCATTTACCAGCCGGCGCTGCAGGTAGCCGCTCTGGGATGTTCTGATGGCCGTATCCACCAGACCCTCGCGACCACCGATGGCATGGAAGAAGAACTCCGTGGGATTGAGGCCGTCCTTGTAACTGGACTCCACAAAGCCGTGAGCCTCTGCACCCAGATCTCCTGGTCGGAAGTGTGGAAGCGTTCTGCCGGCATAGCCACGCATGATGCGCTCACCACGCACCGACTGCTGGCCGACGCATGCCGCCATCTGGGTAAGGTTGAGCATGCTGCCGCGCGCTCCGCTCACTGCCATGACCACTCCGGAGTTGTCTAGGCCCAGGTGACGGCCGGCTATCTTGCCTGCCATATCCCTGGCCTTGCCCAGTGTCTGCATGATTCTCATCTCCAGTGTCTCGTCGAGCGTACGACCGGGCAGCGGCTCCAGCTCGCCTGCGTTATAAGCCTCGATGAGCTGCCTGCTCTTCTCGCGAGCCGTTCTTGTGGTCTCCTCAATCTGATCCACGGCGGCCTTGGGGATGTCCTCATCATCTATGCCGAAGGAAAATCCTGCATGCATGATGCCTCGCAAAGCGAGTCGGGTCATCCGATCTAAGAACTCGCTCGCCACGGAGGGACTGTACTCCTTTATTATTCTGTCTGTTATCTTGCCCTTGAAAGCGCCCACTGCCTCGGCGTCGATGGTACCTTTCAAGAGCTGGCCGTCTTCAATCACAACAAAGGCATCGTTCTCGCAATCCACACCTTTGCAGACATCGCAATTGTAGCAGAAATCTGCCTTAAAGGAGAGGTCCAGGCCCCGCGGCAGGACGAGACTGAAGACCTGCTTTCCCGTCCAGTAGGGCTTGCCGTCCGCCACGCCCTCGGGCTTTGGCAGTTCGGCTATATCGAACTTCTTGAGAAGCTCCATAACACCCCGCCTGTCGATGGGCTTTCTGCCATGGGTGAGCAGGAATGAGCCTGTCACGTAGTCGTGTATGCCGCCGATGATGGGACCGCCGAATCTGGGCGAGAGAATGTTTTCCTGCACGCGCATGAGTATCTCGGCCTCGGCGCGCGCCTCCTCGGTTTGAGGCACGTGCATGTTCATCTCATCCCCATCGAAGTCTGCGTTGTAGGGAGGGCAGACTGCCGGGTTGAGCCGGAAGGTCTTGTAGGGCATGACCTTGACGCGATGGGACATGATGGACATTCTATGCAAAGAGGGCTGGCGGTTGAAGAGTACGATATCGCCGTCGGCCAATTGCCGGTCGATCTTCCAGCCGATGTCGATCTGCTCTGCCACCTCCTCGCAGTTCTTTTCTGTGACCTTGACACGCCTCTGGTCGGGCCGGGTGGCATAATTCACGCCGGGATGCCGTTCGGGTCCGCGCCTCACATAGGTCTTTACAATCTCCATGTTTCGGGCGTTGGCAATCATGGGCACGGACAGCTCCATGGCTATCTCCATGGGCACTCCGACCTCACCAATGCTGAGATTGGGGTCGGGAGAAATGACCGTCCTGGCGCTGAAGTTTACGCGCTTGCCGGAGAGCGATCCTCGGAAACGTCCTTCCTTGCCCTTCAGCCTCTGAGAGAGGGTTTTTAGCGGCCGGCCGCTGCGATGACGGGCGGGCGGCACGCCTGATACGGTATTGTCCAGGAATGTGGTGACGTGGTACTGCAAAAGCTCCCATAGATCCTCAATGATCAGTTGGGGTGCGCCTGCTTCACGGTTCTCCTGGAAGCGCTGGTTGATCCTGATGATGTCCACCAGCTTATGCGTGAGATCATCCTCGCTCCTCTGACCGGACTCCAGGGTGATGGAGGGGCGCATGGTAACGGGCGGCACAGGCAGCACAGTCAGGATGATCCATTCAGGGCGCGCCGTTGCGGGATTCATGCCCATGACGGCGATATCGTCATCAGGGACCTTCTCGAACCTGTCGCGAATGTCCGATGCGGTGAGCTTATGGCCGTCTTCGATGTAAGAGAGTGGCCGCTCGAACTTGATCTCTTTCTGGGGCGCCCCGCAGTATGGACAGGTCTTATTCTTGCGAGCCTCTGAGAAGACCTTATTGACTGTGTCGTCAGTCATCTGCCCCAATCGCTCCAGTTCCAGGATCTGCCCCAGGTACATATTCTTCTCATTTTCTTTGAGCATGAGACGCGAGCAATCCCTGCAGATGGCCCGCAGCAATTTTCGGATCAATTTAGCGAAGCCCACGTGAATTACGGGAGCAATTAAGTCGATATGCCCGAAGTGTCCGGGACATTCACCTGGCCGACCGCCGCAGGATCGACAGCGCAGCCCAGGGTCGATGACACCAAGCCGGGGGTCCATGAGACCCATTTCAATAGGAAAACCATCGTCGTCGTATGTATCTGCGGTAATGATCTTTACCACGCTCATCTTCCGAAACTCTTGTGGGGAGATGAGGCCGAAGCGGATCTTGCCAATTCTCTTGGGAACAGTCATATTTCCACCTAAACCGCGTCTTCCAGGATCAGTCGCGGCGCTACACCTAATGATTTGATCTCGTCGAGCAGTAGCTTAAATGCATAGCTCATCTCCACGGGGTAGATCTCAGTATCTGCTCCGCATGTCGGGCAGAAGTCCGCATTTCTTCTCCGATCGTGAATAGCGATCATGCCACAGTGGCTGCAAACAAGCTCAGTTACTTTATCAGACTCATCTACCAGACGTTCTTTGAGAGCCAGCGCTGCGCCATGAGCAATGAGCACATCTCTCTCCATCTCACCAAATCTCAGACCACCCTCGCGAGCACGTCCTTCCGTGGGCTGACGGGTCAAGACCTGCACTGGTCCCCTGGACCTGGCATGCATCTTGCCTGTGACCATGTGATAGAGCTTCTGATAGAGGATCACTCCCACGAAGATATCGGCCATGATTTGCTCGCCCGTAGCTCCATTGTAGAGTATTTCGCGACCGGTATGGGAGAGGCCGAACTTCTTGAGCGCGCCGCGCAAATCCGGCTCGTTCTCACCCAAAAAGGCGGTGGCATCAACGAACCTGCCTTCTAGAGAGCCGACCTTTCCTCCGATCATCTCCAGGACGTGGCCTACAGTCATACGAGAGGGGATCGCATGAGGATTTAGCAGCAGGTCGGGTACTACGCCCGATTCAGTGAAGGGCATATCTTCCTGGGGCACAATCAACCCAATCACCCCTTTTTGGCCGTGCCTTGATGCGAATTTGTCGCCCAATTCAGGAATGCGCTGATCCCGGCTCTTGACCTTGGCCAGGCGGTTGCCGTTGGAGGACTCGGTGAGGATGACCATATCCACCACACCCCTCTCATTGGAACGCATGGTCACCGATGTCTCGCGCCTCTGCTGGGGCGTCAGTCCGAACTCGGAAGGCTCCTCCAAAAATCGTGGGGGGCTGGTCTTGCCGATCAGCACATCGTTGGGGCCTACATAGGCATTGGGGTTCACAAGCCCGTCTGAATCCAGCTGATCGTAAGCCTCACTGCCTCGTGCACCCCGAACTTCAACGTCGGGAATCTCGAACTTGTCCTCCTGGCCGCCTGGGTACTTTCGCTCCTCTGCTTCAGAGACACGGAAGAAGTGGCTTCTAGCTAGGCCGCGCTGGATGGAGCCGCGATTCATGACCAGAGCGTCTTCAATGTTATATCCTTCATAGGCCAGCACGGCGACCACGAAATTTTGTCCCGCCGGCCTCTCCTCAAAGCCTATGGCACCTGAGGTCTTGGTCCTGACTATGCCTCTTTGCGGACTGTTCAGGTAATGGCCGCGTGTATCAGGCCTTAGCCTCATATTAGCGGTGGACATTCCCAGGCATTGCTTGACCATTCCTGCGCCCATAGTATTTCTGGGGCTGGCGTTATGCTCCGGATAGGGCACGAGGCCCGCAGCGATGCCCAAAATCAGCGAGGGATCCAGCTCCAAGTGAGTGTGATCGGGTTTGATATCTTCTTCCCAAATGGCAATGAGGGTGTTCTCTTCTTCTTCAGCATCCAGATACTCCACGAGGCCGCCCGCCACAAGATCGGCAAAGGTCATCTCGCCATTCTGTATCTTAGTTACATGCTCCTCTGTGACCTGTGCCTTTCCGTTCTCCACCACAATGAGCGGCCTTCTGGCCCGGCCGGAGTCGTTGTTCATGAAGATCTCATTGGTGTCCTCGAAATAGACCACATTCATCTGGCTGCTTATGCTGCCGGAACGCCGCAGACGACGCAAATTCGC
>JBATEC010000229.1:0-9369 GCA_049663825.1 Methanothrix sp. | reverse complement strand
AAAATGTTTCTAGATCGCATGGAGACTGAATTAAATGTTAGAAACAGAATTTAAACATATGGGCCGAGTATATAAAGTCCAAACATTCGGGACTCTACATCCGAATGGTTCGGTCTCACTTTCGTGTGTTCGTTTATGGTGTTGCGCGGAAGGTGGTGACGAATAAGTGAGACTGCGGCAGTGCACCCACGCGCAGCAAGCTGCGGGGTATTACGTTTTAAAATAATTGCATAATTGTGTTATTAAGTGTGATACACGAGGCAATAACTTTTTAATAAATTTGATAGTTATATCGTAATTTGATTACCTTGAATTATGGACGAAAGATATATCTGATGAGTGTTCCGTACATAACCGCAATGATTTATGCTATCGCTCTTGCTGTGATTTCTGTCACCATAATAATTCTAGATCACATAGATGTGATGCGTATGTCTAGAAAACATTTGCTGGTATTTATAATTATTGCAATTTCTATTATTTCATTAACTTATATGATTGAGCTGCAACAAGACCAGAAAGATAAAGCATCAAGCATGGTAGGGGTTATTGAATCGAATCCAACGAATCCTCTTTCGACTATACTGTTCTCTACAAAAAACGATAATATTTCAGCAGTACTACAACTTGGAACTTCAGGTACTGGCTTTATCTGGGGTGGGCCGAATGGACAACCGATGTTGATGTTTCCCGAAGGTCAATATATTACAGTATCAACAGACAACGGAAAATTAGAATTATCTGCCCGCCTCGTGGGAAAAAATGGTTTAATAGCAGAAATTATCAATAACGAATGGAAAGTAAATCCTCAAGGAGCTTGGGATAGAAATTTCAACGATAATACTCTTGAAGTAAAAGATGATGAGGGTGATGTCGTATTACAGATAAGATTACTTAATGATCGAATACAATTTCAAGGTATCTTCCCCAAGACAAATAATGCTCTCCTTGGAGCTGAGGGGATTGATTGGGTCAGGATAAAGGACCCAACAACTGGTAGATACAAAGATAAAATTATTCATCTTTTTAAGTATCCTAGTAATAACCATTTGGGTGAATTGGATTTAGTAAGAGAAATAAAGAATTGATTTGCTTCTTCCTATCTAACCTCATTGCCTCTCTAGAACAGTACGGTCAGATTCAGAACATCCTGGGATAAATGAATGATATTAGTGCGACCTTGAATAAGATTTTCGTCCGGAATCTTGATGGGTCAGACCTGATGGAGATCTTCTTCGTCACAGCGGTTGCATCAATTCTGGCCATAAGAGGCTTCTTGCATCTTACCGGTTATCCCCAGTTCAGCCCGGGAAACCTTCACATAGCTCATGTGCTGGTGGGCGGGATCTTTATGCTGCTGGCTATGATATTGTTTCAGGCTTTCACCGGCCGGGCCGCCCGGTCCCTGGCTGCTCTCTTGGGCGGATTTGGCTTTGGAGCTTTCATAGACGAGGTGGGCAAGTTCGTCACCGCAAATAACGATTACTTCTTCAAGCCAAGCGTGGCCATTATCTACATTATCTTCATTATCATCTATTTCCTTATGGAGCGCATAAACCGCTCTCCCTGGTTGTCGGACAAGGAACGGCTGGTAAACGTCCTCGAACTCACCAAAGAGGCTGTGACGCAGGACCTCAGATCTGAAGATCAGCAAAGAGCCCTGAGCCTCTTGAATGAGGCTGATCCCAATAATCCGGTGACAATCGCTCTTAGTGAGCTGATGAAAAATATTGAATCCATACCGACACAGGGGCCGGATGCCTGGACAAGAATCAAAAGGCGGGCCAGTAACGCCTATGCACGCATTGTGAGAAAGCCCTGGTTTACCAGAGCTGTGATGGCGCTGTTCATCACCATCTCCCTCTTTTCTCTGCTCACCAACTCCCTGGAAATTATCATACAATTTATCCCCGAGTTGCAGCCTGCGCCATTAACCCTGAGTGATTTGGGTGGGGCTGTCTCGGCATTGCTGGCCAGCGCCTATGTGGCTGCAGGGGTTCTCAGGATGCGTAGGGAGAGGCTCAGGGCCTACCGGCTGTTTAAGACCTCCATCCTCATTCAGATATTCCTTGTGGATATCTTCATTTTCCTGGATATGGAGTTTGCCGGCCTCATAAAGCTGGCAATAGATATCGCAGTTCTCCTAACTCTGAGATATATGATAGACCAGGAGACGATGGTCATTGATTCGGCTTCGATCCAACCGGCGGTGCAACAAGGGAGTCCACCATGATCTTTCCATAAATATAACGAAATATCAGTTTTCCCGTGGCTATCATTGGTGTAGCTAAGAGCGCCCCCATTATGCCGAATGCCTCGGCACCGGCGATGACACCGATTAATACTATCAGGGGAGGGAGATCGACAGCATTACCCATGATCTTTGGCACCAGGAATTGGTTTTCCAGCAACTGGACAAGCGTGTAAAAACCGATAACCACCAGCGCAACACTCAGGTGGCTGAATGCCAGATGCGTTGATCCAAATAAGAGGGCGATCAAAACCGCTGGAACCGCCGCCAGAACCGGGCCGACATTGGGGATCAACTCCATGAATCCGGCAATGACGCCCAGGAAAAATGCCTGCGGCAATCCCAGAATAAAACCGCCCACCCAGGTGACCAGGCCGATCAAAAGCATGAGATGAATTTGACCACGCAGGAAACCCGTCCAGGTCAGATGGATATTTCTGGACAGCTGAGCCAGCTCCGGTCCATGCCCCGGTGGAATCAGGTCAGAAAACCAATTCTTGAACTCACCAGCGGTGAGGGTCATTTGCAGCGCCATCAGCAGCGTGAACAATACCGAAGCTAACCCGGAAAAAGTCGGTCCCAAAAATCCTGCCACGGCACCCAGTGCCCTTCCCAGCCGGCTGCTCAAGTCGGCAACCGACATTTGCATGGCAGGAGCTGCGGGCGCAGCTGCAGATGCAGAATAATTCAGAGCCGTCAATAAGGAATCAAGAGCTGGATTCAATACGCTTGCCAGCCACTGGTGAGCTTGCAGATCAGTTGAATAAGATTGTACAATCTGGCTCAATCTCTGTATAATCAGACTTGGATCAATTTGTAAGGCAAAATTAGCCGCCTCCACCAGCGGTTGGATCAAAAGCAATGGAACTACCAGCAGCATGGCCACCACGAACAAATAGGTAATTACAATTGCCAGATTTTTATTCATCCGCAGACGTACAGCCAAAAACCGGATAATTGGATCAACCAACAAGGCCAGCAGCGCCGCAGATATCACCAAAGGAATGGCCGATCGCCCAATATACAACACGAGCATTCCAGCCAAGAGCAGGAACACACCCATAATGTAACGAGCGGGTTCACTCCAACGGTTACCGACAGGCGTTAGCACTAAATCCCCAGTCATAACAACAGGATTGCTGGTTTGGGAAGATAACCTTTGTGCAGAATTTACTGCAAATAGTTGTCGATGCTGACCAGCTTCTCCACATCGCTCTTGCTGATGCAAGCCTCACTGACTACCTTCTCCTGTACCTCGATGGGGGCGCGACTTCTCAGAGCCAGGGCCAGGCAGTCGCTGGGCCTAGCATCTATCTCGCTCTGTTTGACCTCGCTCTTGATGGTGAGGCGAGCGTAGTAGATGCCTGCATCCAGATCATCGATGAGCACATTGGTAATGCTGGCGGAAAGGCATTCCAGGACGGAGATAAAGAGATCGTGGGTCATGGGCCGGGGCGACAGTTCCCCTGAAAGGGCATGATGAATGGAGACGGCCTCGGACAGCCCCACGAATATGGGCACGATCCTCGCCGACTCATCCTCCAGAAGGACCACAGGTACAGGCGCGCTTTCTTCCGATTCGGCGATGTAGACCCCTTTGACCCTGACGGGAACCGGTGCCACCATGACATCATCTTCTACGCCCATATTATAAAACTCCAACGATCTTTTCAGTTAGTATCTATGCCGATTCTCACACAGATACCCTCGATATCCCAGTCTTTAACCAGCTTTCCCTGCAGTTTCAGTCCCAGGCCCAACTGGAAATCTACAGCTCGAACCTCGCTGGCAATATGCTCCTTCTTCTGCAGGGCTAAGTCGAGGATCGGCTTGCTCTCGATATCGACCATGGCCCGGATCTTATCTTCAACGCGCAGATCCAGCTCTTTTCTCATGTCCTGAATGCGGCGAATGATCTCACGGGCATACCCTTCCGCCTCAAGCTCGGATGTGAGGGTGATGTCCACGAAGACAAATCCCCTGGAAAACTCAGCCGCAGGCAGATTTTGCGACGGCAATTCCTTGATTGCCACCATCTCGGCCGTTATCTTGTACTCCATTCCAGCGATTGATACGGTCGCTTCGCCTGCATCCAGTTGCCTCTTGACCTCGGCAGGGTTGGCGGCAGCTATGGCCTCGACGACCATCTTGGCTTCGCCCTTGTAGACCGGCCCGATCTTTTTATGGACTGGTGCGATCTCCAGGTCCATCTTTGGCTTTTCTCCGGCAGCGAGCACGGTTATCTTCTTGGAGTTGGTCTGGCCCTTGAGAACATTTTCCAGGCCACCCAGGTCAACTGCCTCTTTGGCCGGTGCTATCAAGATTTCCGAGACCGGCCAGCGTAATTTGCGGCCACCTTTCTGGCGGGCATTGGAGGCGGCCATGGAAACCTCTCTTACCAGTGCCATGCTTTCTTCCAGGTGCTTGTCTATTCGTGCCGGATCGGCTTTGGGCCACAGGCACATGTGCACCGACTGCGGCGCAGCTTCGTCCAGGCCTTTTACCAGATTCTGGTAGATGGACTCGGAGATGAAGGGCGTAAACGGAGCCATTAGCCTGGAGAGTTTGACCAAAACCTCATAGATGGTGGCGTAGGCTGCGAGCTTGTCCGGATTATCCTGCTCAATCCAGGTGCGGGGCCGCACCAGCTGGATGTACCAGCGGGAGAGATCTTCCAGTATGAAGTCTGAGATGGAGCGTACAATGCGATGCAGCTGGTAGACCTCCATATCTTTTGTGACATCCTCTATCAGGCTGTTTATGCGGGATAAAATCCAGCGATCCTCGGGGCGCAGATTGTTCTCGTACCTGGAAAGATCCGCCTTGCCGGCATCGAACTTATCCAGGACCATGTAGGGCAGAGCAAAGCGATAAGCATTCCAGAAGATGTTGAGCATGCGAGAGGTGTTCTCCACGGCATCCCAGGAGAAGTGCAGATCCTCCCAGGGGGCATTGGCTCCCAGCACATAAAAGCGCAGGATGTCAGCTCCAAACTTCTGTACAACCTCCTCCGGCTGGACGATGTTGCCTATGCTCTTGGACATCTTCCTGCCCTGGTCGTCCAAGGTAAAGCCGTGCATGAGAACGCTCTTGTAAGGCGCTCTGCCGAAGGAGACCATGGAGGCTCCCAGTTGAGAGTAGAACCAGCCGCGTGTCTGGTCATGCCCTTCCGTGATGAAATCGGCTGGCCACCAGTCGGAGAAATCCTCAGTGTGGCTGGGGAAGCGCAATGTGGCCCAGGAGGCCACCGCGCTGTCAAACCAGACATCAAAGACATCCGGAGAGCGTTTCATTTTGCCGCCGCACGGGCAGTCCAGGAAGACCTGGTCCACATCCGGCCGGTGCAGATCGACGAGCTTTTCGCCGCTTCGCTCCTCGAGTTCCGCAGCCGTGCCTATCACCTCCAAATGGCCGCAAGTCTGGCAGGTCCAGATGGGCAGGGGAATTCCCCAGTATCTCTGCCGGGAGATGCACCAGTCGCGGGCATTCTTGATCCAGTCCGAGAAGCGAGCCGATCCTGCCCACTCCGGATACCAGGTTATGCGCGAGACCTCATCGAGCATTTTGTCCCGCAGATCGGAAATTCGCAAAAACCACTGGCTAGTGGCGATGAAGATAATGGGCGTCTTGCAGCGCCAGCAATGGCCGTATCGGTGCGCGAGCCTTCCCTGAGACAACAGCTTACCCTGTTTCTCCAGATCGGCGATAACTTCGCTATCTGCTTCCTTGACATACAGGCCCTGATACTTCGCGCCTGCCTCGGTCGTGTATCGTCCGTCTCCGCCCACGGGACAGAAGATCTCCATATGATTTTTCATTCCCAGCTCGTAATCCTCGAGGCCGTGGCCGGGAGCGATGTGCACGCAGCCGGTGTTCTCTGCCGTCACGAAGTCGGCGGCATAAACCTTGTGCAGGATCTCTTTTTGACGGGGGACCATGTCACCCAGGGGGTGGCTGTATGTGAGCTCCTGCATCTGCTGGGCGGATAGGGTAGAAAACAGCTCATAGTCCTGATAGCGGCCGATCTTGAGCACCGGCTCGACCAGATCCGAGGCCATGATGAGGATCTCGGCCTTTCCATCCTTCCAGGCTCGCACCTTGGAATACTGGAATGTGGGGTTGACCGCCACGGCTACATTGGCGGGAATGGTCCAGGGCGTGGTGGTCCAGATGACTATGTAGGTATTCTCTTCACCGAGCACTGGGAACTTGACATAGATGGAGTAGTCGGTCTCATCCCAGTACTCCACCTCGGAGTCGGCAATGGCCGTCTGGCAGCGCGGGCACCAATTGACCACCCGCAGGCCCCTCTCCAGGAGGTTATTTTCATGCGCCTTCTTAAGAGTCCACCATGCCGCCTCAAGATACTCGTTCTTGAGCGTCATGTAGGGGTCTTCCCAGTCCAGCCAGGCGCCCAGGATCTGAAACTGAGCCGTCATATCGTCCTTCTGGCGCAGCGCGAACTCCTTGCACCTCTGTATGAACTTATCTACGCCATAAGCCTCGATATCCTTCTTGTTTCTAAAGCCGAAGGACTCCTCTACCTTGACCTCGATGGGCAGGCCGTGCATATCCCAGCCTGCCCTGTCCTTGACCTCAAAGCAGTTCATGGACTTGTAGCGTAAAACGGAGTCCTTGATCACCTTGTTCCAGGCGGTGCCGAGGTGTATGCGCCCCGTGGTGTAGGGCGGTCCATCCACGAAGAAGAACTTCTTGCCCCCCACCCGCAGCTTCCTGACCTTGCGGTAGGTTTCTTCCTTCTCCCACAACAATCTGATCTGGTTTTCTAGATCCTCTGCATTATACTGCCCAGCCACCTCGGTGATCACAGGAAATCCTCCAAAAAACGATTGCCATCATGTTACGCATCTATATTTAGCCTTTGTTGCTTTGCAGCAATATTGATATAATGACGGCACTAAACTTGTTAGAGAGGAATTGTCCATCAAAGAGGAGATCTGGATCGAGAAGTACCGGCCTGAAAAGCTGGACGACATTGTGGGCCAGGACGAGATAATTCGTCGTCTCAAGTCCTATGTAAAGACCAGAAACCTGCCGCATCTTCTGTTCTCAGGGCCGCCGGGCGTGGGCAAGACGGCGGCCTCCATCTCCATCGTCAAAGAGATCTTTGGCGAGACCTGGCGCAATAATTTCATCGAATTAAATGCCAGCGATGAGCGGGGCATAGACATCATCCGCCACAAGGTCAAGGACTTCGCCCGCATGGCGCCTTTGGGCGAAGCGGATTTTAAGGTCATATTTCTGGACGAGGCCGATGCCCTGACCAATGACGCTCAGAGCGCTCTGCGGCGCACCATGGAGCGCTACTCGGCCACAACCAGGTTCATACTATCCTGCAACTACTCCTCCAAGATCATTGAGCCCATCCAGTCTCGCTGTGCCGTCTACCGCTTCAAGCCCCTATCGGCTGCAGCCGTCAAAAAGCGCATCAAATTCATCGCAGATGAGGAAAAGCTAATAGTATCCGATGGGGGTCTTTCCGCCATTGAATACGTTGCCGGCGGAGATATGCGAAAAGCCATCAATGCCCTGCAGGCGGCTGCTCTTTTGGACGATAAGGTGGACGAGGAGACTATCTACCAGATCACATCCACCGCCAAGCCTGAGGAAATTCGAAATTTCATAAAGACGGCTCTTTCCGGAGACTTCGTGGGGGCGCGAGCTGCATTGGATGATCTGCTGCTCTCGAAGGGGCTCTCCGGCCAGGACGTGGTGGTGCAGATTCACCGGGCCATGCTGGACCTGGATATACCGGACAGGGACAAGGTCAGACTGATCGACCGCATCGGAGAGATCGATTTTCGTATGACGGAAGGCGCTAACGAGAGAATTCAGCTGGAAGCCCTGCTGGCATACTTTGCCCTGAGTGCTTCCTAGCATTAGAGCTTGCAGCCGCCTTTCTGCGTTTCGTCCGGATCGACAGACCGGCTGCGCTCTACGGCAGCCTGCAGCTCTTCTATTCGCACCGGTTTTAATGCTTTTTTTAACTTTGATCCAATTGGAAAACGGTTCTGATAGGTTCAATGCAGTTTTAGGTCCGCACTTTATTCTCTCGAATTTTATATGTGTGTAGCTTATGATATTTTAATATCTTGATATCAAAAGCTTTTTATCCAATAGCATCCTACTATGTTTAGAATCATAAAAGGTGGATTCAAAAAATTATAGATGATAATGTAGAAAAAACTGATGCCAAGAAGGCCAAGACCGATATAGGGAAAAAGACGGAACATGCAAAAACTGATACAAAAAAGCGAAATATTCACATAAGAAATAGGACGACTGAGGCATTGAAATAATCGACACGTAAATAATTCAGGCAGATTTGAGATGGATTCAAAATACGATTAACATCCTTTTCGCGATCTGCCTGTACCTCCTCTTTAACCTTTGAACTCGTTAAAAACCTGTGTTGGTAATAATAGGTCGAATATATATGGTACTTTGTGGATATTGCCGAGAAAATGTGACGCCCAAGATGTATTTAACTTGGAAGGGATTTATTTATGGGTTAGGTGTATTCTATTTAATATATCTATTTCTGAAGATTCCACAATGCCCAAACTGTAATTTTCCTATGCCCCGAAGAAGGATGGTTTTTGTCATCCCATCGCAGCTTATCAAATCGGCAAGGAATAGTGTATCAAAACTTATATATTTAAAAAATAAATTGATATATGCCTGCCGGAATTCCAATCAGAATCGCAAATTAGATCCATTCCAGTACTTCGGAAGTGTGAACACCAACCGAATCACATCCTTCAACATGATTGCCGACAAAGTTCATAACTTTATTGGTTTAGATAGTGACAAGTTAAGGAAGTAATAGCAATTTAGGTGATAATTGATGATAAAGAATATATTAAAATTAGTAATCAGTATGGTAGCCATCTCATGGCTTGCGAAAAAGATGTACTTTCATCACTACAACAACGGAAAGCAAATGGAACCACTAACTGCGAAATTAAAACGCCAAATGGAATGCCGGTCGTGAATCTTTAATAGGTTTTAATTATGTGATATGGAAATGTCAATAATTCATGCAAGCTCCAGATATGATCGATTAAGCCAGCTTGCTTCGCGGGGCAGTTGAACTT
>JBATEC010000228.1:0-5760 GCA_049663825.1 Methanothrix sp. | reverse complement strand
ATCTTATTCCATTTGCTTGTCCCTGGCGGAAAATGACAGACGGCTATTGCTATTCCAATTTCGTCCGCCAAGTCCTGCAAAAATAATTTCCAGCTTCTGTTTCGACTTCGATTTGAATGCTCAAATTGCAAATCACAGAATAATTGCATTCACGACACAAAGGAGCGAATATGGCGGCATCTTAATTTTTTCCAGTTTAAGGCATATATCCATGCCAGAGTGCCGCGCACAATTTGCCAGAAATGCGGCTCAATCAGATTGATGTTCCCTGGGCGAGGAGGAGTACCGGATTCACACTGCTAATGGATGCTTTAATACTGCTTCTTGCCCAAAATATGCCAGTTAGTGCCGTAGCTGAGATAATAGGTGAGCATGATACAAGGATTTGGAGGGTTCTATCATACTATATCCCTGAATCTAGGTATAAGGAGGATTATTCTCAAGTAAAAATCGTAGGCGTAGATGAAACATCTTGTGCCAAATTTCATAAATATGTATCGCTATTCGTTGATCTCGATAATAATAAAGTTCTATATGTATGTGAAGGCAAGGATGCAAGAACTATTAGCTCATTTAAGAAATATCTTGAGGACCATAATGGTGCATCGAAAAATATAGAAATGTTCTGTTCGGATATGTCTCCTGCGTTCATATCAGGGATAACGGAACAGTTTCCCGGATCGTCTCTTACTTTTGACAAATTCCACGTTATGAAGATGGTCAATGAGGCCGTAGATCAAGTACGTCGCGAAGAGCAGCACCATAATGCAAAGTTAAAGAATACTAGATATATGTAGCTCAAAAACCCAAATGACCTTTCATTAGCCGAAAAAGAAAAGCTTGGATAGCTCAAAGATATGAATCTAATTACATCTAAAGCATACAATTTTAAGCTTAGTCTGAAATACTTTTGGACGTTTAATGATAAGACCCTTGCAGAGTATTTCCTCAAGAAATGGTATTATTGGGCAACACATAGCCAAATAGAACCGATTATTGATGCGTCTAAAACCATAAAGTCACATTGGAATGGTATTATAAATTATTCTGAAACCAAAATATCCAACGGCGTTTTGGAAGGAATAAATAGCATGGTTCAATCTGCAAAGAGCAGTGCAAGAGGTTTCAGAACAACGAAGAATCTCATACTAAATATATATCTTAGACTTGGAAAATTGCAGTTCAATCTACCCACTTGATTTAGCGAGGAACCATTTGTGGGTTTTTCCGATGGCATGAAAATAGAGCTTGCCGCTATGCAGCCTCCTGGATATCAGGCCGTCCTTCTCCAGAATCTTGCAGTACTTTATGGCATCGCTTCCATCTATTTTCATTTGTCGGCTTATCTCCTCCAGGGTGCAGGGCCTGCCGGAGAGAAGATCTATCAGCCTTTCCCGGACGCGGGCGGGAACGCTCCAGTCCCAGTCTGGTATCAGCTCGGCACCTGGAAATATCTCCAGCATCCTTTGCATCTCCTCCTCGCTCAAAGCCTCTACCGGCTCCGCCGGCGTGCGGACCACCGTGTTGAGCTGGATTCTGTCCGGCTGCGTAGATTCCGCCGCCCGTGCTATCAATTCTGCCTCGTGATCGTTTATGCCCCTCACCAGCATCACCTCCAGCCAGATCTCGCCGGAAAATTCCTTCCTGAAGTCTTTTAAGCCCTGGATCATCTCCGCTGCCAAAAGGCCCGGTGCCGGCCTGTTAATGGCCTGAAAAGCCGTCTGGCTGGCGGCATCCAGCGAAGGAAGAACCACATCCGCAGCCGCAACCTCTTTTCGAACCGCGGGGTTGGAGAGTAGCGTGCTATTGGTGATCACTGCCACTGGTGAATCGACTATCTCCTTAGCCCGGGCCACGATCTCGCCCAGATCAAGGCTTAACGTCGGCTCTCCCGATCCGGCAAAGGTAAGGTGGTCGAATGGCTCGTTCCGTCTGAGTTCGATCTCTTTTAAGACCTTTTGCCGGGGCACAAAACGATCCCTGCAGGAGGTTTTGCAGGCGGTGCGGCCCAGCTCACAGTAAACGCAATCCAGGTTACAGGTCTTGTATTTGAGCAGGTCCACACCCATGGACAGGCCCAGGCGACGAGAGAGCACCGGCCCAAAGAGATATCCCATAATTCGTTCCAGATTATCTTTTCTACATGGTGATTAACCTGCGCGTAGATTTAACCCTATTTATCGTCCATTCCTTTCTCTTACCGATAAAGCTTAAATGACTGCATGCCCGAATAATCAGCATGGATAAGGCTCGTGAACTGATCGAAATACTCGGCAAGAGTGATGACTACTTCGAACGCCAGAAGGCTGCATGGGCCCTGGTGAATCTGGGAGAAGCCGCCGTGGATCAGACGGCCATTGCCCTGGAGACGGGCGAGTTCTCAGATCTGAGATACAAATCCGCCTGGATTTTGGGAAAGATCGGCAGCCCCTGTGGAGTGGAGCCGCTCTGCCGGGCCATGTTGAGCGATCCTGATCACGTGGTTCGCGAATGGTGCGCCGCTGCTCTGGAAGCTATCCGGAGCAGGGACGCGGTCCCCGCACTGGTTTTGGCGATGAAACGGGACAGCTCCAAAGATGTTCGTCTGAGGGCGGCAGTGGCTCTGCGCACTCTGGAAGCGACCGAGGCTCTGCGTGATCTCCTGGTCTATGCCGATCCCGAGGTCCGGGGAATGGCCGTGACGGGTCTGGCCAAGATAGGGCACCGAGAATCTCTGACTGATGTGGCAAGGCTGATGCAGGATGAGGAGATGGAGGTTAGGCGCAGAGCAGCAGCCTTCATGGGAGAGGTGGCCTGCGATGAGGCTTTGAGCTGTCTGGCCCAGGCTTTGCGGGATGACGAGAGTGCCGTTCGGTGCGAGGCACTAAAATCCCTGGGCAAGGTAAAGGGTGAAGTTGCCTGCGATATGGCTATGCGGGCCTTGCAGGACCTGGACTGGCAGGTTCGCTATACTGCAGTTACAACCCTTGGTGAGATCGGCCATAACAAAGCACTAGAGAGCCTGGTGGATATCATGTTCGGACAGGATGACGAGGAGATGCGAGCCTGGGCGGCCTGGAGCCTGGGAGAGATTGCAGATGAGAGGGCGATAGAGCCGCTGCAGCGGGCCTACAAGACCTGTCCTACGGAAGTAATGAAGAAGGCCAAAGACTCGCTTGTGGAGGTCTTCAAGCTGGAGATTTGATCATGAGTGCATTGATTATGGGTGCATGAGAATTATTCTTCTCTGCTATTTTTTCCTCAACACGTGGCAAGATCCCTTGCCCTGCTTTTCAAAATAGTCCTGGTGGTACTCTTCCGCTGCATAGAAAGTCGAAGCCGGAACGATCTGAGTTATTGATTTGTTTATGTAGACTCCGGAGCGGTCGAACTCCTCTTTGGATCTTTCTGCCGCCTTTCTCTGCTCCTCGTTGTGGTAGAAGATGGCAGAGCGGTACTGCGTGCCCACATCCGGACCCTGGCGATTAGGAGTGGTGGGGTCATGCATCCTCCAGAATAACGAGAGCAGCTCTTCGTAGGATACGACACAGGGATCAAATTTTAACTGCACCGCTTCGGCATGGCCGGTAATGCCTGTGCAGACCTGGCGGTAGGTAGGATCAGGAGAAGTCCCGCCAGTGTAGCCCACGGTTGTATCCGTAACCCCTTTGACCTTTTGGAAAAGGGATTCAACGCCCCAGAAACATCCGGCAGCAAAGGTAGCAGTCTGGAGATCTGAACTCGCCTTTTCCGGAACCTTAGATTTTTCAAATAGCGTCACATATTCGCCATAGCCCTCTTTTTCCAGGTCATCTGCGGGAATAAAGCGCAAAGATGCGGAATTGATGCAGTAGCGCTGCTGGGTGGGCTTTGGCCCGTCATCGAATACATGACCCAGGTGCGAATCGGCACTCTTGCTGCGTACCTCCACACGGTTCATGCCGTAGCTGCTATCAACCTTGTTGACAACATTTTCATCTTTCAAAGGCCTGGTGAAGCTGGGCCAGCCGGTTCCTGAGTCGAATTTATCCCGCGAGCTGAACAGCGGTTCGCCGGATAGCACATCCACATAAATTCCCGCCGTCTTGTTGTTCCAGAATTCGTTCTGGAAAGGCGGCTCGGTACCGCATTGCTGGGTCACGTGGAACTGGAGCGCAGACAGTTTCTTTTTGATATTGCTTTTTGAATTATCAGTGGTCAACTTGAACACCTTTTGAGAACATTGATACTCAATCCCGGAATGGTCGATCTCTGCAAATTCTGCAATCACAGCCCCATGGTTCTGGGAATTGCATAGGTGAAGTCCTCTTGATGAATAATGGAGATTATTTCGCGATATTGGGATAAATCCTTTTGGGCCATTGGGCCTTGTTCTCTATTTTTCGACGACCGGACATAGCCTATATGGGATGCTCTGCAACTATTTTCCAACCTGAGCGGCCCCTTTACCCGTCTGCTTTCCATGTTCCGTACCAGGTAGCGCCGTTCCTGTTCCATGTGACACTGTCCTCCATGTGATTTCCTGCAGTGTCCTGGCGAGTAATGAATAAGGCATTGTTATCGAACCGCTCAACATTCATAGTCGCCTCTGCCCCATCATCTCACACCTCATAATCCGGCTTTCCTGCAAAGTACACATTGCACATATCTCAGAGGTGTACGTCTCGCATTCTTGCAGGCTATTTGGAACCGACATGCTTGGTCCGGATTGAACTGTACAGGATATTAAGCAATCCATAATTGACTAATAATAAAATAAATAATATGATCCATGAGGCCCTAACTTTGGATGGGTATTCCCTCTAGAAGGCACTTCGGATCCAAGGTGGATCACTGGTACCCTGTGCTCTTCAGCATTACTGCAGTTATTACTCTCCTTCCTCTCCAGCTACTCATGGGAATTGCCACTATGAGGGCTTTCCAGGATGCACCTCACCGATTCCTGATTCACACCCAGCTTGCCGAACCTCAAAGTCCTGATGCATTCACTCAGGGTATAAAAGGGAGCTATTGCTGGATTCGTGATCCGTTCCTGCTGTCCGGACTAATCCTCATCTGGACCACACCTATTATGACCGAGAACTTATTGTTGGTTTACCTCTAGTCTCTGTTTACCTATTCCTGGGCTCGCTTCACTGGGAAAGCAGGCTTCTCGCTTCGTTCGGCGAGAATTACGTCGCTTACCAAAATCCAGTCTAAACAGATCAATTAACTTTAAATCGTTCGCGCACATAATATTATGATTGTATAATTTGGGATAGGTGAAAGAAATGACGAGTACAATAGATGAATACAAAAGGCTCTTTCGAGAGGCTCACGTCTCAGACCAGATGAGACTGTTCCAGCTTCACGTAGCAATCTACCTGGTAGTGAACATTATTTGGCTGGTCCTAAACATGATGGGCACGATCGCGATTACTCCTGCCTGGGCAATGTACTACTCCCCGGTTGGATGGGGTCTGCTGGTAATCGTACACTACTGGTTCTATGTACGCGGCGCAGAGAACCTGTGCAAGCTCAGGGAAGAGATGGTAGAGGCAAAGATCAGATAGATCCGAACATCGCCCCTACTAATTTGTCCATTTTTTTTGCATATGTGATTTGAAAGTTCTCCGTACTGTAAAAAGAAAACGTATCATTAAAGCCCTACTTATCTGGATAAGGGCGACTCTTACAGATTTAAGAAGAATATATAATTCAAATAGGGGATCTAAGAACTTTTTGTAAAACTTATTTGATTTATTTTCTGCAATTATCACAGATAAATCCAAACAATATTAG
>JBATEC010000227.1:0-3752 GCA_049663825.1 Methanothrix sp. | reverse complement strand
GCCATCGTGCTCGTACCAGACCTGGACACCATGGCTCCCGGAGACAAAGATGATTGCATCTACGCCAAGCGGAACCGAACGACCGAGAAGGACGCCCAGTTGTGGATTAATCTTCATGATTGCGATTTTGTTGGCTTTTGCCATCTCACGGAGAGTGGTCTCGATCTTCCCGTCTATTGTGAGAAGAGCTTTCGATACCGCCTGTCGGGAGATCCCAAAGTTCGTAGCGATGGTTATATTGGGTATCCGGGCACGTCTTAGCTTCCAGAACTCGAACTGTTTTTCGTTGATGAATAAGTTCATATGTCAACATTTGGAGATTGACGATTTAAAGTTTTCCCGAGCCTCGGCTTTGCATGTAAAGTCAGTTCCGCACCGAAGGGCGACTTGGTCCTCTTCAATTTGCTCTTGAAATCACTAAAAACCGGCTCGTAGGCTATTCTACCTCGGCCAGGAATGCGGCCCGGTCCTGGGCATGGGACAGATGCACGCCAGAGGGGGCCGTTCGGCCTGTGTGGCTATAGGCTCGGGCTCTTCCTTGAATCGCATGTCGTCAGTGCGCTGTGCCGGTCGAGCGCCATCTCGTGCTCTCAGGTCGGCTTGGCGGCTCGCCGGGATCGCGGCTAGGTCCTTGGCCGGTGCGGTCGCTTAGCATTCCGGTCGAGCTGGATGGCCGGGCGGGCATCAAGCGCGGCTTCGCCTAACACACATGGTTAACGCATTTAATGAGTTGTATGATATATTACAATGTAGTATAAAAGAGGAGATGGGGTTAGCAACTATTTACACGCACGGCAGCCAGTCAACACTGATTGCGCCGCATGTGGAGTTGCCCCAAAGCTGGATGAACTTCTCGATGGAGAAGACGCCAGTCAGGTCCTCGACAGATCTGCCCTACTCGGCATGGCGGCCCTTGAGCTGGCTGTCAGCCTCGGGGTCGCGGGAGATCCAGCCGATGTGGGCAACGCCGATGACGTTGCTGTTCAGGTTGGCCTCGAGAACCCCTGTGCAACAAGGTATTGGCGGATAAAGCCCCTCTCTATAATTATACTTAGCGTTTCCGTTTGGATCAATATACCACCCCACTCCGATCCCATAAGATCCTGGAGGAATGTTGGGATCGTAGGCTCTTGTTTTGACCTCAGTGGTCTTTTGCAGGTGCTCGGCATGAGTATACATTTCAGTGAGCACTGCACCGATAACATAATTTTGTACGCATAGCTTCTCTATCCACTTTTGATCATAGGTGCCGGTCTGGTAGCTTACCGGCATATACTCAAACTCAGCCTCTTTAGTGAAATTGATATAATCCATTGGCCCCCAACCGGTATTCCAACCTATTTGATCAATAGTAACAGGGCCGACATTATTAAAAAATCTATCAAATGGAGGAAAATAAATACCCACGCCGCACTGACTCTCAATTTGCCTTTCTGCTTCCAGTTCTGTCTTCTCAGTTACGACATTCCCGGATCCGGATTCTTTCTCTACCAGCTTTGCTCCCTGAAAGCCTGTCTGCGTGGAAATGATCATCTCTACGTTCTTGTAGCCGACACCCTTGACGGATGCCTTTTCGTATATGTAGTTGGCAGCGCCGGCCATGCCGATTAACGCAATGGCCAGTACTGCCAAAATAAGTAATCTCTTCGTTCCTTTCCCTCCTTACCTGATGGCAATCTATTTATTTTCAATCATATTTTAAAGTTATGAATTGAACTTGGACAGCTATCATCATGCTACTTTAGCTTGAGGCTTTCCTGCAATCGACATGATCGCGGCCAGATCTTCTGCGAGCATCGTGCGCGGATTCGCCTGGATAGGATACATGCGGGGCTGGAGCAGCAGGGTATGCCAGGAACCGACGCAAGAAGGTGGAACCTGGGTAAGCTGATCCAATCCTAAGTTGAATACGCATGCAAGAATGCGGATTATTGGAAAAATCCTTAGGTATTGAATTAGATCTGATTGTGTATTTTAGAGAAAATTTAAATCATAGTACTTAATAGTAGTATTATTGGCATCCTCTTGCAGGCCAATTTAGCTATTTAAATGAGGTAGTTGATATGAGGAAAATATTTGCGTTGGTGCTATTGCTGGCCCTTTGCATTCCAGCGATGGCAACTGAGTTGCCTGATATGACAGGCAACTGGTCCGGAGTTATGGATTTTGTTGGATATGACAAGAATACCGCATGGTTGCCGAATGAGACTGTCTCCTACTGGCCTAATGGAGAATGGAACTTGACCATCGCAGAGCAACAAGGACGAGCGTTTTCGGGGACGATGGTTCCAGGCGGAAGCCCCTTGTCTGAGGAAGTTGTGCTGGGCGTCTTGTGTGCTGAAAACGAGTCCATCACAATGGTGGACGAGAACGGTTACTGGTGGGGCAATGTGATCTCGCCAACTGAGATTGAGTTGAACTACCAGGAAGTCTGTATGGAAGGGATGATTGTAGGAGGAGGCATATTCAAGAAAGTATGATGGCGAGTCAATATTCAGCACATAGCTCTTTTTTCATAATAATTTTTATAATGGATGACTACTCACATTTACCATAAACCTTTTTGCCGAGCCATGCTAAATAAGCGTTCAGGTGAGTTTATGAGAGCCCTTTTAATCTTAGCTATGCTGGCCATATCTATCTACTCAGCAACAAGCGCCGAGGACAACACCAGTGCGTACTGGACAGCTCAGGGCGATGAGCTCAGAGAGCAGTACAAGTTCGATGATGCTATCCAGGCTTACGATAAGGCCCTGGAGATCAACGAGTCTTACATAGCCGCGCTGGCTGGCAAAGGCGAAGCTTTATGGAATATCGGTAGGTATAATGAGTCCCTCCAGAGCTTTGATGAAGTCCTGAATCTAAGCCCATATTACGTCAGAGCATGGGTCGGTAAAGGTGTGGCCCTTCACGGTTTGGGCGATTTCAGCGGGTCGCGCCGATCTTACGACGTGGCACTTGAGATAGATCCTACCTATGCCATGGCCTGGAATGATAAAGCCTGGCTGTTCTACAAGCAAGATATGTACCAGGAGGCAGTGGACTATTCTGACAGAGCAATTAAGATTTTAGACAAAAATCTCGCAGCGACTATTGACACGAAGGCCGTTGCGCTGGAAAAACTTGGCAAGAACGATGAAGCCCTACAGTGGATCGACAGGGCCCTGGAGCTGACCCCCACGGACTCAATAGTTTGGATACACAAGGGGGATATCCTGAAGGCACTGGGCAACCAGACCGGATCTGAGGCCGCGTATGCAAAGGCAAAGGAACTCCCTGAGCAGCTCCTGGACGAATCAAGCGTATAGGCAGCAAGCTATGGTCATCCAGGTTGCTGGTGCAAAGATAAGCTGGCCGGGCGGGGATCACATGCGGCTTCGCCTGGCCGGGACGCCCTTGGTTGGAGATCCGGGATCGGCAGGGATGCGAGCGGCTGCATTGCGGTCTCACTGGTTAGGGTCGCTCGCGGGCTTGGAGCTGCAGGTACTGCGAGGAGGCGGCCGGGGTGGACTACCTTATGCCGTCTTTTCGCAATCCTTATAGCCTAACAGCGAGGAGTTCGTATCGTGGCCGGAGCATCAGAAAAAGCCGTCATTCAGGATGCCAATGAGTTTGCCCTCAACGAATTTAAAGAGGGAGTAAAAAGAAGCATCAGGCATGCGGACGCGGGCTTAGTCAAGACTTTTAAAACTAAGGAAGCGTTCTTGGACCACCTGAAGAACCTTGAGTATTTGATGCCAATTTTCTGAAAC
>JBATEC010000226.1:0-2945 GCA_049663825.1 Methanothrix sp. | reverse complement strand
GCAGGCCTGCGTACTCATTCGAGTAGTGGATCTCCGTGCGGTAGATGTTCTTGAGCCTGGCCGGACTGGCGAGCTGCGAGGCTTCAGCATCCCTGGCAAATGCCTTCTCGCCTTTGCCCCAGTTCTTCTCCAGGAGGTCCCGGATCTGCCCTAGATCTGTATCTGTGAGCTGCTCCGTTAGGGTCCTGCCATGTGAGAGATAGTACTCATGGCCCCTGAAGGGCACGTCCGCCCAATCGATACCTAACTCCTTAGCTACGCGCTTGGCTCCTAAAGTGTAGGCCATCTCCCCGCCTGACTCCCAGACGGTATCCCAGACAAGCTGGTTGTTGGCTGTGAGCTTCTTTCGGAGGGAGAGCCAGAACTCCCCATCTTCCAGGAGATCATCGAATGTGGCGGCCATTGTTATTGTTCCCTATTGGGTTATTTTAATTGGAAATACCCAACCAACCACCCGAGTGCAGCGAATAGCGAACCTACGAGCCCCCACTTCAGGAAGCCGTTTCGGTTCAGCCAATCGAATGTGCATCTGCTGGCTTTGAAGACGAAAAGATATTTGTCACCCTCATCCAAGCGAGCGAAGATCTTGTCGTGCTCCTCTTTGTTGGTAGCCGTTAGGCAGTTGACGGCCTGTACCACCTGCCCGAGGATGAGATCCCGGCTGCACTCGGGTGGGATCTTGATCTTGATGTCCGGGACTTGGTCCATATGTCCTCAGGGCTTCTGAGATTCAGTCACTATTGGAGTGGTTGATGTCTGCCCCCTGGTGACTATCCAGGCAGAGACAATGCCGGGGATGCCAAACATGGCCGCCAAAATGCCGAGGCTCGTGAAAAGCTCCTTCAGCATGGCCACATCGACCTTTCCTATGGATATCATGCCGAGGGACGCCCCGGACATGAGCATGAAGCTCACCACCAGGATGATGGCAAGCTTGAAACCTTCACCTTCTGCCATTTATTCCACCACACCCCACACGATCCAGCCTTCGCTTTTTGGTCATACTTTTTGGGCCGAAATCGCCCCTGTGGATTCCGCCTTTCTTCTGATAATAGAATTCGGTACTCATCTTTTGCCTCCGATATTGAACGGCTTGCCGCCCATGCTCGAATTCTTGGCCATGTGGCATTCTGGATTTATGCCATAAGCAGCCATATAGGCCCACTTATCGAGCGCCGGGCCGCCTCCGCCTGGTTGATATCGCAAGACACCGAGATCCCCGGTGCTGCCCGTTGGTGTCCTGGCCTGGGTGGCATCGATCATAGGCACACACTTCATCATGTCATCCGGATTCTCTGATTCGTTCTGGATCCACTTGGAAAATTCGGTATTCTCAGTTGGGATGCCAGTAGGCACCACAATAGCGCGGCAGCAATGATCTGCGCACCAGATCAATACACGCCCCATTTCCTTGCTATGCTTGATACCGCTTTTGAGCATCTTCTCAGTTATGACGGTATCTTGATAGCAAGCCGGGCATTCTATTTTTATGTCGATCATTTTATCCTCTCAACTATCTAGAAGAATCACGCTGGTGCCTCTGCTGGCAAGTAGCCATAATACTTCAGTTCCTCAATCGCTATCTCGCTTTTCTGCTTCAGCAGATCCAGGGCAGGCTCCTTGTCCTTGGCCACGTTTGTGGCGGGCAGGCTTGCATTGCCTACGAGCTGCAGGCCGGGAGTGCTGTGGTAGATCTGCTTTTCTGCTTCGAGCTGCTTCCTTTCCTCATCTGTGAGCGCATCCCAGCCCATGATCTTATAGAGCCTGTCCAGAGTTATGGCGCCACGCTCCCAGGCTGCTAAGGCTTGCGTGCGCATCTGGACCTTGTCTTCGTACTCCAGCTTCTTCCAGACGAACTCAACTGACCAATCTGCGAAGCCGTTAGCTTCCAGGATCTGAGTGAGTAGGGCCTCGAAAACTTCTGCTAAGAAAGTGCGCCAGCCATCCACGACCAGCATGGCCAGGTCCCAGAGAGGCTGGGAGGATTTCGAGACTGCTGCGCCGTTCTGCTCGATCCAGTCTCGTGGGATAAGGTGATTGAGAATCTCGGCCTTGAGCTTGTCATCCGGGATGAAGATATCGCCAGTGATTGTTGTGTGGCTCTCTATGACCTCATGCTCCTCCCAGAGCATCAGGAACTTGTTAGCGCTGTAGTCCTTCAGCGCCTGGCCGCCTGCCTTCCAGGCTTTCTCCCAGCGGTTGCCTGCCTTGCCATCTGGTGCTACGCTGATGAGCGCACCGTTCGGATTGCGAAGCTCCTTGATGCGCAGACCCATGGCAGGAGCTGCGGCCCGCCTGATCTGCAGCATGATGTTCTTGCGGACGTGCTCCCTTTGTAGAGCAGTCGGCACGATGCCTTCCAGGTAGCTCTTGCCGTCTACGTAGCGAGAGCGGCGGTCCTTGATTACCAGTATGCGGCCTGTTGGGATCTGCTTCTGAGTGCCGTCAGGCTGGGTCTGCCAGTACTCCATCCGCCTTTCCTGGGTGTCGTAGCGGATGCCTTTCAGGAGCCTGCCTTCGACGTAGCGGTTGGAGACATTGCCGCCCGGTGCTTGGCGTTCGAAGCTTGTCGCATCCAGGTAGTTGGCCCACTCGGGCCCTTTCCATTCATCCACCCGCCCAAAGTCCAGAAAGTTGCCTTTGTCATCGACGTGGACACCTATCTCCGCAAGGCCCGGCCCAAATGCCAGGTTGTCTGCCCACATGCGGCCCATGAGGTACTTGAGATCAAGGATCTTGTCGAACCGCCAGAGCTGCTTTAGGATGGGCGGGACCTTCTCAGCAGCCTCTTTGATATCCATGCCGTCTGGCGGGATAGGTATGAGGCCCCAGCCCGAGAACATGAGGTTGAAGATCTCCAGCAGGATGCTGTCCACCTGGCCCGTCTCGCTGGTGGCCAGGAGTTGGGCTACGTCGATCCTCTTGTCTTCATAGCTCTCCTGGAC
>JBATEC010000225.1:0-4374 GCA_049663825.1 Methanothrix sp. | reverse complement strand
CATAGTAGTAGATCAGCTCAAGTCGATCACCGGTGATTTCTCCGTATCCTTTGCCAAGACTGGCATGCTCCACTCTGCCGAGATTGTGATGGCTGTGGCCGATCATATGCGTTTGACAAACATTCCTTTCGTGCTTGACCCTGTGATTGAGGCGGAAGCGGGCGGTAGATTGCTTCGTCCTGAGGCGGTAGAGGCGCTAAAAGCGCATCTCATTCCACTGGCCGATGTTGTCACACCCAATATATTCGAGGCCCGGGCTCTGACGGGAATAGAAGTTCGCGATATGGACAGTGCTATTCTAGCCGCCCAGGATATCTTGAGGCTTGGGCCGAAGGCCGTAATCGTTAAGGGCGGCCATCTGGACTGCACCGATCTCCTGATTACGGGCGAAGAGGTCATCATTTTGCCGGGCGAGAGAGTGGCTGGCGAAAACCACGGCGTGGGATGCACCTACTCAGCCGCATTAACCGCATTTCTCGCCCTGGGCCGTTCCCCTAAAGAGGCGGCCCGCCAGGCCAAGCAGTTCGCAGAAAGGGCGCTTCTCGGCAGCATGCGGGTGGGAAAGGGCGTGGGGCCGGTCAACCAGGCAGCGGCAGCGGCGAGTTGCTGCTGCCATTGAGCTTCGCCAGACATGTGGCAAGGATAAACCCGTGGGACGGGAAGATATAAATTGGTGAGGCAAGGATGCACAAAGAATTGCTCTAGCTGGAGTGTTGATTATGGGAAGTGTAAAACCTAGTTATATAAAGAATTTCGCGATGGATCTGTTGAGAACCTACGAAAGCTCATTTAGCCCCGACTTTGAACTGAACAAGCTAAAGGTGTCTGAGTATACAGACATTAAAAATAAGACCATACGCAATCGTGTGGCAGGGTATATTTCTAATGTGATGCGGCAGAGACGAACTCGCCGGGGCGAGGTCGAGATCGATGCTGCTTAAGGGCGTGTTTCCCGCTATAATTACGCCGTTTTTAGAAGATGAGAGCCTGGATGAGGAGGGACTGAAGAAGAACATTGAGTACCTGAATAAAACAGGCATAGCAGGCATTGTTCCTTGCGGCACAACCGGTGAGTCGGCCACATTAACCTTTGAGGAGCATAAAAGGGTAGTGGAGATTGCCGTGGAATCTTCGAAGGTGCCGGTTATTGCAGGTACGGGCTCAAATAATACTAGTGAGGCTTTGGAGCTGACGCGCCATGCAGCCAAAGCAGGCGCATCTGCTGCTTTGCTGATCACGCCTTATTACAACAAGCCCAATGACCGGGGTATGTTCGAACACTTCAAGACCATAGCCGAGAAGTGTGACATCCCCATTGTGCTCTATAATGTTCCCAAGAGAACCGGAATCGATCTCAAGCCGGAATTGGTTGCGAAGCTGTCCAAGGTAAAGAACATCGTGGCCATAAAGGAGGCCAGTGGAAGCCTCTCTCAGCAATCTATGATCATCGAGCAGACCCAGGGCAGCGACTTTGTCCTACTATCGGGAGATGATGATCTGACCCTGCCTACCATGGCGCTGGGCGCCAAAGGTGTGGTTTCTGTGGTGGCCAATGTGGCTCCCAGAAAGACGGTGGCCATGGTGGATGCCATTCTCAATGGCGACTTCGAGAAAGCGAGAGCGCTGCATTATGAGCTTGCTCCCCTGGTACGGGCCATGTTCCTGGAGACTAACCCCATCCCGGTGAAGACCGCTCACAAATATCTGGGGCTTTCCGGCGGACCAATGCGTCTTCCTTTGGGGCAAATGGCTCCTGAGAAAGAGCTCTTCTTAAAGGAGATGCTCTTAAGGTTAGGCGAGAGAGCATGACACGCATCGCCATTACCGGCGCCCTGGGGCGCATGGGCACTTTGGTCATCCAGGAGGCGGCCAAGGTAAAAGACATGCAGCTCGTGGCCGGATTGGATGCAATAGGGGCGGGAAACGTTCTACCTGGCGGCATCATCGTCAAAGGTGTCTCGGAGCTGGAGTCGGTCTTAAGGGAGAGCAAACCGGATGTGCTCATCGACTTTACCATTGCCAAAGCCGCGGTAAATAACGTATGCACTGCGGCGAGTCTTGGCATTGATCTTGTGGTGGGAACTACCGGCTTTTCACCAGAGCAGCATTCTCTGATGAAAAAAGCCATTGAAGGCCATGTGGCTGCAGTCATAACGCCCAACTTCTCCTTAGGCGTAAATGTATTCTGGAAGCTGGTAGCCGATGCTGCAGCTGCCCTCAAGGACTACGACATCGAGATCATCGAAGCCCATCATAATCAGAAGAAAGATGCCCCCAGCGGCACGGCTCTGGCCACAGTGCAGGCGATAAAGGTGGCTCTGGGCGAAAAGGATGTCGTTTATGGCCGGGAAGGCGTCATGCCGCGAGGAAAAGAGATTGGAGTGCATGCCGTGCGCGGTGGAGACATTGTGGGAGATCACACCGTTCTCTTCGCGGGAGCCGGCGAGCGGCTTGAGATAAAGCATCAGGCACATAGCAGAACGGCATTTGCCAGCGGCGCTGTGCGAGCGGCTGATTGGGTAGTCGGTAAAGAGCCGGGCATTTATACCATGGCGGACGTCTTAATGTCAAGATGAACCAACTTGATGAGTTGAGTCGTAATCTTATTTTTGAAGGAAGAAGGCTGGAACCGGTCTCATTAGAGCGTAATATAGTCGGATTTTGCAGCAAGTGTGACATGGATCTGGAGAGCCTGGCATATCACTCTACAGAATCAAACTGGCTGGTAAGTGCGCGCTGCAAGAATGAGCACCTTATTCTGATGCGCTATGACAGGCATTGGAACTGGCAGGGCGACTATGATCTTGAGATCTGCACGGAAAAAGTGATTGTATCCTCAATTGCCAAAGAGAAGCTGGAAGCGGTCTTCACCCAGGCCGAGATCAGGGACATGCTGGCCTGCCAGCAAGGCTTGCCCTATACCAGGCAAAACCTCTATCGAGCCCGGGCAAAGTATGAGAAATTCGAGACGCTCTTTAGCATAAAGATCGATGTTTAGCAATTGAAATCAAAAAAAAGAATGGCTAAGCATTCTGGCTGCTTTCCACCAGTTCTTTGGTGGTGACAAAGCTGGCACCTTTGCCTGCCGCATATTCTACGAACTTTTTGTAGGCATCCAGGTATTCATCTGATCCGGAGACAGTATTTGTGAAGACCACTACCATTGGCTCTCCCTTGCCGGCTGACTCATCGAATTTGCTGACAAGAAGGTTATACCAGTCTGTGCCTTTCAGGCCGGCATCTTTTGCAGCCACGTCCTTCATGCGAAATACCTGCCCCTCGCTCACAGGGACCACATAAAAGGCAGATCCGTTCATTAGATAGGGCGCAGTCTTGCCCTGGCTCTCCGGCAGTCCTGTATCATCTACTAGATACAACATTGCCAGGTCATCCAGGATTTTGTATTGGCTATTGTTAAAGGAATTGGGTTGTGGCAGGTATCCGGCCACCTTGGACTGCTTTCCTCCGCAGATATAGTCATCTTCAACATATCTCTTGGTCTTGCGAAGCCTTGCATCCTGATCTTCGAAGGAGACCAATTCATCGCCCTCGCTCATACCACCCATCATCAGTTCATGATTGTTTTTAGAGCCGAGCATAGTGACGTAGAGAGGATATACACTATTGGCAATATCTCCCGTGACGGATATCGAGACGGCAAGTCCTTTGGAGTCAGCCTCATTAAGCATATTTGTGGTGGTGTTCATCTCCAAATTCTCCTTTTCCGCTAGACTCTTCCCATCCGTCAGTGGGGACTGTTCCATTTTAATAATCACATTCAAAACGCCAGATCCATTCTCTGCAGCCGCACCTGCAAAAAGGAGCTGTGCCATTAATACAGTCAGTCCTGTAAAAAACAGCATTCTCTTTAAATACATTTCCCATTCACCTCTCTGGTTCATTTTAGACATAATATGCATTCAATTGTGCTATTATACAATTATTTAGAACTGTATGAACAGTTCTTACTAATAACACTTGTGGTTGTGAAAATTTCATTACCTCGCGCAATAGATTCAGCAAGAAATTAATATCATTCATATACTATATTGAAATAACCTTTCATAAAATAAATATAAAAATTTTGTTTTGAAAAATGCTGATGATACACATATATGGATTAAACAATGGACGTTTGAATGTCAAATTCTGAAAATATACAAAGTTAAACAAAATATCGACATGTTGTATTTTAAAATTCCAAAAAATGAAGAGAAAGTTAAAATAGCTAGGCTGATTACTAATAATAAGTTTATCCGAATTTGATCTTTGTCAAGATGTATCGAATGCTATTGCCTGGGATAATGAATAAAGGAAGAAAAACAAAAAAAGAATGGCTCCTCGCTATTCTCTATGTGTAATCGGGTAAATCTT
>JBATEC010000224.1:0-27398 GCA_049663825.1 Methanothrix sp. | reverse complement strand
GCTCTGGCTGTTGTCTTTGGAGCATTTGCTTTCATAGCCCAACAGGCCTTCGACGGCATCATTACCATAGGTGACATGCTTATGTATTTCGGAGCGATCCAACAGGGTCAATCCTTTCTCAATAGTTTCCTTAGCAGCCTGGTGAGTCTCTACGAAAATAATCTCTTCTTGACCGCACTTTATGAGTTTCTTGACCTGAAGCCAAAGGTAGCGGAACCGCCAAACCCAATGTCGTTCCCAAAGCCGATAAAGTGCGGAATTTGCTTTGAGCATGTAGGATTCAGCTATCCTAACACGAGTACTATGGTTTTGAAGGATATTAATCTTGAAATTCCTTCCGGCCAAATAGTGGCTCTGGTCGGCGAGAATGGCTCAGGAAAGACAACACTCATAAAGCTCCTGTGCAGGCTCTACGACCCACAAGAAGGCACCATCAAAATAGACGGAATTGACCTTCGAAATTTCAGAACACACGATTTGAGACAGGAAATAAGCGCAGTCTTGCAGGATTACGCCAATTACCATTTTAGGGCCCGAGAAAACATCTGGCTGGGAAATGTGGATAAGCCTGAGGATATGGACCATATAGTCCAGGCGGCTGAATGCTCAGGCATAGACGAGGTAATAAAACACCTGGCTAAAGGTTATGATACATTTCTGGGAAGAGTTTTCGAAAAGGACGGGGCTGAGCTTAGCATCGGTGAGTGGCAAAAAGTTGCTCTAGCCAGGGCCTTCTTTCGTGACTCCCAAGTAATCATCCTTGATGAGCCGACAAGCTCATTAGATGCTAAGGCTGAGGAGAATGTTTTTAATCGATTTAAGCTGCTTGCCGCTGGCAAGATGGCTGTAATAATTAGTCACAGACTCTCCTCGGTGACAATGGCGGATCGAATATATTATATCAAAGAAGGCCGCGTGACTGAGCATGGAACTCATCGTCAGCTTATGGATCAGGGTAAAGAGTATGCGCAACTGTTTGAAATTCAGGCCAAGCATTATAGGCAATGAACTAGTGTCGCGTCAACTACCTAATGTCGGATAAAGTCGGGAGAGCTTAACTCTGGCATCCGCAGTAGTGAATCGCCAATTTACCTTTGCATTTTTATTAGTTCTAAACTCCTGCCATGCTTCTGAGTGTGCACAAACTCGAACCTATCCCATAACGTTTTTGCCTTATCTGGGGAGAACTTCTCATAGAGAGATCCTGCATTATGAGTGTTGGGGTTGTCCATTACCAATGTTATCTTTTCTGCATATTCGTATCGAGCGGCGATTTCTTCTATAAAGCAAGCCCATTCCAGCTTAGTTCTTCTTTCCGTGACCTTTACCATGTGCTTCCCTGCCAATGGCTTGCAGGCAAGGAAAATATCTTGTATTCATAATCGTATTTGGCCGTCCTCCCTGGGGATGCCGGAATTGGGACTCTCGTCTCAGAGATCAGCTGTTTTGGAGATTCGTCCATGCATATGATCGGGTGACTTGGATCAAAGGGTCGCTTATATACATCCAACACCATCTACATATTCGCGACGAAGCTACCGTTTTGATCTGGTGGAATAACCCATCCCTTGCGTTGCCAGGGTTTGATTTCGTTTTTTAAAATTCGACGCACGCTTTCATGAGAAATGCTGTCAATGTAATTGAGTTCGACAACCTTGTCAGCCAATAGCCTCAAAGACCACCGTGCAAAACCTTCAAGGTGGCTTGCCGCAACTCAATGCAACCAAATGAGCTTCGAAATCTCCATCAGTCTTCTTGGCGTAGACACGGCTTCCATCTTTTTTGTCAAGAGCAGCATCAAAACCTTCTTCGACAAATCGCTTTTTTACGCGGTCGATCTTTCTCATACTAATTGGTCGAGCGTTCGGTCTGGTACTCTCATTCGTCACAATCGAGCAGAATCAATGCATTGAGGATTTTCTGTGATCTTTGCGTTCCCTTGGATGTAAGATCGCCAAGAGTTTTGCGCTCGTCCTCAGTTAGCGTTACGATATATTTTTTCATATCCTACTCACCGAGGTTGGATATGAAGCTGATATGTTTTATATTTTAAGACACTTTATTATTGACGCGACACTAGGCTTTGGTCGCTTGCCTTTTTTTTAGAACTGAACCTGAATTTATATCGAATTTTGCTCGGACAACTTGGCGTAAACGTCGAGAAGGAGATTAAAGTCACCGAAGCAAAAGCATGAACCTCGGATCTACCATGTCGGGAAGAGACCAGAGCAAAAAATGGCGGCCGTTTTGGGGGTGAATTAAGTGCGCCTTGAATGTGCTTTCGCTCAAGCATCAAAGGTCACAGTTTTATAGTTTTAAGACACATATAACTCAGGTGAAATTGATTATGTTAAAACTTATAAAGAAGATTATAAAAATAAAGCTATTCGTGATTGGTTTGCTGGCCCTCCTGTGGTTCGTGAAAAAGAAGCATCACTGCTGTCACAATGAGAAGGAATAGATAACCATTTCGAGGCATGAGGGAAATTTATGGAAATGGGCCTGTAAACTCTCCTATTCCTAGAAGAGGATCAGAATGATGTGGCCCGGAAAGAACCCAAAGCAACTTGGGGAGTAGCATGGAACTTCCGGGCCGTAGGAATATGGAACCACGCTGTTTATCAAGCTGTGGGATGGCTGCCCAGGGCCGGAATATGGGCGGGAGGGCAAAGTCGATGATGAAACAGGTAGGAGGGATAAAAGAGGATCTCGGTCGACTTTTGCCCATGCGGTCATCGTCATTTAACGATATAATGATGTGGTACAGATAAGACAGAGGCCCTGCTATCCACCATGCTGATCAGGTCAGAGCGCTTGGATGGTGCTTAGTCATAGCGCAAGCTATATCTCTCTTTTTCTGAATCCTAAATTCCTGTGAGTACTCGAAACGAAAAGGCTTTCTCTCTGCTCGACTAATAGAGGGTGTTTGAGAGCCAGTAAGTGTTGAGCATATCATTGAGCCATAACCGGAATCAATACCTATGACAGACAAAAATGATCTGAAGAATCGGCTATCGCAAGCCATATTCGAGACCTACGCCCGCCAGGATGTAGTCCTCGTGCGCGGCAGTAAAGCCAGTGTCTGGGACTCGGAGGGAAAGGAGTATCTGGACTTTGTGGCGGGCATCGCCGTGAACAACGTGGGCCACTGCCACCCGGCCGTAGCCCAGGCCATAGCCAGGCAGGCGGAAACGCTAATCCACACCTCCAACCTCTACTACACGGAAAATCAGGTGCTTTTGGCTGAGGAACTGAAGGCCCTCACGGGCATGAAGAGGGCCTATTTCTGCAATTCCGGCGCAGAGAGCGTGGAGGCGGCCTTAAAGCTGACCCGCCGCGCCACAGGCAAATCGAAGATCGTAGCAGCCGAGCGCGCCTTTCACGGCCGCACCCTGGGCGCTTTGGGCACCACCTACAAATCCATCTACCGCGAGCCTTTCCGGCCTTTGAATGAGGCGACATTCGTTCCTTACAACGATATAGAGGCCCTCAAAGCCGCTGTGACAAACGAGACGGGTGCAGTCATCTTGGAGCCGGTGCAGGGAGAAGCCGGCGTCTATGTGGCCGACGCAGAGTATCTTCGCGCGGCACGGCAGATATGCGATGATAAGGGCGTGCTGCTCATCTTCGACGAGGTGCAGACCGGCTTTGGACGTACTGGAAAGTGGTTTGGCAAAGATCACTTCGGCGTTATGCCGGATATCATCACCCTGGCCAAAGCCATGGCAGGCGGCCTGCCTATCGGTGCTATGCTGGCCGCTGGCCCAGCCGCGGAAGCTTTCCAGAAGGGCGACCACGGCTCAACCTTTGCCGGAGGACCACTTATCTGCGCCGCAGCTCTCGCCACCATCCAGGTGATAAAGGACGAGAAGCTGGTGCAAAGGTCTGAGGAGATGGGCGCATACCTTAAGAGTCAACTGAAAAAGCTCGCGCCCCGGGAGATACGCGGCCTGGGATTGATGGTCGGCCTGGATCTCGATGCGGACTGCAAGCTGCTGGTGGAGATGGCTCTGCAAAAGGGAGTGCTGATCAACAGCACAGGCGAGCACACCCTCCGTTTCATCCCGCCCCTGGTAGTCGGAAAAGCTGAGATCGATAAAGTGGTGAGCGTGATTGGAGAGTCACTCTGATTCCTGGCGGCAAGCCAAGCTCCGTCCGGTATTGGGTCAGCTCAAGCCCTACGTAGCTGGCAAGGGCTTTGGCGAGATCTCTCGCAAATATGGCCTGAAACCGGAAACGATTGTGAAGCTGGGTAGCAACGAGAATCCCTACGGTCCCAGCCCAAAGGTGGCAGAGGCTTTAGCCTGCATCTCTCCCGAAAGATACCCGGAGCCAGAGGAGCTGATAGCGGGCATCGCCTCCTATACCGGTTTTCCCGAAGATATGATAATAATCGGAGCGGGCATGGACGGTGTTATGGACACCCTGACCCGCCTCTTTTTGGAAAAGGGCGACCGGACTTTCATTCCCACACCTACCTTCAGCTACTACGAGATTTTGACCATAACTGCAGGCGCTGCGCCCATCCTTTCGCCTCGCGGGCCGCAGTTTGAGATAGCGAGCCGTGTGCCGCCGGACACAAAGATGGCCTTTCTCTGCTCACCCAACAACCCCACAGGCAATGTGGTGAGCGAGGAGGAGGTTTGCGCTTTGCTGGAGAGCACGGAGGGCATTGTTTTCCTGGACGAGGCTTATGTGGAATTCGCAGATAAGAGTCTCATCCGACTGGTGGAGCGGTACGACAACCTGGTCGTAGGCCGCACCCTGTCCAAAGCCTTCGGCCTGGCCGGCATGCGCCTGGGCTATGCCGTAGCGCCCCGGTGGATAGCCGATCAATACAGAAGATCTGCGCCTCCTTTCTATGGCATCAGCTGCGCAACAGTGGCCGCAGGCGTGGCGGCTTTGGCAGATCTGCCCTTTATGCGATTGTCAGTGAAAAAGATAGTATCTGAGCGGCAGCGGCTGCTAAAGGAGGTAAAGGCGTACCCATCCCAGGCCAACTTCCTTTACCTGGAGACGCAGCAAGAATCTCGCGAATTTGTGGAGCGATTTCTGGCTAAAGGCATCATCATTCGCGACTGCCGCTCCTTTTGGGGGGCAGGCGAGCATCATGCACGGGTGACCGTGGGAACGCCGTCGGAGAATGACCGCTTCCTTTCTGCGTTCCGGGAAATATGCAAATAGCACTGACCGGCACTCCTGGCACGGGAAAGACTACCATTGCCGGGCTCTTGCCCTACCGGGTCATCGACATAAATGCCCTGGTGAAAGGTGGCATGAATTTCGGCAAAGATCCGGAAAGGGGCTGCCTGGAGGCGGATATGGATGCGCTTGCTAACTGCCTGGCAGCGCTGGACCCAGATGAAACCCTTATCCTGGAAGGCCATTTCTCCCATCACTTCGTAGATATGGCCATAGTTTTGCGGCTTTCTCCAGCCGCGCTCAAGTCGCGGCTGGAGGCGCGAGGCTACTCTGCCTCAAAAATAAAAGAAAACCTGGAGGCGGAAGCATTGGATGTTATTCTGGTCGAGGCGGTGGAGCTATGCGACCGGGTTGATGAGATCGATACCACAGGAAAGAGCCCACTGCAGGTGGCGGAAATCGTGGAGAAAATCGTCAGGGATGATCTGCGTCTTCCCCCCGGCCAGGTGGACTGGCTGAATGAATTTTTTGGCTGAGATATTTAGCCTGGAGTGGAACTGGTTTTGATCTGAGCCAGCCGCTCCTCTGATGGTTGCATCATTTTATTTTGGTCGCATACATTCAGAAGATGGCCTATGCGTCCGGCTGCCTTTTCCAGAAAGTTGAGGCTATTGGCATCAGCACAGGCAACGACCACTGCTCCATTTGCCTTGCCTGCACAAATTATGGGCGCCGACATCCAGCTACGTTGTGAACTCGTCTCGCATTTATGGACACGAGGTAGGACTAGAAGAGGGCCTAATTCCACTCCATTGATAAATTCGATTAGCTCCTCTACCGATCCGTGCAGCGCCCGCAGCACCAGGCCGCTCTCTTCCTGGAGAAATACTCCACCGACCTGTGCACCTTCCATGCCTGTTATGAGATGGGCCAGGGCACGAGTCAGCTTCTTATCCATATCCTCCGATGATGGCAAACAGGTCTGCATTATTCCGTCGATGGCGGCAAGTTCCCGGTTTGCTTGCATTATTCCAATCTCCAGCTCTTTTCTTGCCGTTATGTCCAGGAGATTGCCCAGGATCGCTCTCTTGCCTTCGTACTCAATGGGAATTGTCCGAAACTCAATCCAGCGACATGTTCCGTCTTTTCGCTGCACCTTCGACTCATAAACAGGTATATCGGACTGCAATTCGCGCTGCAGACGGCTCACGCACTGCATATCATCGGGCTTCACGAGCTGCCAGAAGGGCAGGCCAAGCAGGCTTTGTGCTGAGCAGCCGAATATCTCGCCCAGCTTTGGATTGACAAGCCGGAAGCCTCCATCCTGCAGAATGTAAATTCCTGCAAGGGCGTTCTCTACAATATTTCTGTGGATTCTCTCAGATCGCTCGATCTGCTCACGCATTGCTCTTTCGTTACCCTTGAATCGGGCCTCTTGAATAAGGTTCTCGAATACATAAGGAAGGCTCTTGAAGCTTTCCAGGCTCTTGACCACATATTTAGTAGCCCTGTTCTCAAAGGCCACCACTGCCATCTCTGTGGTGCCGTGGCCGGAAACCATGACCACGGGAATGTCCTGATCAAGCTTTCTGATCTTCACCAGAACATCCAGCCCCCCAATGCCGGGCAAGACCAGGTCCACAGAGATCAGGTCATAGGCGGTGGCGGCGATCATCCTCAGCCCCTCTTCACCTGAGGCGGCAAAGTCTAAGAAGAATTCATCATGCCTTCGAAAGCCCATTCTTATCAGCTCGGCATGCTCTGGATCATCTTCGATAATGAGTATGCGAAATCCTGCCATGAGAGTCCGTTCCTGCTCAAAATAGGGGTAATATATTTGCATATTTCAGTCTTTCTACTGACTCAAAAAATATTAATAATTTTATCAAATGTTGGTGCTGATCTCCATAGATTTAATAGCCTGCAAATGCACAAAGCAGAAAGGATGAAACTATGCATTGCCCTCTTTCTCTTGCTTCTCGTCGCTTCCTGCCAGGCCAAGACACTGATTGTCGATCCGGGCGAATCCGGAGATGCTAAGACGCTTTTGTCCGCCATCTTCCTGGCCGGCAATGGAGATACGATTCAAATCCAGCCGGGAAATTATTCAGGAGCTGTTGTGGACAAAAGCGTGAACATCTCCGGCAGTGGTTTTGTAATTGTAGACGGATCATTAGCTGTAACTGCGCCCGGTTGCAGGATATCAGACATCACCATAAAGGCCCGAGGAAAAGATACTGCGGTCAGCCTCGCCTCCCAAGATAATCAACTCGTGCGCTGCACCGTAGCCGGCATCGCGACGGCCGTCAAAGTGACGGGTGTGAATAATTCCATAAAGGATTGCCGGATCGATTCGCCTCAGGGTGTAGAGATATTCGGCGCGAAAAATGATGTTCTGCAGAGCGCTATATCGGGCAGCACGGCCATTAGAATCAACGGCACCTGGGGTGGCATGATTTCCGGCTGCCAAATCTCTGCTTTGCAGGGAGTGTTGATTGAAGACTCCAGAGGAAACACAATTGTCAATAACACGTTTTCTGGAAACGGATTTGGTGTGGTGCTCACCAGATCCCATGACAACGATGTTTCCCATAACAACCTATCCCGTGGCTACGTGAGCGGTCTTGATGTTGTCGACTCTCTGGGCAATAACCTGACGAAAAACTACATAACAGGCGCTAAAGTCGGCATAAGCCTGAGAGGATCGCAAAACTGCAACGTCTCAGGCAACATCTGTGAGAAGAACGAGCGGGCAGGAATATTTGCCGAAGGAGCCTCTCAAAACCACCTTGTGAGCAATAATCTTTCAGAGAACGGCAACGGCATCCTTCTTCAGGGATCAATTGAAAACACTCTTGCCGCCAACCAGGCATACCGAAATATCTATGGAATATCATTGCGTGGCTGCACGAAAAATATGCTGAGAGAGAACGTCCTTGGGGAGAACTCTTACAACCTGCGTGTTGATTCCGGCCAGGGCCGATCGGGTTCATCAAATCCCGATTTCTTTGTGCAGGATATCGACCTGAGCAACCTTGCGGACAATAAGCAGATCTGTTACATGGTTGGAAAATCCGATCTCATGGTGCCAATGGACTGCGGCTTTTTGGGGCTTGTATCCTGCAAAAACATCCGTGCCGCCAACTTGACAATAAAAAACAGCAGCATTGGCGTGCTGCTTGTCAATTCCACCAACTGCAATATCCAAAACAGCAGCATCTCATTGGCTGAAACGGGATTTCTCCTTCTGGGCAGCCTGGACTGCACCATATTCCGCAGCCTGGTTAGAGATTGCGGGATTGGCTTTGCTGCAGACGGATCATCCGGTTGCCAGTTTGCCTACGACCAGGCCCGCAATTGCTCTGCAGAGGGCTTTCGTGCTGACGGCGCACAGAGCCTGAGCCTATTGGAGTGCGAAATACAGTTCTGCCAAAGCGGTATAGCTCTTCATGACTCCCGGCTATGCCGGATTCAAAACTGCCGCACCAGCAAAAACCAGGAAGAGGGGATGCTTCTCAGCAAGTCCCACAATTGCTCTCTTATCGGAAATGCTGCATCTTCCAATGATCTAGGCATATCCCTTACGGGCAGCAACTCCTGTTTCCTGCAGGCAAATAATGCCAGCGAGAACAATATCGACGGCTTCTCACTGCAGCAGCTATTTTCTGCATATGTCCAAAACAACATCGCCCTAAGAAACGGCCAGGGAATCTATGTTCAGTCCTCTCGCCTTTTGAACCTAACAGGAAATATCCTGGGCGAAAATAGCCGTTTTGGCCTGCGCATGAGCAACTCAAAGGACTGCAACATCACCGAGAATAACATCTATGATAATCGGATCGCGGGCGCCAATTTAGTGGACTGCGCCGGATTTTTGCTCTACCACAACATCTTCGAGAAAAACAGCATCCAGAATGCTGTGGATAACGGGCAAAACCAGTGGGACGGCGGGCCCGCGGCCGGCGGCAACTACTGGAGCGACCATCCGGTCTTCGGCAATCCTGCAGATGTGCCGCGCCAAATTCCCGGAGGCAGCGCAGATCGCTATCCATTCCAGGACCCGCGGGGGTGGCTCTGATGGATCAAAAGGATCTTGATCTCCTCAAGATCGCCCAGGACGGAGTGCTTCTTACATCGCGGCCCTATCAGGCATTAGGAGAGCAGGTGGGCATATCAGAGCAGGAGGTCATAGTTCGCCTCTGTGCCCTGCAGAATGAGGGCATAATTCGTCGCTTTGCCGCTACCATCGGTCACAGGGCTCTGGGAATTGTGGCCAATGCCATGATTGCCTGGAAGACGTCTCCCGATGATGTGGAAAGGGCAGGCGTGCTATTTGCCTCAGTCGATGAGGTCACCCATTGCTACGAGAGAGCGATCGCCGAGGACTGGCCTTATAATCTTTACACCATGGTACACTCAAAAAGCCGTGATGACTGCCTGATGATAGCAGATCAGCTCTCGCAAATATCAGGCATAAGTGATTACAGGGTGCTATTTAGCGATTTTGAGTACAAGAAGACCAGTGCCAGGATTTAGTTGAGGCGATATGGCCGAACAAAGAGATATCAAATCAAAAAGACCTCATTTGCCCATTTTCCTGGACCTCACGTCCAGGCTTGTGGTGATCTTTGGTGGGGGAGCAGTTGGCGAGCGCAAAGCCAGGCTGTTTTCCCAATATGGGCCTGTGAGAGTTTTGTCCCGTGATTTCTCTCCCGGGCTCCTGGATCTGGCGGCGGACCCGCAAAGGCATATTGAACTCCTGGAGTGCGACCTATCTTGTAGTTTCAGCAAGTATCTGCACGGCGCATTCATCGCAATACCTGCCACCAGCGACTCGAAATTAAATTGCGCCATAGAAGAGTTGGCTATGGCCCAGGGAATTCTCGTGAACAAAGTGGAGGGCGTAGGAGATGTGGTGGTTCCATCGATTCTGCAACGGGGCTCCATTGCCATTGCCATCTCTACGGAAAGCCCTGGTCTTACCAAGTACCTTCGCCTCCGCCTGGAAGAAGAGCTGACTGATAGCTATTCGGACATGGCCCGGCTGCTCTCTCAGATAAGGATGGAGAACAAAGAGCTGGTGCCCATGCAGAAGGATCGCGCCCGCATAATCTGGGAGATACTAAAGGACGATGAGGTTTGGAGGCTTCTGGAAGTCTCCTATGAAAAAGCCTATATGAGAGCCCGCTCACATCTTTGCCTCGATGAGCGAGATTGCCTCGATGCTGGTGACACACCGCAAGGCCTCCATTGATGAGATTGAGCGGGCCTGGCACGGAGATGTACAGACTCTTCTCAAATGGGTGGGCTCACTGGAGAGGGTGGAAGAGTGCGCTGTTCTCAAGACCTGCAATCGGGTCGAGATTTATGTCGTCAGTGCGCGTGGCGAGAAGGTGCTCTTCGACCTGGCCAAAAAGGCGCGCGTCTCTTCTCGCATAATCGATTTTCATGATCATGATGAGTCTCTGCTTCACCTCTTGCGCCTGGCCTCGGGGCTTGAGTCCATGATAATAGGCGAGGACCAGATCTTAGGTCAGATGAAGGAGCTAGTGGCTATGGCAGCCAAGGCTGGAACGACAGGATGGATGCTGGATACCGCCTTCAAAAAAGCCATTGCTGTCGGAAAACGGGTAAGGAAAGAGACACAAATTAACGAGAGGTCCGTATCCGTAGGCTCTGCCGCCGTTGACCTGGCGCAGGAAATTCTGGGGGATTTAAAGGGATTGTCCGTTCTGGTAATTGGCGCAGGGGAGACGGGTGAGCTGATATCACGAGCGCTTTTGGCCAGGGATATCGGCTCGCTGGTGGTTACCAACAGGACCTACAGCTCAGCCCAGTGTCTGGCCGAGTGCTTGGGTGCACAGGCCGTGCCCTTTGAGGAGATGAAGGACCGCCTTAAGACGGCTGATGTGGTTATCAGCGCCACCTCTGCGCCCCACTATATCCTGCTCAAAGCGGACATAGAGAAGGCCATGGAAGGAAGAGAGAATAAACTGCTCATAATAGACATTGCCAATCCCAGAGACGTAGACGAGGCGGCCGCAGAGGTTCCTGGCGTACAGCTGCATAACATTGACAGCCTGAAGAATATCAGCAGCGAGAACATGTTGCTGAGGATGGCGGAGGCAAATCGGGTCGAGGCCATCATCGCTGAAGAGATGCAGCTACTAAAGGCCAAATATAAGAGAAAACAGGCCGAGGATCTGCTGGCCAGGCTTTATTCCAAGGCAGAGGTCATCAAGGATCAAGAGGTCACGCGGGCCATGAACAAGCTCTCGGCCAGACATACTTTGGGCGAGATCGAGCAGCAGGTACTGCAGGACATGAGCCATTCCATTGTAAACAAGATCTTCTCCGAGCCCACCAAGACCCTCAAACGGGCTGCGGAGCAGGGGGACACCGAGGTCCTTAATGTTGTCAGCGAGCTATTCCGGCTGGAGGAAAATAAATGAGGAGAATGAGGCGGCTAAGAGCGCCCAAAATCAGAGAGATGGTCGCGGAGACCCAGCTCTCTATCAAAGATTTAGTGCAGCCTATCTTCGTGGATGAGAGAATATCCGTGCCGAGGGCAATTGAGGCCATGCCGGGCCAGTTTCGGCAGAGCCTGGAGAGTCTGCCGGCGGAGGCGGGCATCCTCGACGATCTGGGCGTGCCTGCCGTGCTTTTATTCGGCCTGCCCGTTCAAAAGGATGAGATTGGTTCTGGTGCCTACGATCCGCATGGCATAATTCAGAAGGCGGTAGCTGCCATCAAGGAGACCACCAGCCTGATAGTAATAACCGATTTGTGCCTGTGCGAGTACACCAGCCACGGGCACTGCGGTCTCGTTCGGGGTGAGAAGATACTCAATGATGAGACGCTGCCATTATTGGGAGAGACTGCAGTGAGCCATGCTGCAGCAGGTGCGGATATCGTAGCGCCCAGCGGCATGATGGATCACATGGTTCAGGCCATACGCGCCGCTCTGGACCTGGACGGATACACAGACACGTCCATCCTCTCCTATTCTGCCAAGTACGCATCCACCTTTTACGGCCCATTTCGCGAGGCAGCCGAGTCAGGCTTTGCCTGGGGCGACCGCAAGGGATACCAGATGAATCCCGCCAACTTTTCCGAGGCTCTCTGGGAGGTGCAATTGGATGTCGAAGAAGGTGCAGACATGGTCATGGTCAAGCCGGCCATGCCCTATCTCGATGTTCTGCGCGCCGTCAAGGACATGTTCGCCATGCCTACTGCCGCGTATCAAGTCTCCGGCGAGTATTCCATGATTGCTGCAGCGGCGAAGCAGGGCTGGCTGGATGAGAGAGCGGCCTTCCTGGAGGCTCTCACCTGCATTAAGAGGGCAGGCGCAGATATGATAATCACCTACTGGGCTAAGGAGTATGCCAAGCTCGGCCTCTAGGATCAAGAAGATCGATTTCCTGATTTTGCGAGGGCCATCATACTCTACCAAAAGGGGCAAGGGGTGTATGTGCCCCTGTCCCTTTTGCCTAAATCGTCAACTCAATGGTTTTGCCGTTGATTACGTCTTCCTCGCTCACGTCGAGATTTATCATACTCTGTGCATCTTTGTTTCCTGAGAAGACCAGATAGGGGGTGATCGCATGGCACTCATTTCGGCTTTCTGTGGAGTAAGGAACTCTCATCTCAAATGAATCACCGTTTGCTTTCGCCTCATTGACATAAATAAAAGGCCTTCCTTTATTGGTGGTCATATTGAGCAGGGCGCCTACCTTCTGACCCGGCCCGGCCCGAACTTTTATCAAAGCCCCAGGAACATACTCAAATGTCTTGACCTCGCTCTTGCCCGGGCTTTCTCCTAAAAATGTATTCGATTCATGGATCAGCCGGAAGTGGCCAGTGCCCGCGCCATCGAAGTAATAGAGTTTGCCTAAGGTCGTATTGAAGAGCCTTTCCTGTGGTATGACTGAATATTGCGAGCCGTAATCTTCCATTTTCATGTAGCTGCTCAGATCCTCATTGGCCCAGGTAGTGAGAGCGGCAAGTTTGCCGTAGATCAGGCTATGATCTGCAAGGATGTATCTAGATCCCCTCGCATCCAGCACGGCGGTGGCTTCTTCCTCGCTTTCCGATAGATAGAATTTGGCCGCATCCTCCACACCTGCCTGGAAATTGTTGGCTACTACCGGCCGCTCGGCCAAGTAAAGGACCCAGTTTCCATAGTCCCACCAGCTCATGATGCTGTACTCTGCTGTTTTTTCGGGTTTCTCAAAGAAGCTGGTTGTGTTGCTGTTTTCTTTCAGCCAGGCAAGCGACTCTTCCCAGTCACCTGCAACTACAGGGGGGGTGCTCTGGACAAAGGAGGCCGCATCCCAGGCGGTGGGCAGGACAAGAAGCAAAAATAAAACAGCAGCCACTAATCTAGGAGACCTTGCGGCTATGGGGCTTGCTTGCTTGTACCTCTTATCGACAAGATCAAGTAAAAAGAAGAATAATATGCTTATCAACAGCCCCATGGATATCGTAGATATGTAGAGGAACCGGGATTGCCCCAAGGTGAGAATGAGTGTGACCGCTATCCATAGCAAGAGCAGGGTCTGGCCCTGCCTCTTGGCACCAGTACTGCGACGGATGTAGATTAATGACGCGGCCATCCCTCCCAGGGAGATGAGCAGATTCAATCCCAGTAGAGAGAATACCACCTGAGAAAAAGTCTCTGCATCATAGATGAGTGGCTCGGCCTCGCCGATCTTTCCAATCATCCCACCGCCCCATATGTATTCTAACCCCAACTGAATCATTGCACTCACACCGAAAAATCCGCCGGCAAGCTCTGAGAGCATGGCAAATAAGGCAGATATTATCAGGATGCTCAGAGGAAATGCCTTCCAGGATATTTTCCTCTTGGCCGTGATGTGGGAAAGGGCGAACATGATAGAAATGGCAATGATCATCGCTCCGATCCCATGGAAGGATGCCGAGAGCCAGGAAGTATTCCAAAACGGCAGAACAAGGATAAAAGCGATAGCAAAGGCGGCCAAGAGCATTGTTGCAGTCTCTTTGGATGATTTGCCCTCTTTGAGGTCCAATGTCATCTGGACGACCGCGTAAAGCGGGAATATTGCCAGATAGATATCTGCCCCTTGCCAGGTATATGCCAGGGCGGCCATGGCAACTCCTGACGCAACTGCGTAGGGGTATTTCTTCTCACTGCGGCTGATGGCCATGATCATGAACAGGAGTGTGATGAGCGAAAGCAGTACTTCCAGACAGTGGTGATCCATGGCGGCAAACATCGTATAGAGGAGATAATAAGGTGCCAGGGCGGCCATGAATGCGGCGAGGAGTGCAACTTTGTGATTGAAGAGCTCTCTGACTATGTAATAGACCACTACGATGGCTATGATGCCTATAATCATAGGTACAAAGCTGGCCGCCAGTTCGACTCCTGCTTTGCTATGCTGGCCGAAAGCCACACAGAAGGCGGCAGAGATCTGATCGAATAGAGGGGGCCAGGTTATCTCCAATCCGCTCGGATAATTCAGGTAAGAGTCGAACCAGAGCGTATTGGGAAAATGGTTTGCAGTAAACAGAATTCTGCGCATATGGTAATATTCATCGTAACCCGGCAGCAAAATACCATTTTCTGTTAATGAGTTTCTCCCCGCAAACAACCTCAACAAGAGGCCCAGGATTAAAACTGCAAAAAGCTCTGCAGGCTCACTTCTCTTCCTCCCTTGATCCATGATTCTCGATAATGATCTGGAATATATAAAAGTTTCATCTGACGGTTAATTTTTGTGATCTTCCTGCCATGACAGATCGCTTGACAGGCTATTATCAATGTCCTGGCTGTCAAAGATCACCAGTTCATAGATGACTTCATTCTCTCTTACCTCAGCCCTAACTCCATAGCTTTCCTCCATCTCTACAAATATTTCTTCCTGCATATCCAGGCCGTGTTCAAGCTCAAAGCCTTCAATCTCTTCCAGAGAAAAGCCTTGGCCTGATGCAACATTTGCCTTGATCTCTTCTAAGGTTTCCAGCGGCTCTTTCGCGTCCAGGTATATTATGAAACCATTTATCTTATCCTCGATAAATTCGATCGTGAGCCGTAATTCCCATGGATCATTTGCGATCGTCAATTCTCTTTTGCTTTTCAGATCATCAATCAGAGCCGTAGAGAGCTGGAGCTCTTCTGCTGCATGATGCATGGCAGCAAAAAGTGAATCATGTGCCAGAGCAATTTCCTCAATAATCTCCTTCCAGAGATCGTAGGTAAGGCTAAACAAGTTTAAAACTCCTGGGTATTCAACCTTTTGATGTCTGAGACGAAATCAGCCATGAGATTTCTGTTTCTCAAGACGGCGGCAGGATGATAGGTGACAAAAAAGCGATCCTGCAAGATCCGGCCGCGCAAGATTTTGACGCCCTGCCTGCCTAAGACTGCCTGTGTAGCTGTGTTTCCCATCAGACAGATGATTTTAGGATGAAGATAGTCAATTTGAGCCTGCAAATAGGGGCGGCATTGATCAATTTCTGCTTTTTTCGGCTTTCTGTTTTGCGGTGGACGGCATTTTATAACGCTGGTTATGAATACATTTGATCTCTCCAGGCTGGCTTGCACTAGTGCCGCATCCAGCAGCTTTCCCGCTCGGCCTACAAATGGCATTCCGGTGAGGTCCTCCTCTTTGCCAGGGGCTTCTCCCACCAGCATGATATCGGCGGGAGCGGGGCCGCTGCCCGGCACGGCGCGCTTTCTCCCTTTGGAAAGAGGGCAACGGTGACATGTACGGATTTGCTGGTCAAGATGACAGAGATCTATTGGACCCATGAAGATGACTTTTTCATTTCCGTTATTGATAATCTTTTTCTTGACAGAAAACGAAAGGTTCTTATTTGCTCAAAACCAGTAGCCAAATGAGGAGGGCAGAAGATGCAGTTTGCAGAGTGGACTTATCCATTGAGGAAGTTTGACGACATCTATTATACCATTGAGAGGATCGTTTACGGCAAAGGTGAGTTGAAGGGATTCACCACGGAAGATATCTATAATAACCTGAGAGATAAGCGCTTTTTCCAGGATGCTCAGGACCTGAACCGATACCTGCTGGATAACGGGGCAAAGTATAAAATAAGAAAGATAGAAGGGGCCTGGGAGCGCTACTGCTAGTCATCATACTAGCAACTAGTGCTTCATCGAACCTTTTTCTGCAAAGTAAATATTTTTTTCATCAATTCCCAGTTCCACAAATCTGCCGGTGGCCAGAATGCTGTGGCTGTGTTTGAGCGGTGCTACCCTCACGCCTGCGGATACCACGGATTCGGGCGGCAGAACGGCATTTTCGCCGATAACGGCTATAAGGTTCTCACCAATACCATTTTCCCCGCCCAAAACACTATGCTCTTCGATTGTGGTGTGGCGGCCGACAATGGCGCGGCGGATGCTCACCATGTGCTGAATATGGGCGAAGCTCATGATCATGCTCTCTTTGATTTCCACATCGCGTTCAATGAGACTGGTATGGCCTATGTGAGAGTTCTCGATGGTCACGCCCTTTTCGATGTGGCAGTTCCTGCCGATGGAGACGTTGCCCACAAGCCGTATTTCGCCGGAGGCGAGGAAGGGCTCGATTCTGGCTAATGTGCTGGGATGAATCCACTGATTTGTCCTATAGTGGTACTTGCGGTCGAAATGGCGGACGGCTCCGGATAGGCAGTCCATGGCAGCCTGGTGCAGCCGCTCCGGGGTGCCTATGTCGATCCAGTAACCGGTGATGGGGAAGCCGTAAACGGGATAGCCGTTCTCAGTTAAATAGGGGATCAGGTCGCCGCCGATGTCGCGGGCCTTGTCACCCATCCTGGCCAGAACCTCGCGAATGCGGGGCGAGAATAGGTAGAAGGCAGTGTTAATCATGCGGCTGGGCTCGCTCCCCGCTTTCGGCTTTTCTACGAACCCCTTTATGTGCATATCGTCGTCCACGCGGGCCACGCCGTACTGGGAGATGTTCTCTTCCGGTCCCAGCTCTTTGAGGGCTACGGTGAGCAGGGGCTTGTGCTTTCTATGAAATTCGATAAGGCTTGCGAGGTCGATGTCGATGAGGTTGTCGCCCGAGACCACCAGCAGGTCGTCGTCGATGTCGAAGTAGTTCATGCAATAGCGCAGGGAGTCCGCGCTACCCTTGTCATCGTAGAGGGGCTGGTAGCTGAAATCCTGGTGGTCGGTGATGCCCAGGCGATTGAAGAAGCCCTCGCCGGCTTTGAAGTAATTGCTCAGGTTGAGGGTGTTGCTGGCGCCCTTGCTGCCCAGGATGAACCTTCTGCAGCCCTGACTGGCTAAAACCCGAAATAAATTGGCGATGATGGCGGTGTCGCACAATTCTACCAGCGGCTTGGGCTGGTCTAAAGTAAGCGGGTACAAACGTGTTCCTGAGCCGCCGACAGTGGCTAAAACCTGGGGAAACATGACTGCCGCTTTGGTATCCGCAAATATTAAGCCTGTCGCTTAGACCTTTGTCTTCTTCGCGTCTTCACGTGAGATTCAACAGGGTCCGTTTTCACTCGAAGCCGCGAAGCCAAAACACTGGTTTATTTCGGCCTCGCTATACTAGTAGCCGCGCATGATTTTCATGATGATGCGGGCGATCATGAAGGCGATGATGAAAAGGATGGCGTAGAAGGCTAAGCTCATTATGTCCATGAGAAGATGCAGGTCGCTCTTGGTTTATAGATTTGACTGATTCTGCAAAAGATTGATCTTCCAGAACCGCACCTGCCACTGAAGAATAGGTGTGATCCATGATTCATAGCGAGGCCATCGAAAAGGCGAAGGAGCACTTCGCCAGGCTGCTTGAGGAGCAGCTTTTGCGCGTTGATCAGATAAAGGCGGGAGAGGACTGGGTTGACTACAGCAGGCTTCACCCCATAATCATCGGCGTGGTGGGCGGCGACGGCATCGGCCCCTACATCTCCCGCGAGGCCGTGCGGGTCCTCAGCTACGTGCTGGCCGATGAGATTGCAGAAGGGAAGGTACAGCTGCGGGACATTGCCGGTCTCGACATTGAGTCGCGGGTAAAAGTCATGAAGGCCCTGCCCGAGGACGCCCTGGCGGAGCTAAAAAAATGCCACGTGATATTGAAGGGCCCCCTTACCACGCCCAAGAAGGGTGACAAATGGCCCAACCTGGAGAGCGCCAATGTCTCCATGCGCCGCGAGCTGGACCTATTCGCCAATGTCCGGCCAGTCAAGGTTCCTGAGAAGGGCATCGACTGGATCTTTTACAGGGAGAACACCGAGGGCGAGTACGTCCTGGGCAGCCAAGGCTACAATGTCACCGACGACCTGGCCGTGGACTTCAAGGTCATAACCACGCCCGGCTCGGAGAGGATTGTGCGCCTGGCCTTTGAGTATGCCAGGAAGAACGGCATCAAAAAGGTCTCGGCGGTCACCAAGGCCAATGTCATCAAGGCCACGGACGGCAAATTCCTGGAGACGGCCAGACGTGTGGCCAAAGAATACCCGGAGATTGCCTTCGATGACTGGTTTGTGGATATCATGGCTGCCAAGCTGGTGGACGAAAAGCGCAGGAAGGACTTCAAGGTCATAGTGCTGCCCAACCTCTACGGAGACATCCTCACCGACGAGGCCGCCGAGTTTCAGGGCGGCGTGGGCACAGCAGGAAGCGCCAACATCGGCAAGCGCTATGCCATGTTCGAGGCCATCCATGGCTCGGCTCCGCGCATGGTAGAGGAAGGCAGAGCAGCCTATGCCGACCCGGCCAGCATGATGCGTGCCTCTGTCATGCTGCTGAGGCACATCGGCTTTGTGAATCAGGCGGCCAAAATGGAAGTGGCGCTGGATATTTGCGGCCAGCTGGAGAGAAAGGTCGTCCTAACCGGTCGCTCCGATGGGGCAACGGGCGCCCAGTTTGCTGACTATGTCATGCAGACCCTGGGGGCAAAGCTTTAGCTAAAATAATAGCATAATAGTATCTGTGGAAAATCTAGCTGAAGCATTATTGGGCCTGAGCCGGGAAGACCGCTCCCTGCTCAGTGCTATTGAGACGGGGATGAAGACTCACGAATGGGTCCCATCCTTTGTCATCTCAGAGTTATCCGGCCTGCCGGTCCGCAAGGTGGAGTTTCGGTTAGGCCAACTTTTTGAAAAAAAACTGGTAGAGCGGGAGAGCATGCACTACCTCGGCTACCGCATTGACTTTGATGCCTATGATCTTCTGGCACTGTCCGATTTAGTGAAACGGGGGACCGTGAAAGCCTTTGGTGAGAGAATCGGGGTAGGCAAAGAGTCGGTGGTATACGAAGCCCTTGGTGAGATGCACCTGGCCATCAAATTCCACCGTCAGGGAAGGACCAGCTTCAAACATATTCGCCGCCTGCGCGATCATCTCACAGATCAGACCAAAGTGCCCTGGATTTATGCCGCAGCTTTAGCAGCTCGCCATGAGTTTGCCATCATGGAGAAGCTCTACCCAATCGTATCCATTCCCAGACCGTTTGCTGTAAGCCGCCATGTTCTGGCCATGGAATTTGTAAGCGGCCTCGCCCTCAACCGCATCACGCTCTCCGATCCCGAGAACGGACTGAACATGATCTTAGGTGAGGTGGCTGCTGCCCGGGAGCTGGGCATCATTCACGCTGACCTTTCCGAATTCAACATAATGGTCGATGAGTCCGGACCCAAGATCATCGACTGGCCTCAAGCAGTAGAGGTCATCCACCCCCATGCTCAGGAGCTATTGGAGAGGGACCTGGTCAATGTCTTGCGCTTCTTCGAGAGAAAATACAGGATAAAAATGCCACTGGAGAAGGCGCTCAAGATTGTGGAGGAGGCTAAGAGCAGTTGAGCATATTTGGTGTGGATATTGCCAGCGGCTCGCCATCCGGCAGAAGGACGCCAAGCTACTCCATGGTGATCCTGGATGGGGGAGAAATCGCTTGTTTTCACATGATCAGCCGGCATAAGCTGATCCGGCTCATCAGAGAGCGCCAGCCGGAGATCGTGGCCATGGACAACCTTCACGAGCTGGCCTCGGATCGAAGGGAGCTGATCAATATCCTGCGCAGGGTGCCACCAACTACAAAGATGGTGCAGGTAACAGGCGCAGAGAAGCCTGAGTCCCTCATCAAGCTAGCCCGCTACCACGGCATCACCTTCGACCGCACCAATCCACTGCAAGAGGCGGAGGCCTGCGCCCGTCTGGCGGCCAAGGGCGTCGGGGCAGTTTTGTCTGCTTTCCAGGAGAGGACTTGGATTAAGGTGAGCCGGCGCCGTTCGCTGGGCCGGGGTGGCTGGAGCCAGAACCGCTACACCCGCAAAATTCACGGTGCAGTGATGGGTCTGGCGCGCGAGGTGGAAAAGCAGCTACGTGAGGCGGGGCTGCAGTACACATCACGGGCCGTGGAGGGCCTGGGCGGCTATACCCGGGCCGAGTTTGTGGTGGAAGCGTCTCGCGAAAAGGTGCGCATCAATCCCGGCTACTACACCGATGCACAGTTGTTAGTGCAGAGCATGGAGCGGCCCGAGCTGCAGTACAAGCCGCTTTCGCAAGGGCGCGGTTACATCATCGTTGGCCTGGACCCAGGTACGACGACCGGCATCGCGGCGCTGAACCTTCGCGGCGAGCTGGTGGACCTGATAAGCTCCCGCGCATTGTCCTCCTCGGATGTGATTGAATGGATCGCTGCGCGTGGCAGATCGCTTGTAGTTGCCACAGATGTTTACCCAACGCCCGGCAGCGTGGAGAAGGTCAAGCGTGCTTTTAATGCAGTTCTCTTCTCTCCGGGCGGGGACATTCCTGCAGAAGAGAAGATCGCTCTGGGAAAGGAGTTCGGCTACAAGAACGATCATGAGCGCGATGCTCTTGCGGCGGCCATCAGCGCTTTCAAAAAATATAGAAACAAATTCTTGCTCGTGGAAAAGAAGTCTCCCTCCGAGATCGATCCCGACGAGGTGAAGGCGCTGGTGGTGCGAGGCTATTCCATTGAAAATGCCATCGCCGAATTTGTGCCTTCTTCGGCCCCCACTGCCAGGCAAAAGGCACCGCAGCCTGAAGAAAAAGCCGTTCTGGATGCATCGCTAGAGGTCTCTGCTGATGCCGCATCCCTGCGCCTGCAAAACCAGCAGCTTGCCGAGCAGGTCAGGACGCTGCGCTCTTACCTGGATGAGCTGCGGACCGGCCTGGCGGAAAAAGAGGTCGCCCTGAGGGTAGCAAACGGCAAACTGGATCGCCTGCGGGACAAGACGGCTCGCGAGATCAAGCGGCAGCATGAGATCAAAATCCGAGACAAAGAGATCGAGCGCCTGCGGGCGTTGCTGCGCTCGGAGAGAAAGTACATCAAAAAACTGAAAAAGATTCTGGAGCGCCAGAAGAAGGCGGAGATAATTGAGGATACGCATGGCCTCTTAAAGCTCAAGCCTTTGGCAGCCTTTACCCGCGAGTCTATTTTGCTGGCTGCGGAGCAATATCGCCTGGAAAAGGGGGATTGGATTTTTCTGGAGGATGCCAGCGGCGGTGGGAGGAGCACAGTTGAGATTCTGCGGGAAAAGGAAATCGCCGGAGTGGTGGCGCAGGGCGAGATGGTACCTGCCGTGCGTGAGCACTTCTTAAATCTAGGCATTCCCATCTTCACCAGCAAGAGTGTGCCTGTGCAGAAAATCAATAACATGCCCTTCGTGCGGCCGCAGGACGTAACTGCTGCCCGAGCTGCCTGGGAAGAGGAGATGAAAGCTCGACTGTCCAGGCTGCAGGAGGAGCGGCTGGAGAGTCTTTTTCAGGAGTACCGGGTGGAGAGAAAGAAGGAGGAGAAGAGAAAGCAAAAGTTTGAGTCTCCGGGCCACGCGAATTGAGAATGCAGAAAGATCATGACATTTATGAATCCAAACTTAAGTTCTTTTCATACATCTTATGAACCACACATACCTTTTCCTAAATATGCTTATTAAATAGGTTTCTATCATACTCGTTGGTGGTAATGTTGCTTTCCGTTCGGTCACTACTATTATGCTTATTGATATCAACAATGCTGGCAGGCTCAGCTTCTGCGGAAGATGCAGCCATCAATGCCGCTGATAACGCCTGGGTGCTCATCAGCGCCGCTCTCGTCCTGATCATGATTCCCGGCGTGGGCCTCTTCTACGGCGGCATGGTTAGAAAGAAGAATGCCATCTCTACGATCATCTTCAGCTTTGCCGTGATGAGCATCATAAGCCTGCAATGGATCTTGTACGGCTATACCCTTGTCTTCGGAAAAGACATCGTAGGCCTCATCGGCGGCCTGGAATTCCTGGGTCTGGCGGGAGTTGGCATGGGCGTCAAAGAGGGCCTGACCATTCCATCTCTCACCTTCATGATCTTTCAGGCCATGTTCGCCATCATCACCGTCTCTTTGATTACAGGCTCCTACGTGGAACGAATCAAGTTCAGCTCCTTTCTTATCTTCTCCTTAGCCTGGGCTACTCTGGTCTACGATCCCGTGGCCCACTGGGTTTGGGGCGGGGGCTGGCTGCAGCAGATGGGCGCCCTCGACTTTGCGGGCGGCATAGTGGTGCACATCACGGCAGGCGTTTCCGCCATGGCCGTAGCGATGGTCATCGGTGTGCGCAAGGGCTTTGGCACAGACCCAATGGAGCCGCACAACATTCCCACCGCAGTCATGGGCGCAGCTCTGCTCTGGTTTGGATGGTTCGGCTTTAACGCGGGCTCGGCTCTGGCGGCAAACGGCATAGCTGCCAATGCCTTCGTCACCACCAACACAGCAGCCGCGGCTGCGGCCACCACCTGGATGTTTCTATCCTGGAGGCAGAGAGCGCCCTCGGCCTTAGGCATCGTCACGGGCGCAGTGGCCGGTCTGGCGGCGATAACGCCCGCTGCCGGCTACGTGACGCCCATCGCGGCGGTGCCGATAGGCATCGTGGCCGCCATCGTTGGCTACTATTCCATCATCCTCATCCGGGGCAGCGGCAGGGTGGATGACTCACTGGACGTTTTAGCCTGTCACGGCATGGGCAGCACCTGGGGTGTTCTTGCCACAGGCATCTTCGCAACCATTGGCGCGTCGGGACTGATCTCTGGAAATGCTCATCAGGTCCTGGTGCAGCTTTTGGCAATTGCCGTCACCTGGGGCTACTCCTTTATCGTCACCTTCGGACTGGCCAGAATCATCGACGCAGTCATGGGCCTGCGTGTGCGGGATGACGAAGAATCGGTGGGCCTGGACATCAGCCAGCATGGCGAAGGCGCTTACATGTAATGTGGGGAAAGATGAAGAAGATTGAAGCTATAATTCGGCCCGAGAAGCTGCACCTGCTGCGGGGCAAGCTGGACAATAAGGGCTTTTCGGGAATGACAGTGACCGAGGTCAAGGGCCGGGGCCGGCAGAAGGGCATCGCCCTGCAATGGCGGGCCGGAGATTACCGGGTGGAGTTCCTGCAGAAGATAAAGCTGGAGATGGTGGTCGAGGACAAGGATGCAGAGGATGTCATCGACCTCATCTGCGAGTTTGCCCAAACGGGCGAAGCCGGGGACGGCAAGATCTTCGTCTATTCGGTGGAGGACGTGGTGCGGGTGCGCACGAAGGAGCGGGGGTGCGTGGCGGTTTAGCGTCACGCTCTCAAACGCCCCGGTCGACACATTCTTTATTTTGTTTCTTTTGCCACCAACTGTTTTTAATTTTGCGGTAATCTTCATAGTAATATTTATACGAAAATCGAGTAACAAATGCATCGATCCTAACTGCACTTGCCCAGGGGAGCGAAGGTTCCCTGGAGATGATCGCGCTCATTCTCCGAGTGGCCCAGCGCATTGCTGAAGATCACACTTCCTTTGGAAACTCGGCTTGTGTCGGAGCCTTGAAGCAGGTGCAATCAAAGACACCCGACACATCGGAGCCTAATCCGTTGCTGCCCTTCCGGTATGTTTCAGGCAAGCTTAGATATCCTCCTGAGCAGCAGGCCAGCCAGTCGTCATCTTCCTCAGTCTCATCTTCCTCAGTCTCATCTACTGATGCCGCGAGGTTCATCAGCTTCTCAATGCGGTAAGTTCCCCAATAATCTTCATCCACGTCCACGAGCGGCTTCTTCCAGGCGGTGTTTACCATGAACATATTTTCGTCGTCATCTTCTTCGGATACGAGATCCGGATCTCCCTGCAATAGCCCGATATTTGATGAAAAGTCATAACCGAAACGCAATTATCACAAGAATTATGAAACCGATATTGGCAATCAGTAGCCACAGATGATCGAAACGGCGGCGGCGCACCCGAGCAGCAAGCTGCGGGTATTAAAAAAGAGGCAGGCTATAGCGCCTTGCCGTTCGTCTCGCCCGTCCTGATCCGGATAGTCTTTTCCACAGGCAGGACGAAGATCTTTCCATCGCCGATGTTCCCGGTATGTGCTGCTTTTCTTATCAGCTCAACAGCCTCGTCTACTTTTTCATCCAGGACAACGATTTCCACCTTCACCTTGGGAAGCATGTCCACTTTGTATTCTTCACCACGCCACGTCTGTGTCATGCCTTTCTGTCGTCCCCGTCCCTTTACCTCGAGTGAGGTCAGGCTTACATAGCCTGCCTTATCAAGGGCATTTTTTACGTCTTCTACCTTGGATGGTCTGATTATCGCCTGTATCATTTTCATGTTCTCACCCCTTCAGAGGAATCTACCGGCATGCCTTCACCGGTTTCTTGAGTCACAAACTCCGGATAGGCGGAACAGCCATGCTCGCCTATATCCAATCCAATCAGCTCTTCTTCTTTTGACACGCGAAGGCCGATGGTGTGCTTTAGCAGGGCAAACAGTATATAGCCCGTTCCAAATGCCCAAAGGCCGACAGTTGCCGCGTCAATGATCTGAGCGATCATCTGGCCGGTATTGCCGACGATAAGGCCGCTTACTCCTCCATAGGTGCCGTCTGCGAAGATTCCCACCGCCAGCAGTCCCCAGAGACCGTTATAGCCGTGTACTGCCACAGCGCCCACAGGGTCGTCTACCTTGAGCACCCAGTCGTTGAACCTTATGCCGTACATTACTATTAATCCAGACACCAATCCTATTACCACAGCCGCCCAGGTGGCGATATAAGCACAGGATGCAGTAACTCCTACCAGTCCTGCCAGAGCGCCGTTGCAGGTCAGGGCAATGTCCACCTTCCCTGATCTCAGGAAGGTCCAGTAGCAGACCAGCACTGCTCCGGCAGCTCCAGCCAGGAAGGTATTGACTGCTATCACGGATATGCGAAGATCCGTGGCCGCCAGTGTCGATCCCGGGTTGAAGCCGAACCATCCGAAGAAGAGCACAAATGTGCCCAGGACAATGTAGCCCACGTCGTGACCGGGTATGGCGTTGGGTGTACCGTCCCGGTTGAATTTGCCGATCCTCGGTCCGAGGTGTATTATAGCCGCCAAAGAGACAAGTCCGCCGATGGCATGCACCACGCCGGAGCCGGCGAAGTCCCTTGCGCCCACCCCAAAGGGCAGAGTTGCCAGCCAGCCGCCACCCCAAACCCAGTGGCCGTAGATGCTGTAGATGATAGCGGTAACAATGCCGCTGTATATGAGATAAGCCTGTAGCTTGAGTCTTTCTGCGCAGGCACCGGCGACTATGGTAGCAGCAGTTGCGGCGAAGACGACCTGGAACATCCAGAACATCATGGTTGAGACGTCGTAGGCATCTCCCGTGAGAAACCACCCGCTCCACCCAATTATACTATTGCCGTCTTCAAGGCCCGCGTAGAGCTTGGAGCCTCCGAACATGAGTGCGAAACCCACCGCCCAGTAGGCCAGGGCACCTATGGAGAAGTCCATGTAGCTTTTGGTGAAGTAGTTGACTGTGTTTTTCACCCTCAGAGCTCCGGCACCGAGCAGGGCAAACCCGGCCTGCATGAAGAAGACCAGGGTGGCTGCAATGAGGGTCCATGCGAAGTTTGTGGCGATCTTCAGCCCGGCTACATCATCAGTATAGGTACCAGAGCCGTTTGGATCGCCTGCCATTGCCATGGTTGTTGATAGCAGCAATAGTACAAAAGCACTTGCCGCAATAGTTGCATACTTTGTCATTTTCATACCCTTCCACGATCCTTGATGGGAGATGAACGAGCAGATAATGCTATAAAAACTTAGTTAAAATATTTTCATACTAGTTATGAATAACGCATAATTACATCACATTCTAAATAAATGTGTCGATTATCTCTCTATAATCTGCTATGTCGCATGATTACAGCTACGGCCAACCACAAAGGCACGAAGGCATAAAGGACGCCAAAAGAGATTCGTGGCGGTCCTCCAGCTTATCGATCTTTGCGGATTGTGGGGCCAGCCGCGTCCGGCAGCCGTTCTCCCGCGTCCGTCCTCTCCTCGGGGTCCACAGCCTTCTTTCGAGGGGCTGTCGTTCGAGGACCGGATGAAGTTGATGAAAGATGCAGTTTATGGGTGCGTAGAAGCAAGATTTAAATAATTATGAGGGCGCTATTGACTGTAGAATGGAAAGGTATTGGCATGGCATGCTCTGACTGCGAATTAAAGGCTGTAATGCCTTCAAAGGAATCACCTGAGGATACGGATTTCATCTCCGGAATAACTGAAGGTTTAGAGGACTTTCTTGAAGGACGTTGCAGGCGCTTTAAGGATGCGGATGAGCTGGATGAATATTTGCTGAGCCTGTAGTCACATATCTCTGACCATTTTGTTGTTGTATTTGTAGAGATTGATCACCACGATAGAGCCTACATGACCGTAGAAGGACTGATAGTGCGCTTGACCGAGGACAAGAAGCTACATTCCGCCCTGCAGAGAATGGGCGTTAGGCGTGATGAATTCACTCAATTTATGAAGGCACTGGGTTTGGGTGGAAAATAGATTGCCTGGGTTTCGGAGAGTTGGCTGCAAGGCTGCCGGACAAGCACACGGCATGTCTCGTGCTCGTGTGGGAGCGCGCGTGCCCACGTGGGCTTGCGGCCTTGGTGGGCGAGAGAATGTAATGGCATTCAATGCCCATTCTGATCTTTGAAGCCGATACTCTAAAAACTAAATGAGGTAGTTTATGAACGCCGTTCGATATCTGCATCAGGTATTTCTGCTTGATGGTATGTGGCGGTGACTGCTACGAGCAACAATGAAGAGGAGGATGTCCTGTATGATAAGATGAAATTGTTTGGCTCCTCGCTATTCTCTATGTGTAATCGGGTAAATCTTTATAGCAACTCCTACTAGAAAATGTTCTGTGTCGATCTCACATGAAGACCTCTTTAAAATAGCACTGAATCTCGAAGATCCTTGGT
>JBATEC010000223.1:0-42462 GCA_049663825.1 Methanothrix sp. | reverse complement strand
GTGCTCACCTAACCTTCTTTTGTAACCTAATTTATACTATTTTGGAACGAATTAATTTGATTTTATCATAATTTCTCGCTGCTATGCTGTAGGGATAAAGGGCATGCGTATTCAACTTTGGATTGGATCCGTTTTGCCCATTTTGAAAGATACTTGGAGTGCACTGTGGAGGGAAAAACGCTCCACCTTCGCAGGAGAATAAATGCCATATCGCAGGCTTCAAACCGATTTGGCAAGACAATTCTTCTTTCAGCTACCAGACGAAAGTGCTTTCACTCTATTTCGAAAGGTATGAAGTCGAGAAAAAGTTTGATGATCGCTTCAGGGATTGCCATTCATTTTCTTCGTATCGTTGATCATGAGGGCGATATTGCTCAGAAAGGCCAGAGTCTCGGGACTGCTCGATAAAAAGTCCATCGAAGAGATTCTCTTGGAACTGGCAAAGCTCAGGGCAGTTAAAGTCGGCGGAAAATGGAGGTTAACGGAGATCTCAAAAAAACAGAGAACGATCCTGGAGAAGATGAAGATTGGAATTCCCGTCGAGGCTAACCTGGTTATTAAAAGGGCCGGAGTTTAGGTTCGATGCCATTGTCTCCAAAGTCCAGGAAAAGCTCTCGCCTCGCATGCAGGACACAGAAAAACAGGGCACGGAAAATTAAGGCAGGATTTCATGATATGAGGAAAAAATAGAGCTTCGGTTCCTTGCGGCCATATGGCTCACAGCCAACTCACAGGCAGCTGGAAACGACGCCCTTTAAGAGATCGGGACCCACTACTTTGGATCTGCTACTCTGTCACCTCAATCTCCAGAACATCCGCGAAGTTCTCGGCGTTGCCGGAAGCATTGGCTACTATGCTCACTTTATAGATGCCGGGTGCTACGTTAGCACTCCAGATGCCCATGTATTTGCCTGCAGAGGTGTGCAGCATGCTCGTCCTTGTAGCCTCAGAGCCGTCGGGTGCATTTATTATGGCGGTGGCGCGCAGCGTGCTGTCCGTCATCTGCACATTGCCGTCCGCGGATGCTGTTGTCTTGCCGGTTGAGCCGATTTGAACATAGCCATCTTTGCGGTTTAAGTTGGCAAAGCCCTGCGGAGATCCAAATCCGCAGGTGGCGCATCCTTTCACAGTGAGCTTGACCTCGTCATTTGATGATGAATTAGTGGATGAACTCTCAGCGGCTTTGGCCTGCAACTCCTGGAAGGATGCCGTTATGGTTGTGGCCTGCCCGGATCTCACGGGATTTGGATTTGCCTCTACTTTTATTAGCTCGAAATTGAACTTAGGCTGATTTTCCAGCCAGTCGCGCCAGGAGTATAGCCTGGCATCGTAGCCGGAGTGATTCAATGCGAACCAAACCAGGGAGGCCTCTACTCCCGTGTTGGTGTAGACAACGACGGGCCGATCCTTCTTTAGCCCGGCAAAGACCTTTTGCAGATCCTCCTCTTGCTTTATGCTCCCATTTACCAGCACATTCTCGTAAGGAATGTTTACGGCTCCGGGAATAGAGCCTATGCCAAAGTCCCTGGCCGGCCTGGCATCCACGATCTGAGCCCCGCCGTTAACAACAAATTCATAGGTGGCAAGAAGCTTCGGCTCGATCTGGGGAATATATTTCGTCTTCGGCCTTGTGGCAGACATATTGCTGACATTTCGCCCGGATGCTGTCCAGTCATCGATGCTGCCTTCCAGAACTTTTATTTTTTCATGCCCCAGGTACTTGAGAAGCCAGTAGGAGAAGAATGCCGGGGATGGTCCGCCGCCGCAGGGAAGACACTCGCCTGTTATCACCAGCGAATCGTTATTTGATATGCCTTTTTCGCCAAGCGACGCGGCTATCTCCGATACGGACTTGAGCTGACCGCTCTCGCCCAAAAAGCCCTCGTAGTTTTCATTGACTGCACCTTCCACATATCTGGTCGCGCTGGGGCTGATGTCGAGCACAATGTCATCAGGCGAGACCGCTATCGGAGATACGAGCACCTTTGCAAACTCGTCCGTTTCTGTGCCCGCTAAGGCCGGCGAGCTCAAGACCAGGCCGTACAGAAAAATGGAAAAGATCCCGTAAATGAGCATCATCTTCGCTATGGCCGAGATTCCATTGCATTCTGCTTGGCCGGAATCTGAAACAATATGTCTTAATGTCATTTTTTTCTCCTAATCGATCCCGCCACTAGTCGGCAGCAGCATCCTTTAGCTCTTGGTTTGTCGCCCAGTCCCTGTAATTGTAGAGCCTGGCATCATAACCGTTCATTTTAAGGGCGAACCAGACTACAGAGGCTTTTATGCCCGTATTTGTGAAGACTACTACCGGCTTTTCTTTGTCCAGCATCATGAAAATTTTATTCAACTGGTCCTCGCCCTTGACCTTTTTTCCGCTCAGCACACTGGTATAGGGAATGCTGAACGAGTCGGGTATGCTGCCGGACCCAAACTCCTGCAAGGTCCTGGCGTCAACAATTTGCGCCTGGCCGCTCTTGACGAAGTCGTATGTAGCAGTGTAATTTGTCGTTTCTGCTGGCGTATATTCTTTGCCAGGGAGTATCTGGGAATCTTTCGTGGTGGCCCGTCCTGATTCGGCCCAATCTTCTGCCGTCCCATCCAGTACCCTAACCCTATCATGACCAAGCCCCTTCATCATCCAGTAGACATAAGTCGCCACGGATGGACCTCCTCCGCAGGGCAGGCATTCTCCATAAATTACGACGGAATCCTCGCGAGAAATTCCCGCGTCACCAAGGACCCGGGTGATTTCAGGCACGCTCTTCAAAACTCCTGCTTGCACATCGAACTCCATGTAAGGTATGACCACGGAGCCTGCAATATGGGTGCTGGAGTTCTCGCTTACATCCAGCAGAATATCGCGGTCTGTGACATCCTCCAAAGGCGCAAGGATGGCTTTTTCTTCATCGCTGCGTGTAATGTTTAATGGTTCTTGTGCAGGCTTCTCGGAGGTGGCATTCCTGGTGCTGTCTGTCGTCTTATCTTCTGCAGTCTTAACATTAGTCGTTTCCGTTGTTTCAGTGGAAGCGCTCATGTTCCATCTCTGCTCTCTTGACTTCGTCGGCCATTTGGCAGAGGTCGGCTCCTGGTTGGTGGTAGGCTCTCCAATCTCATCCAGCTTGGCAGCACCGCTCCAGCCGCTGTCGTCACAAGCACCCCCCAGTGAAGCGCATTCGGCTCCGGCATAAGCGCTCTGCGACAGCGCCATTACCGCCAATAATCCACCGCAAATTATGCAGATCAGCATCAGCTTTGATGTTTGTAAATTCATCATAACCCCCATGGTCATTTACTCTATGTAATCATAAACCTTCTCACCACGATTCAGACATGAAGTGTGCTCAGGCCCCTTATAGCCCAACTCATGTGCTCCGACTCCCGCCAGGCAGAAGAATCCGGCCACCTTCTCTTTTGCGAGTTCAATTGCCGCCTGGTTTGCGATCTGTCCCACATTTGAGGCCCCACAGCAGGCCACAACGCGCACATTCGAGCAGCCGCACAGGCATTTCATCTCTTCCATGAATTGCCTTCTTATTTCTTGAGCATTCTCTTGATCTCTTCCACGGTAGCAGTTCTGCCCATAATCACGGACTTTCCATCTATGTACATGGCGGGGGTCATCATCACTCCCCTGTCCATGATCTCCTGGATGCTGTCCACCTTTACTATCTCGGCCTCGATGCCCAGCTCCTGGACTGCCTTTTCTACGTTCTTTGTCAAGCTCTTGCACTTGGCACATCCAGTTCCTAATACTTCTATCTTCACCATTTTATTCACCTTTCGAGTTTGATTTGCCATTTCTTAATCATCTATTTTATCGAATAAACTCGAGCCGATTCCTTTAGCTTAAATCATTTGCCAGTAGATTAGCGGAGCCAGAGCTAATAACGTTATTCCTGTTATCAACCGGATGGCAACTCTGTGTTTGTTTCGAAAATGATCCACTTGCTCTGGGCTCATACCTAATGCGATGATTCCTCCCAGGAACAGCACTGGAAGTGCTATGCCCAGGTTATAAATCACCAGATAAATTAGCCCTGACGAGGCAAATCCATGGCTATAGATTATGCCGATGATAGCTATGTAGACCCCTCCCACACAGGGGGCCCTTACCAACGAGAAGAGCGCTCCTAAGAGGAAATAGGAGCTGACACTCCGGCTGGCAATGACACCATGGATATATTTTTTAGTCCAATCCGTGCGGAAGAGTGACGTGCCTCCACTTTGCAGCCTCCTGGCGTCCTCCAGCTGCACTACTCCCAAAAACAATAGGACTATTGCCAGAACAAAGCGAAACATAGCGGAAGTGGACTTTTCCTGTAGAACGCTAAATAGGCCCACTCCAAAAATAATATAGACCACGAATGTACCCAAGGAAAAGAAGGCCACCATAGTCAAGATATCCCTTCTGCGGCCCGTACTTGCCAGCATTGAGCTTGCCAGAAATGCCAGCATGGCCAGAAGACAGGGGTTGAAGCCCGCCAAAAGGCCAGCTGCCAAGACGGTAGCTATGGACGATATGGTAAGATCTTTGAGCGCATTTTCACAAGCGCATGCCTGAGCGGCAATTACGGTGATCTGAGAGTTATTACTGGCTGATGCAGGCGATAAAACCATGACTAAGGCTAATGTCAGCAGAATTGCTGTGATGCAATATCTAGCGGCCTTCATTCTAGTCTTCCTGGATGTATCATAGTACTCGAAGCTGCAAATAGGAGGTTGCTGGATAGAGGTTTTCTCCGGCAGATTTTTCTGCTATGCTTGCCGATCTAGTCCGATCGATCATCAGGATGCTTCATTCTTCATTGTCCACATTTTCATCCCAATTCACCTCTATTTTTCATAATCGGGATACAATTGCTCCGTAGAGCATACCCGCAAGTGTGGAGACTATCACTACCAGGCTGAAGTAAACACCCCCCTTCTTTAGGCCTATGATTCTCGTGATCACTATCATGCTTGGTAGGCTCAGCGATGGGCCGGCCAGGAGCAGAGAAAGCGCCGGACCTGCAGCTGTTATTCCTGTGCTGTAACCGAACAGCGTCCCTACTATTGGCACCTCCAGCAGGGTCGGCATATAGAGCAAAGCTCCGATAATTGTGGCTGTAAAGCACGACTGGAAGCTGTTCGAGCCTAAATAGGTCCTGAGCAGCTCGGTGGGCATAAAGTAGCCAATAATGCCCGTTATGAAGGTTCCAACCACCAGTAGGGGAAAGATCTTCTTGGTCAGAGACCAGGTCTCGCCAAAGAAGGCGCTCTTCTCTTCGGAGGAGAAATATCTTGTCAGGACGAAAGCAGCAGCCACTACGAATGCAGCTACTATCGCCCATTTAATCGAGAATTCTAATTTCGAGGTGGCAGATAGCAGCACACCAATCAGGAGCGCAATAAATAATACAGATATGCGCTCAGTTTGGCCGCCTTGGGACCCGGCTTGGGCAGCCTGGACAAGTGCATTGCCTGGTGGAATCTCACATTTCTTACGGCCTCTCTCGAATATGGCAGCCATGATCAGGCCGATGATAATTGCCATAGATACTGCTGCAACCGCCCTGGCAATTCCCAGATCCAAGCCCAGCACCCTGGCAGTGAGAACTATAGCCAGGAGATTTATAGCAGGGCCTGAGAAAAGGAAAGCGGTTGCTGGACCTATTCCTGCACCTTTCTTTTCTATTCCTGCGAACATGGGCAGGATTGTGCAGCTACAGACAGCCAGTATCGTTCCGGATGTGGCTGCTACGCTATAGCATAGCCACTTGGGAGCATCCGCTCCAAAGTACTTAAGCACCATTTCCGTCTTGAGCAGGGCTGCTATGGCCCCTGCTATGAAAAATGCTGGTATCAGACATGTCAAGACGTGTGCCGATAAATATTCCAGCAATGTCAAGAGCCCCGCTTGCAGGGCCGCCATGATGGTGTAGGTAACCGTAAAATCAGCTCCTGATGTTCAATGATTTCCCTAAAATTCGTCCTGCCTCTGCAAGCTGTGATATCTGCATTAAGGCAAGGGAATCTACCATGCGAATTATTTCGAATACCTGAGGATCTTTTATGCAGTAGATTGTCCTTTTGCCGTCTACCTTGCGCTCCAAAATATCTGCTTCGTAGAGTATATTCAGATGCTTGGATATTGTCGATTGGGATCTTTGAAAAGCGGGGAGAATCTCGCAGACGCACCTCTCGCCTCCTGATAAATATTCCAGCAGCTGCAATCTGGTAGGATCGGATAAGGCGCTGAGGATCTTAACGCGCAAGTCCGAGACGGATTTCTGTGTCATGATAAAAACAGATTTGACTCATATTCGAATATAAACTTATCGCCATAAGACGATGAATAAATTAATTAAACCGAATCAGATTGAATTTAATGCCTCTCTCAAAAACGCTTTTGCGCGTCTTACTTCAGCGGGATCGGCATCATTCAGTATCTTCTGATCTGCCCTGACGGCCTCTATCGCCTTTTTAAGGTCATTCATGGTTTGGACCGACCCAGGACATAATTCGTTCACCACGACTCTATCCTCAGATCCATAAATTCCCAGGAAGGGAAAGATGCGGCAGGACCAGGGCCTGGCGTCATAAATCTTGCAGCCCTTCGCTGAAGAATCGTAAAATTTGCAGGGCAGGATATGTTTGAAGTCCAGTACTCCCGATTTTTCCGGATCAGCAATTGCGTACTTCTTAAGAGCCTTTTGCAGAGGGATCTTGAGGCTCTTTGCTATTGCAGCCAGATCCTCCGGCCGCAGCCTTATCGGATTGCCTGTTGTGCAGCAGTGTCCGCACCTGTGGCACTCAAAGATCATGTGGCAGGCCATGCGATAGTAATCGACTGTGGTGTAGCGAGGGACATTCAGATCCCTGAAGACCTCCCGATCCGACAAGGATGTGGCGCAGAGGAGCTGCAAAGCGACATTTTTCGGATCTCTATCCGATTCATTCATTTTTGCCATTTATGCCAGCAACTTTGCATAGGCATCCTTTTCAATCTTGCCCTTCCCTATTATGGTTATGTCCAGGGAGATCGTCCTCATCGGCAGGTCAAATGTCGGCAAATCCACCCTCTTTTGGGAGCTTACAGGAACTAAGGTCAGAGTGGGAAAACGCCCTGGAATCACCAAGTACCCATTCAAGGCAAAGGTAGGGGACATCTATTATGTGGATATGCCCGGATACGGCTTCATGCTCAAAGCTTCCCGAGCCGATCAGGAGAAGACCAAGGACTTAATTGTGCAGTATTTCGAGCAGAATGCGCAGGAGATTCTCTTGGCCATACAGGTGATTGATGCCGCCTCCTTTCTGGATATCGCCGATCGCTGGGAAGGGCGGAGCGAGGTGCCTTTTGAGGTTGAGCTGTGGGAGTTTTTGAGCGATATGGGTCTGGATGTGGTTTTGGCCGCAAACAAGATGGATCGCATAGCCAAGGTGGACGTGGATGGAGCACTGGATCTCATTTGCGAGCGTCTGGGCATGATGCCTCCATGGACGCAGTGGACGGATAAGATCGCTCCCATGAGCGCAAAGCGCGGCCAGATCCAGCCGCTTCGAAGCATTATCGGGAAAAAACTGTCGGGGAAAAAAGGTGATTGAGATGGAGAAGACGGCGAAAAGCTATGCCTTTGCAGAAGGAAGACATAGCAGTCACTTGCTTTGATCTATCACATTGATCATGATGTTGTTCCATCACCAAGGTTATATTTGATCGGAAGCATTAAAAAGAAGATAAAAATAGGCGGAAAAGCCTGTTGGCTCACTTCATCTTTCTCTCGAGCTTTTTGAGCTTTTTCTTGGCATCTTGGCTGCCTGCAGCCGCCTGCTTCGAGAGTTCTTCTGCCTTGGCCTTCTTCACTTTATTCAGCTTCTCCAATTGTTTCTTACTCGTTGGCATATAGTCACCTCGCTACGCTTTGGCTGATTCTATTTAGCTTCTTTCCTTCTTAGCAATATCCCCGTATCGTTGTACCAGCCTATAAAACCTTCGAATAAACGAAAAGATGACCTATGATTCTCGTTTTAAAAACTTTAAATGCTCCCTATCGCCTCCACCGGATCCATCCGGGAGGCTTTCCAGGCAGGATACAACCCGGCCACGAAGTTCACAGCCAGGGCGAAGACAATGGCATAAATGAAGAACTCCGGCTTCATAGTGATCGTCATCCTGGATACCATGTAGATCTCGGAGGGAAGCTGAATATCATAGGACATAATGAGCCTGGCTGTCAGAACGGCCAAAAGGCATCCCAGCAGTGCTGAAGGCGGAGCTAAGATCAGGCTCTCCAGCAGGAAGATCTTGAGAATCGAACGGCGAGTGGCTCCCATGGCCATGAGTATGCCGATCTCCTTTGTCCTCCTGCTTATTATCATTATCATGGTGTTGGCTATGCCAAAGCCGGCTATGACGAATATGAGTATGTAGAATATCCAGGAGAAGATGGACTGGGTCTGAATCAGCTTTAGTATGTCTGCATTCATATCCTGCCAGGATTTGGATTGGTAGCGGAATATTGAGTTGAGATCTGAGACGATGTAAGGCGCCTGGTAGATGTCCTTTATCCGAACGTCCACCTCGGAGACCACGTCTCCTTTTCCCACCAGATCCTGGGCCGTGGCAAGAGGAATGTAGATCATAGATTTGTCTTTAGCTGATCCAGTCTCAAAGAGGCCGGCAACTCTTAGCCGCATCGATTTGTTTCCTCTCGCCATGATAAAATCATCTTCAGGATGAAGCTTCAGCTCTTCGGCAAGCTTGGTTCCCATAAACGCGGAAAGCCTTCTGCTCCGCAGATCCAGAAAATTTCCGAGGACTATATCTTTTTGAACCTTCATCAACCGGTTCTCATCCTCCGGATCGACGCCCAGGAATTCGACTCCTCTTACCTTATCCTTGTACTTGGCCGCAGCTTTTCCAATCAGCCTCGCCGAGACCGCTTCTACACCCGGATAATCCCACAAACGGGCGGATACCGTCCTGTAGAGATAGATGTATTTTTCGTCTGACTTGGACTGGACGTAAATGTGAGGGTTGTTCTCGACAGTTGTAGTGATGATCTCCTCCTCGAAGCCGCCCAAAAGGCCCATGAAGACAACGATTACTGCCACGGCCAGCGTCACTGCGGCTACTGTGAAGAATGCCAACTTGGGATTTCTGAGGATGTGACTTCGGGCTACGGTAAACTCGTACATTTTGCCTTCCTTGCTAAATCCTCATCCCATGTCCTCAATTAATTCGCATCAATCAACCGCCGATGGCCAGAGCAGGATCAAGCCGGGATGCCTTCCAGGCTGGATACATGCCTGCAATCACGCTAAGCGCCGCCGCCACCAGTACTATGGCCAGGAAGCTGTTTGCATTGATCACCACCGGCAGAGTTATCTCCTGCCCGCCTGGCGCTTCCATTTTGATCTCCAGGCTCTTCAGGTAAAAGACAATGACAAGCCCCAGGACGCCTCCCAGCAAGCCGCCCATCAAACCCAGGATTCCGCTTTCCATGAGAAAAATATTTCTTATGTTCCTGTCGCTTGCACCCATGGCCATGAACATACCAATCTCGCTTGTCTTCTCATTGACCAGCATGTACATTACGCTGCCAATCCCAAAAGCGGCTATTATCATTATCAGTAGCATAATCAGACTGTTCTGAAATTGCTCTATGGCCAGCGTCTTCAGTATCTCAGGGTAAAGCGTCTGCCAGCTCTCCGCCTTGTATCCGTACCCCTGCAAATTTGCGGCAACTCCATCCGCTAAATAGACATCTTCCAGCTTAATATCGACCGAGGAGACCACATCTCCTTCGTCTAAGAAGTCTCTGGCTGTGGATAGGGATACGAAGGCGATATTCTCGGGCCATCCCGTAGGCAGTCTGAAGATTCCGGAAACCACCAGGCTGCTGCCTCCTTCATCTGGAATGCCGGCAAAGATCGTCTGTCCCAGCTTGACCTTCAGCCTATCAGCCAGCTTTTCTCCCAGGACCACCTTCTTGCCATTCTGGATGGAAGAGAGGTCGCCCTGAAAGACATGCTTTCCAATGTGGTAGATTTTGTCTACATCGGCTGGATTTGCGCCCGACAGGGCCACGCTTTCCACGTTGTCCTTGTAGGTGAATGTCACCTCCGTGCCAAGGCCAGGCGAGACGGCAATTACACCCGGAATGGACCATATCCTGTCCATGAGGCTCCTGTAAAGGTAAATGTAGTCATCTCCTTCTCTGGGCGAGACGGTAACGTGAGGAAGATCCTCGACGATTATATCAAAAAGCATACCATGAAATCCATCCTGCATGGATACGGATACCAGAGATATGGCCACTGCTATTGCAATAGCTGCCACAGATAGGAAAGTTCCTCTCTTTCGGTAGGCGATATGCCTTATGACCACTAAGAGCTCAAAGTAGGGAATGATGTTGGGCAGGGCCGGCACCTCTGCGAGCCTTTATGCCGCGTTATGGGTTATCAAGTTAGTGGATTGGCGGCAAGGATTATATAGTTTTATAACGCTTAAAGATGATATATGGGCGAATCGATAGAGAAAGAATCCGAACGGCCGAGCGTCTATCTAATGGGCATTTTTTATGAACACACCTGTGATGCAGAGGACGAACGAGACTGCAGCATCATGAAGCATTTAATCTTAGCCGAGATACGGCGGTCCAATGCACCCGCCTGGGTAGCTGAAGAACTGGAGAAAAAGCTAAACTGCAAAGGATGCTGGAATGCTCTGGCCAAACGAGCTGCAATTTATCCTGAGTCCATGGCACCTGATAGATTTTCAGCAAACTCTCGAAGCTATGAGCGAACAAATCGGACAATTCCTGCAAAAGCGTGAACGATAGTGCTTGTATCTCAATCTTGATGAATTTCAGCAACAAAAATAGCCTAAGCCATTGATAAATAGGATCAAATTTTTGTCGCGCATGTTTCAGATCGCTCATCGCACGCCGCATGATAACCGGCATTTAAGTCAGTATATGATCAGTTTTGCTCACCATGCGATAGTAACCCTTAATTAGTGGATTGGACATTATTATAGTCTAATTGAAAATGAGGAAAAATACATGTGTCAGATGGAAACGCCGATGGGAAAACATATGGGAATGAAACATATGGGAATGAAACATATGGGAATGATGAATCAAATGTGTGGAAGCGAGGGTGGCTTTCCGCTTATCGGGGACAAGATGCCCAGGATGGAGGTGAAGACCACCCATGGCATGATGACTTTGCCCGATGCCTTCGCAGGAAAGTGGTTTGTATTCTTCAGCCATCCTGCAGACTTCACGCCTGTATGCACAACGGAATTTGTGGCCTTTGAAAAGAGGCGAGAAGAGTTTGAGAAGCTCAATTGCGGGCTCATCGGCCTGTCCATCGACCAGGTCTTCTCCCATATGAAGTGGACGCAGTGGATCAAGGAGAATCTAAAGGTAGAGATCAAGTTCCCCATTATCGCCGACGATCAGGGAAAAATTGCACAGAGAATGGGCATGATCCATCCCGGAAAAGCCACCAACACCGTGCGGGCGGTATTCATCATTGACCCAGAGGCAACAATCCGACTGATACTCTTCTATCCCCAGGAAGTGGGCAGGAATATGGATGAGATCTTGAGGGCTGTAAAGGCTTTGCAGGTTGTGGACAAGAACAAGGTGGCAGCTCCAGCTAACTGGCCCAACAATGAGCTTATCGGCGATCAGGTGATCATTCCGCCTCCAGGAGATGAAAAGACTGCGGCTACCAGGAAGACGGGCGGAGATATGGTCTGCGAAGACTGGTGGTTCTGTCATAGGAAGCTGTGAAAGAACCCGTTCATTTGATATGTCTTGTGCCCCCATCCATCTGACCATGCCTCGCAAAGATCAGATGGATAAGACAACCTCTTTTTATTTCCCATCGAAAGAAATTCTGGATGAGTGGAGGGAAACGGCGGAGGAATAAGGCTCATCCCTCAATAATTATATTTTTGAAATGGCAGAGCGTGGAAGGCGCTCGTAGGAAGGTTCTTCCAGGCCGGATCTCGTGCGGGAAAACTCTGACCTAAAAACGCTAAACCGCAAGCTAGAGGGTGAGATAAAACTTCTATAAATAAATCCAACATGACCGTCCCAAAAAGAGGCTAACCTTTAGGCACTAAATCTATTTCCATGCCTATAATTATCGATGATCGGGTGGTATGAACTTGTTTCTGCTATGTACATATTCTGTCTTCTGAAGCTCTTTGACTATTTGAACTGCTTCGACATTATATTTGATATATGCTTTGCCGTTCACATCATCCATGTGGAACAGTTTATCTTCCTCAAGTTTCTTTAGGATCGTCAAAATCTGTTCCTCAGAAAGGCCGTCCGTCTTGGAGTATTTCATGACTTCTGATACGGTACTCAGGGCATAAGGATCTTCCTCACTTCCCATGCTCCACATATCTATGATTCGGCCAAAGACCTTTTTTTCCTGTACATCCAGATCTTTCTCGGTTAAATTGTCGCCCAATTCAATCTCACTCCTATGTACCATTATTTTCGCTTTATATCCTTGATTTTAAAGCCGCGCTTCTCGAAAAACTCTATTAATGCCTCCTCGACCACCTGACTTTGTGCCCGCAAGCTGCTTTTGATCTGCGCAGTATAAATCTTCAGCATTTTGGCCACTGGACCGGATAGTGTCAATGTAGTTTTGGGCATTATACATTAACATAGTAGGTCCTTAGTTTATATAGATTTTGGTACTTCGGAATATAGATACTAAAATCTTTTTATTTTAAGACATCATTTTATCTCTGACCAAAACTTGCATTCTTCAGTACAAAGCCATACGTTGTCACAGCAGATGCCTATTCTAGCCACACTGCCAGGCTCCGGCGGATAGACCAGGTCACCAGAGCCGCAGCTTGATGTGCCGCACCATAGTTAGAATCGCAGGTATATCGATGCGATTTGATAATTATACCTCAACTTTAACATCGTGCCTCTCAAAAAACTCTTTTAGCGCTTCCTCGACAACTTCACTTTGGGCACGCATGCTGCTCTTTGTTTTTGCCGTATAAACCTTTAGAGTTTTGGCTATAGGTTCGGATAAGGTCAATGTAGTTTTAGGCATAATTTCCAATTCACTATGCTACAGATATATAACTTTTTGCACTCAAAAAGTTATATATCAAAAGATTTAAAGATTTCATACGTGCGTCACAAAATAAGCTAATGAAATAAAAGACTTTTGCTAGCCGTTTTATCCTGACGGACTATACCAGTGCCAATTATTAGCGGTCTTCAGCAACTAATCCTTAAGACCGCCTTTTAAATCCCGTACAAAATCAGCTTGATACTGCCTATTTTATTGCTCGGGAGCTGTTATTCCCTACTTTTTCCACCCTTTTCTTGCATCACCTTTTCCAGGTGTCCCTTTTTTCCCCAAATCCGCTGCCACTTTCTTTGCATCTGCGCTTCCAGAAGCCACTGTCTTCCCTACATCAGACGTTGCTTTCACTGCAACACCCTTTGTTCTCTTGTCTTTTTTATTTTGCATTTTAAATTCTCCATTTATGCTTATTCTGCGATTGTCTTTGTATGATATTTTTAAATATAAAGCTTTTGGCTCATAAATTGATATGTGTCATAATCTATATATACGTAATGTCCCATCAGGAAAGGATTGATGCCCAAAACTACATTGACCTTATCCGAACCTATAGCCAAAACTCTAAAGGTTTATACGGCAAAAACAAAGAGCAGCCTGCGTGCCCAAAGTGAAGTTGTCGAGGAAGCGCTAAAAGAGTTCTTCAAGAAGCACGGCGTGTTGATCGAAATCTAATTCGAGATAATGCGATCGTTACGGTCCTCACCATCCAGGCCCATTCCCCTAAAACTCCCCGAGATTGTTGACGTACACCCTCACCTTGGTGGCCTTCAGCTTGGCCTCCTTGATGCGAGGCACCCAGGACTACATTCATCTCTTTCAGCGCCTCTAAAGCTTCTGGATCGCCTTCCTGCCCATCTCTTTGCGATCTAGGGCTGGACAGATGCTAGAATCTCAGCTTTCTTAGAATCATATTCTTCTCTGGTCGGATGCAATGACAGGGATCTTCAACTATCAATAGCTATTAAATTTTCCTGGCTGCAATAGATCCGGGAAGCTTATCCTTCAAATACCGGCCCGTGTGGCTCTCTTCCACGGCTGCCACCTCTTCCGGTGTGCCCGCAGCCACGATCCGCCCGCCTGCATTGCCCCCTTCCGGCCCCATGTCGATGATGTAGTCGGCGCACTTGATTACATCCAGGTTGTGCTCGATGACCACCACGGTGTTGCCTTTGGCCACCAGGTCGTCCAGAACCAAGATGAGCTTCTTAACATCATCGAAGTGCAGACCGGTGGTCGGCTCGTCGAGCAGGTAAACCGTTCTTCCCGTTCCCCGCTTGGCCAGCTCCCGGGTGAGCTTGATCCTCTGCGCCTCGCCGCCGGAGAGAGTCGTCGAGCTCTGACCCAGCTTGATGTAGCCCAGGCCCACGCCCAAAAGAGTGTCCAGCTTGATTCTGATGGCGGAAATGTTCTGGAAGTGCTCTCTTGCCTCCTCCACAGTCATGTCCAGCACCTCGGCTATGGACTTGCCCTTGTACTTGACATCCAGGGTCTCGCGGTTGTAGCGGGTGCCCTTGCACTCCTCGCACTCGATGTAGACGTCGGGCAGAAAGTTCATTTCAATCTTGATCAGCCCGTCTCCCTGGCAGGCCTCACAGCGACCTCCCCTCACGTTGAAGGAGAAGCGACCCGCTTTGTAGCCTCGCACCTTGGCTTCCTTGGTCTCGGCAAAGGCCAGCCGGATGGGATCGAAGATCTTGGTGTAGGTAGCAGGATTGGAGCGAGGCGTCCGGCCGATGGGGCTCTGGTCGATGACGATCACTTTGTCCACCTCGGAGTCGAAAAGTATCTCATCATACTCGCCTGGCTCTACGCTTGATTTGTAGATCTTCTTCATGAGGGCCCGGTAAAGAGTGTCGTAGATGAGGGTGGACTTGCCTGAGCCCGAGACGCCGGTGACAACCGTCAGAACGCCGAGAGGGATGGCGGCGTTTATGTTTTGGAGATTGTTCTCTTTGCAGCCCAAAAGGCGAATGAAGGCATTGCTCTTCCTGCGGCTGGCCGGAACCTCGATGGTCTTTTTCCTGGAGAGGTACTGGCCGGTGAGCGACTCTGCGCTCATCTCGATCTCCTGGGGCGTGCCCTCCGCCACCACGTAGCCGCCGTGAATTCCTGCCCCCGGTCCAATGTCCAGCACGTGATCGGCACTGCGGATGGTCTCTTCATCGTGCTCTACTACGATGAGCGTGTTTCCCAGGTCCCGCAGCTTTTTTAGCGTCTCAATCAGCCGGGCGTTGTCCCGCTGATGAAGGCCGATGGAGGGCTCGTCCAGCACGTAGAGCACGCCGGTAAGGTTGGAGCCGATCTGAGTGGCCAGGCGGATGCGTTGCGCCTCGCCTCCGGAGAGCGTGCCGGCGTTCCGGGATAAGGTGAGGTAGGCGAGGCCAACGTGCTCCAGAAAGCCCAAGCGAGAGGAGAGCTCCTTTAAGATCTGGCGGGCGATCTCCTGCTCCTTTTCCGGGAGCTTGGGCGAGAGCTTTGCGAAGAAGTCGATGCTCTCACCGACGGATTGATCGGTCACATCCACGATGGACTTTCCTCCGACCTTTACGGCCAGCACCTTCTCCTTCAGCCTGCGGCCGTTACAGGCCAGGCAGGGAAGGACGCGCATGAACTTCTCCAGCTCCTCGCGCCTATATTCGGACGCGGTCTGGCCGTAGAGGCGGATGCTCTGCGGAATTAAGCCCTCCCACTGGCCGTTGTGCATCCAATAAGCATCTCCATTTTTCATGCTCATGCTGAATTGGATGCTCTCATCCGAGCCGTACATCAGGGTGTTGTACTGCTCTTCGGAGAGGTCTTTCATGGGGGTGAAGACGTCAAAGCCAAAGTGCTTGGCTACGGCCGCCAGATGCTGGCCCCGCCAGCCGTCGATGGCATTTCGATACAGCGCCACCGCCCCGTCGGCGATGCACAGCTCTCTGTCCGGTATGATCATATCCGGGTCGAACTCCATGCGAAAGCCCAGACCATTGCAGGACTCGCAGGCTCCGAAGGGGCTGTTGAAAGAGAACATGCGCGGCTGCAGCTCCTCGAAGGCCATGCCGCAGACTGGACAGGCCATGGTGGCCGAGTAGAGATGCTCCATGCCTTCGGCAAAAAGGGCGATGACCAGGCCTTCCGATTTTTTGAGAGCATTCTCGATGGCCTCCACCAGCCGTGATCGGTCCTGGCAGGGGTCCAGCCGGTCCATGACCACGTCAATGTCGTGCATTTTATAGCGGTCCAGCTCGATTGTCTCATCAGTTCTGCGTATCTCCCCGTTCACCCGCACCCGTGTGAAGCCCTCCTTATTCAGGTCGGTGAAGAGCTGGCCGTAGGTTCCCTTCTTCTGGCGGACGACGGGAGACAGAACCGTCACCTGGCTGCTGCCGGAGTTTGCATCGCTCTTTGTTTTGCCTTCGGCTTCGCCTCCTGTATTGCCTTCCGGCTTTCCTGCCTGCGCTCTCGCCTCCTCCTGAATGCTCTCAGCGATCCTCTCCGGCGACTGGGACTGTATCTTTATGCCGTGCACCGGGCAGTGGGGCACGCCTATCCTGGCGTAGAGCAGGCGCAGGTAGTCATAGATCTCAGTTACCGTTCCCACCGTACTGCGGGGGTTTTTGGAGGTGGTCTTCTGCTCGATTGAGATGGCAGGGGACAGGCCTTCGATCGAGTCGACATCGGGCTTATCCATCTGGCCCAGGAACTGGCGGGCGTAGGCGGAAAGCGATTCCACGTAGCGGCGCTGGCCCTCGGCATAGATGGTGTCGAAGGCCAGAGTTGATTTGCCTGAACCGGAGACGCCGGTGATGACTATGAACCTGTCACGGGGAAGCGTTACGGCTATGTCTTTGAGGTTGTGCTCGCGGGCACCTTTTATTATGATCGATTTCATTTCAGAGGTCTCATGGGTTTTTTATCGAATGGTGGGCATTTGATCAAGCAAATAATCTCATTCGCTCTGCTGCAAAAGCCCTTTCTCCAGACCAATCTCCATCCAGGCCCAGGCCCAGATCACGGCCTCAAAAGCTCTGATGAGGTCGCCTTTCTCCAAAAAGTACTCGCAATCGCGAATATAGGCGGAGACATTATCCCGGAACTCTCCATCTCCCGATACCTTCTCGTAGAGGTCCTGCGCCTTCTTCTGCCATTTCACAGTCTCGGCACGCAGATCTTCTTCAATATTTCTTCCAGGACATCCTTTTTCCGTTTTCATTTCCATCAATTATTTTCGGATTCGGTGACGTTAGTCACCCGGCTCTCATCGACCTCGACATCGACCATGGTCTTGACATGGTAGCCCTGCTCCTTCAGTCGTTCCACTCCCCGTCCTCGTCTTATTACTACTACCACATCCTTGACAATGGCGCCCGCTACCTTCAGAGACTGCAGCGTGGCCAGAAGCGTTCCGCCGGTGCTGATGACATCGTCCACCACAATGACGCGATCGCCCTTCTTGATGCCGTTTAAGAAGAGCTGCGACTTGGAGTAGCCTGTGACCTGGGAAACCTCGATCTCACCGGGCAGGCCGTATTTGCGCTTTCTTATTATCACCAGAGGAATGTCACAAATGATGGAAAGGCCTATGCCTATGGGAATACCCATGGCTTCAACCGTTACGATTTTGTCTACCTCCAGATCTGCAATGCGCACGATATGGCCGGTAACCTCCCGGATCAGCTCCGGCCTGACCTCGGGCACGCCGTCGGTGATGGGATGTATGAAGTAGTTGTATTCGCCCCTCTTGAAAATCGGAGCCTCCAATAATGATTTCTTGAGCCTTTCCAGCATGTTTGAGCCTCATTCTTATTATTCTTAAGTCAGGGAAATAAAGGTGTTGGATGGCTTTGGTTGGCGGGAAGGCTATTCCCATGGCAAATTATATTTCTTTTCACCACCATTTTCCACTCCGGTGAAAAATCATGGAGAAAGAGTTGAGCTTCGCTACCCGGTGCGTTCATGCCGGTGAAGGGCACAATCCGTTTGGCGCTCACGCCACCCCCATTTACCAGACCTCCACCTACGTCTTTGAAAGCGCCGAGAAGGCTGCTGCCGCTTTCTCCGGCGGTCCGGGCTACAGGTACATCCGCTCCGCGCCCAACACGCCCACTCATGCCGCCTTCCTCGATAAGATCTGCTCTTTGGAGGGCGGAGCTGCTGCTCTCGCCTTCTCCTCGGGCATGGCAGCGGAGACGGCGCTTGTGCTCTCCTTGCTGCAAAAGGGCGATCACCTGCTCACCGCAGATATCATCTACGGCGGGACCTATGGGCTCTTTTCGCTTCTGCCTAAATTCGGAATCGAGGTCAGCTTTGTGGACACTACCGATCTGAAGAGTGTGAAAGCCGGGATGCAAAAGAACACCAGTCTGGTCTTTTTAGAGTCGCCCGCCAATCCCACCATGGCCGTGAGCGACATTGGCGAGATAAGCAAAATAGCCCATGAGGCAGGGGCCCGGCTGGCTGTGGACAACACATTTGCCACTCCCTATTTCCAGAGGCCCCTGCGGCTGGGCGCGGACGTTGTCGTGGAGAGCTGTACCAAGTACATCGGCGGGCACGGCGATCTTCTGGGAGGAGTGGCCGTGGGCTCAGAGGAGCTGATCTCCGCCATGAGACGCCCGGCCCTCCTGGCAGGCGGCACCATGGGCACGCATGAGGCCTGGCTCTGCCTGAGGGGCTGCAAGACCCTGCACCTGAGAATGGAAAGGCACGCCGAAAACGCCCTGCGTCTGGCCAAATTTTTGGAGGCGCACCCTGCAGTGGAAAAGGTCAACTACCCCGGTCTTTCCAGCCATCCGCAGCATGCCCTGGCTGCAAAGCAAATGAGCGGCTGGGGCGGCATGCTCTCTTTTGTTGTCAGTGGCGGAGTGGAGGCGGGGCGCAGGCTTATGAACAGCCTCAATTTGTGCAGCCTGGCGGTCAGCCTGGGATCGGTGGACACATTGGTTGAGCATCCCGCATCCATGACCCATGCCGTCATGCCAAAAGAGATGCGAGAGAGGATGGGTATCTCCGACGGCCTGGTGAGGGTCTCGGTAGGCATTGAGGATAAAGAGGACATCCTGGCCGACTTTGCCCAGGGGCTGGCCAAAATTTGATTTTTTGCGCATAGCACATAACCCATGCGTGTTAACGCTGGGCGCGCTTACTTGACCTGATTTTTCACGTTGAGAAGCGCCTTCACTGCCACCTCAATCGCCCGGCCGGAGCCGCCCTGGGGCGTCCAGCCCAGATTTTTGATCTTCTCGATACAAAGCTGCATAACTTTGACGTCGCCCTTCCAGCCCCGGCCATCAACGCCTCCCGTGTAGCGATACCGAACATCATCAAGGCCCATCTGCCCGGCCACGATATCTGCGATCTTCGTCACATCTACAGAGTCCTCGGAGCCGATGTTGAATACGTTGATCTGCTCGTCCGAGTGCTGCACGCAGTACAGCATAGCCTGCACGCAGTCTTTTACCTCCAGATAGGACTTCTTCTGCCTGCCTGATCCCAGTATCTCCAGCTCTTCTGGATTTTCCCGCAGCTTTCTGATGAAGTCCACCAGCACGCCGTGCGTGCCCCTCTCTCCCACGATATTGGCAAATCGATAGATCCAGGACTGCATCTCGAAGGTGTGACAGTAGGAGGATATGAACGCCTCGCAGGCCAGCTTGGAGGCACCGTAGAGAGAGATGGGCAGGAGAGGTCCGTAGTCCTCCGGCGTGGGCACTCTTGTCGCTTCGCCGTAAATGGTGGAAGTGGAGGTGAATGCGATCTTTTTAACGCTGCATTTTCTCATGGCCTCTAAAAGGCTGTACGTCGCCAGAACATTTTGCTCCAGATGCACGCGGGTGTTTTCTGCGCCCAGTTTCACATCCGGATTGGCGGCCAGGTGAAAGACCATATCCACACCATTAAGGGCCTCTTCCAGAGCACCGGGAAAAAGCAGGTCCGCTTCGATGAGATGGAACTTTGGATTATTGCGGTGCGGGGCGAGAAACTCTCTCTTCCCCGAGCTGAAGTTGTCGATGACTGTGACCTCGTTCTCCTGTAGCAGGGTTTCTACGAGATGGCTGCCGATGAAACCGGCGCCACCTGTGACGAGGATAGATCTGTCTTTTGGCTTTGACTTTTCACTTTGCATCAGTTGTCGGTTTTTAGGAGTCAGGGAAGATAAAACTTATCGTTGAGCCAGAAAAACACGAAAGCAGCTATGGTATGTCTTTGATATTTAATTGATTTAGCTGACATAACATTTTTATGGTAAGCGATTATGATTTAGAGCTGGAATTGAAATGGCGAGAAATTTTCTGAAGATGGCCCTTGTGCTGATGGCGCTATCCGTTTTATGCAGCGCAGCCGGGGCAGTAGATGGAGAGAGGCTGAAGGTGGCTACTACTACAAGCCTGCAAGATACCGGCCTATTGGACCTGATCAAAGACAAGTTCGATGAGAAGTACAATGTATCATTGGACGTGGTCTCAGGCGGAACCGGCATCGCCATCCAGTATGGCGAGCGCGGCGACGTGGATGTCCTCATGGTCCATGACAAGGAGAGGGAGCTGAAATTCATAAAGGACGAGCAGGGCCTGGAGAGAAGATGCATCGCCTACAACTACTTCCTCCTGGTCGGACCCAAGGATGATCCGGCGGGCATAAAAGACATGAATGCCTCTCTGGCTATGGCCAGGATCATGGAAAAAGGTTTGGCAGATCCTGCTAAGGTGATGTTCGTCTCTCGGGGCGACAACTCCGGCACACATGCCCGCGAGAAGCTGATCTGGAAGAAAGCCGGCTACAACTATTCTGCCGTCAACACTTCAGGTCCCTGGTATATCGAGGCCGGACAGGGCATGGGTGCAACCTTAAACATGGCCAATGAAAAGCAGGCCTACACTATTTCAGATATGTCCACCTTTATGGCATACCAGGGAAATCTGACGCTTGTTCCTATCATTGAGGGCGGAAGCGACCTGCTCAATGTCTACGTGGCCATGGCTGTAAACCCCAAGAAGCATCCGAACGTCAATTGCAAGCTTGCTAATGAGTTCATAAACTATCTGGTATCCGATGAGGGCCAGGATCTGATTTCCAGCTATGGCACTGAGAAATTCGGCACGCAGCTCTTCTCTGCAGCCAGAGGAAACTGCGAGCTGATCGGCTGCTCTGCTGCTGAGTGCGCCGTGCCCACCAGCGCTTCTTGCTGGTGAAGTTGGTTGGAAGAGATCTACAGCGGCCTCTTGCGGGCCCTTGACCTGATTGCATCGAGAGACCCCCAGGTGGTCGAGATCACCTTGAGGGCCATTTTTATCTCGCTCTCTTCCGCTTTTTTAGCAGGCGTCATCTGCATTCCCCTGGGTGGCATCATCGAGTTTCGCCGGTTTTGGGGCAAAAGAGCGCTGATAAATTTAATTCAGACCTTCTACAGCCTGCCTACGGTGACCGTGGGCCTGCTGGTTTTTTTGCTCATCTCCCGCTCCGGGCCCCTGGGAGGCTTAAACCTGCTCTTCAGCCCGAGCGGCATGATCTTCGGCCAGGCCATTCTCGTGAGCCCCATTATGATTGGTCTGACCATTACCGCACTGGCTGGCGTTGGCTCTCCGGTCAGGGACACGGCTAAATCGCTGGGTGCGACTGAGATGCAGATAATAATAACTGTAATAAAAGAGGCCCGCGTGGCGGTCATAGCTGCCGTGCTCCTGGGATTTGGCCGGGCGCTCTCCGAGGTGGGCGTGGCCATGATGATCGGGGGGAACATCCGGGGCTACACGCGCGTTCTCACCACGGCCATAGCACTGGAGACCTCTATGGGCAACCTGGAGCTATCCATGGCTCTGGGAATAATTCTCATATGCATTTCGCTGGCGGTCAACCTCTTGCTCAATAGATTTCAAGGGAGGCAAGAATGGCGCTCTTAGAGATAAGCTCCCTGGGAAAAAGCTACGGCAAAGCGGAGATTCTCAAGGGAATCGACCTGACTGTGGAACGGGGCGAGATCCTGGGGCTGATCGGGCCTACCGGCTCGGGAAAGACGACGCTGCTGCGCCTGGTCAATTTGCTCGATGAGCCGTCAACAGGCAGAATACTCTTCGAGGACAGAGAGGTTTCAGGAAGGCCGGAGAGGGAGAAGCTTTCTATGCGGCGCAAAATGGCCATGGTTTTTCAAAAGCCGGTCATGTTCAAGGCCAGCGTTGAGGAGAATGTCTCCTTTGGCATGAGGATGCGGGGAAAAGCTGATGCCGAGGAGATGAGAGTGCGGACGAAAGAAGCCCTGGCTGCAATGGGGCTGCCCGGCTATGAGAGCCGTGATGCCAATACACTATCAGGAGGAGAGATGCAGAGAATTGCCCTGGCCAGAGCTTGGGTCTTACAGCCGGAGCTTCTCTTGCTCGACGAGCCGACCGCCAATCTGGACCCAGGCAGCGCCGCATCCATCGATGGCCTCATGCAGAAACTGGCCGATAGCCGGACGGCAGTGATTTTAGCCACGCATAACATGCAGCAGTGCCGCAAGCTTGCCGACAGGGTAGCCGTGCTGCAAACCGGCAGGCTGGTGGCCGTGGGAAAGAGCGAGGAGATAGCTCTGCCCTGGTGATGTGCAAAAGGATGCTTTTATCAACTCGTAAGACCATTATGACCTTGCGACCAAATGATGCCTAAAACAGCAGACGAAGAGAGCGATAGCAAATCAGTAGATGAAGACTCCCTGGATTCATTTCTCACGGAAAGGCAGCTTAAGGTGCTGCAGATGCGCCTGGCCGGTCGGTCCCAGCAGGAGGTAGCAGACAGCCTGGGCACAACCCGCTCCAACATCAGCATACTGGAGAAGCGGGCCCATCAGAACATAGCCCGAGCAGAGCGAACGCTGCAGCAGTGGATGATGCTGCGTGCCCCCATATCCTTGCAGGCCGGGGCGGGAACTGATGTCTTCGAGCTGCCCAAGATGATCTTCGCCGCAGCGGACGAGCTGGGGATGCGTCTGCCCATCACATCTCTCGATATTGTGGTGCAACTGCGTCGCAGGTCCCCCAGGCTCTTCAAGAAAAGGGCACTGGAAAGAGACGCGCGGATCTATGTGACGGAGGAGGGGGAGGTGCTGGTGGAAGGATTGGGGGAGTGATGAGGGCAGAAGGCCGGATCACCGGGAAGCTTTTTCCAATTTTTGTAAATATCCTGCCAGGAGATCCAGTCCTTAAAAGGCATTTTATGAGCTCTTCTCAAGTGTATCTCGAATTTCGTCTATCATCTTTTCAAGTTTTTCGTATCTATCGATCACTTTAGCTTTAAATATTGTTCTTTTGGTTTCTAAAACGGTATCCTCATCTATTAATTTTACAAATTCTCCTATAAGACTGAAGGAATAGCTATCTGCATCTAACTGGTCAGTTAAATCTTTAATTTTCTGTTTCCGCTCGGCTCTATCGTTGCTTGTAGGCAAATTCATAAACCTATAGTCAAAAAAACCCAAACTGGGTCGGTCTTTAGGTGCTTCTTCACAGAGATCTATTTTACTCTCTCTTGTTAAACCTTCTTTTATTCCGTTGGCCAATTCGTCGTGCTTATGATGCCATTCGATGTTGGTTTGCGAATAGTCTTTTATCAGATCTCGTAAATCTTTTGAAGCTAGATATTCGCTGGTTTCGAGCCGATCCCAGAAATCACGTGCTTCATCTTTCCATTCTTGAAAGTACCTTGTTTCATAATAGTATGGATTATGCACAAATTCTAAATATTCAAACTTGTCTCTTTTTAGATATATCGGTTTGATTAATTCGTTCATCTCTCTTACTAGATGATCTTCTAACAAATTATTTTTAGAAATTTCAATATTTTTGCTAGAATCTTTCACCAAAGCAAAAGTTGCTGTCGCTAGTATGATTGTAGCAACGGCAACCGGATCTAAAATCTCCATGAAGGAATTGAATCCAAAAGGTAAGGTGGCGTTTGGATCGTGTAACTTCACATACAAGCGAGGAACAAAGGTGATTAAAACAAAAATTAAATAAATCGAATACATTAAAAATTTCTTTGCAGTTCCTACGTACATGGCATACTTCTTATTCAATTTAGGCTTCCAGAACTGCCACCAATTCTTGGTCCTGGCTTCTTCCTGGCTTTGTAGTGATTCGTTGGACATATCTCATGCTCCTAAATATCTGCCTTGTACCCTTTTGGTTAATCCGCGGTTTCATGGTCCCTGTATCTGTGGTAATCATCAAAGAACATCCGAAAGCATCTGCCGGCGCGGGCCTTGCAAATCCCTGAGGAAGAATCTGGGCTTCAGCTTTCCCCTGACCCGAACTCTTGCATAGACAAGGATTTTATCATTCTGCCCGGACTTTTCCGCCAGCAATGTCTCAAGAGTCTCCTTTTCACTTTCGGACATCTCGATCTCGCCCTCTTGGCCCGTCGACCAGTCAAAGATCCGGACACGGTACTGGGTTTTGATATGCAAAAGAGCGCCCTTTTCTCGATCCTCTAACGAATGTATGCGGCAGGCATACTCCACCGGACTGTCGAACTGTTGGCATGCCTCATCCGGCAGGCACAGTCCCAGGTCGGCTATTCCCAGATCGGGGTAGCCTTTGCTCTGCCGCTGCATAACCCGGCATTTGGGGCAGTGCATCTTCAAAAACCAATCCTCAAAGATCCGCTCTTCTGCGGCTGCCGCATCAGACCAGATCTTTTTTGCATCCTTATGGCTGTAGCCTGCCTGTCCCAGGAATGCGGCCAGGATAGCGGCTGTCCTGTGTTTGCCTCTCTGGGCTGCCGCCCCGGCGATTATGCCCCTGATGCAGGGCGGGAAGGCCTCCACTCCCGCAGGCTCATTGGCAGTCCAGAGCATTTCCTCCCGCCGTTCAACGGCCTGAACGGATATTTGTATCTCCTTTCCCTCTGCAGGCAGAGGGCCGCGTCTTTTTGAGGGCATCTTTATGCTCTCTTGTGGCCTCCCACGAAATAAGCCTGTGTGTCCTTGCCTCCCTGCGCCTGCTGGGGCACGGGCGCTGCGCCCTTGGAAGACTCATATTTCATTCTCTCTTTGAGGATGCATTTGCCGCCCCGCAGTCCTCCCAGCGGATTTTTGGGAGTGCCCATGGAGTTCATGCAGCGGGCCATTACAGCCGCGCCCCGCGCCAGGCCGTCATCCACGAAGACCACGTTCTTTTCCACCTGCTCGTAGAGCCCCAGCTTCTCGATCTCCTCCAAGATAAGAGCGGGCTTGCCGCCGCTAATTCCCGCCCGTCCGGTAACTCCCAGGGCCGTATCTTTGGTGACGACTCCCTCCTCGACACCCACCTGCACCAGCCGGCGGGCCACGCGGGCCATGGCAATGTCCAGCGTGCCGAAAAGCGTCTTCAAGTTCCCGGATTTGTAAAGATCTGCCCCAATTTTGGAGAGCTTTGGGAGATCGCTGCCGTTCACTCCCACATCGCAGCCGATGAGAACGACGTTATTGCAGGCCGCAGCCTGCGGGCACACCGGCACGAGACCGAATTTGGTTCGGCTTGCCGGAACCTTCTCTATTACTACCAGCTCGTCAATCTGGTCCGCGTACTGCTGCGCCTCTTTACCGTAGTCCGGCTTGGTCTTGCCGTCAAAGATATCCAGTGTGGCTCCGGTCATCTTGTCCACAAGTCCCGTTCCCTGGACGACTGCATCGGGAATGGCCCCGGCAAGACCTAGAAGATTGCCAATGGTGTAGGCATAGGGAAGATCACCGCTCGTCACCCTGCCGTCAAGTGTGGTGCCGAAGTCCATGGAAAGGCATGGATTTCTAAAGTCCACATCAGTCCAGCGGCTGCCTTCCTTTATGCCGGCTGTGGCAAGCTCCCCCTCCATCTCGTTAGCTACGACTTCCACGCCGGTAGAGCCCTGCGGCGGAAAGCAGGAAGCTACGGCGCCCATGAAGATCACCTTCTCAATCATGGTGTAGCGCTTGAACTTTTCCAGGATGTTATGGATGCTCATCGCCGGAGTCATGAGCCGGGGCGGAACGCCGGCATCGAGGCAGCCTTTGGCCAGGGCCTGGATGAAGGCGCCCACCTGGTCGGGCGAGTCCAGCTCGGCAACCACGCCGGTGGAGCGAACCACAAAGTTCAGATCGGTCTTGATGTCCAGGCGGGCCTTATCGTGGCTCTCAATGAGAGTGTTTTTCACCAGTTCGGCAATAGACTCTCTTGTAAGCGCCGTGGCATTGATGGTATGGGCAAATACCTCCTCCCCGGCTTTTGGCCTTCGCACGTCTCTGGTCATCTTCACGGTCTTATCGACAATGTAGGTCTTGCCGGTGTTCATGTCAGTGGCAGTGAGTATGCATTTGGTGGTGGTATTGCCAACTTCCACCGAGGCCACGATGTAAAACGGTTTGGTGCGAAGGTCAAGGTAGTTGAAGTGCGGGCTAATGGCAATGCGAGGTGTGGGTTTGGACTTGAAGATCCGACCGAAGTTCATGGTGAGTGGAAAAGGAGCAGGTAAGATTAAAGCTTTGGGTGGGACGATTCCTTTAAATAGATTCATCCCCATTTAAAGATTGAATATTTTCTGTTCGCGCATTTCCTCTCAGCAGAAATTCGTCTAATATTTGGGGAGAAACGCAAATCAGGTGAAATGAGCATGGATCAATCAAGTATAGATGAACCGATAATAGATGGAACCGAGAAGAAAAAGAATGAATCGGTGAATAAGTCAGGGCGGATGGCCATATTGGAAGAGGACAAAGCAAGAGAGGCCCGCAGGTGGCAGCGCAAAAGGGAGACCATCAAACGGTTCGCCGGGACGAAATAGAAACAGACAGCTTTTGCATTAGAATTTGCTCATGCAGTTTTCTTCCCTGAATCAGTCGATAGGCCAATTCAAGTTGGGACTCTTGACATAACAAAAGAAATATATATCCGATGTGACTATATAGCGATTGGTGAGGGGACATCTGGTATCGACAAAGACTATAATCCCTTCTAAGATGCCCTTATCACCATTCACCTCTTAATCTTTCACACCATCCGTAGTCACTGTGAAGACCGCTTCGCCATCCGGCAGGTTCGGCGAATCCACCAGTCTGGCAATACGTTTTTCGCCTTTGGACTTTCGCAGGTACAACCTGAAGGTGGACGTATGCCCCAGGACGTGTCCGCCCACAGGCTTGGTCGGATCGCCGAAGAAGGTGTCCGGCTTGCTCATGACCTGATTGGTCACCAGGATCATGGCATTGTTCAGATCGCCAAAGCGCATCAGGTCGTGCAGATGCTTGTTCAGCTTCTGCTGCCTGTTGGCTAGAGTGCCGCGCCCCACATACTCGGCGCGAAAATGGGCCGTCACCGAGTCCACGATGATCAGGCGCACGGGATATTCCGACTCCTTGGCCTTTTCAGCCAGGTCCATGGCGCTCTCAGCCAGGAGGATCTGGTGATTGGAGTTGAAGGCTCTGGCCACGCTGATGTTTTTTAGGAAATCAGCCGGGTCGCGGTCCGATCCGTCCGGTGCGGGGGGCAAGCCCTTCACCATCTGAGCGATGCGCTCCGGCCGGAAGGTGTTCTCTGTGTCGATAATGATAACAGAACCGTGCAGGCCGCCCATCTCCTCTGGCAGTTGCACATTTATGGCCATCTGGTGGGCCACCTGCGTCTTGCCCGAGCCGAATTCACCATAGAGCTCCACTATGGACTGAGTCTCCATCCCCCCGCCCAAAAGCTCATCGAAGTTCTTGCTGCCGGTAGTGATCTTGCCCACCAGCTTTCTGCGCTCTAAGATCCGGTCTCCCGTCTCAAAGCCGCCCACATCGGCCGCTTCCCTGGCCCCGGCAATGATCTTGGCTGCAGTGGCTTCCCCCACCTCTGCCGCACTCACCAGCTCGCCTGGAGAGGCAACAGCTATAGCTTCCACGGAGCCAAAGCCGGCCTCGCGCAGCTTTTCCGCAGTGGCCGGACCCACACCCGGCAGATCTTCCAGTAATTTTGTCGGCATCATCCCAGTTCCTTAGAATATTCCTCAAATGAGAGTTCTCAGATCATCTTTAACAACGTTATCCAGGCGGGGCGAAAGTAATCCTGGTGCGCCATCCGCAAGACAGCTCCAGTTCCTCGTTCCAGCCGCTCTTGGCCAGGGCATCGATCAGATCCGCTTTGTAGCCCAGATCTAGATCCTGCAGGAGATCTACATGCTCTGCCCAAAGAGCCACTTTGATGCGGCCCGTCTCATCGGAGATGTAGATATTGGCCACGCGCCCTACTTTCCCGTCATCTCTTTGAAACTCCCGCACCTCTCCCAGGCCGGTCACAAAGCCGGATATGCTGCAGAGCATGCCCGGCAAAAGGTCGGCTATGGGCGTAATCTTCTCGGAGAACTGCACATTTTCGCTGCTCTTTTTAATTGTGCTGTAGTTACCCGTCTGAATTTCCAGCGATCCATACCTCTCCCGACATGAACCGTTCCTGACCTCTATTGTCTCGCCCTTCTCGAGCGGCATTGCAGCCTGCTCATTCCAGAGGGTAAGCCTGATCTTGCCAGTCTCATCTCCCAAAAGCACGGTGCGCACTTGCCCTCTGCCTCCGTCCTTACGCAAAAACTCCCTGATCTCGCCCGGGTCCACAACAACGCCCAGAAGGCAGACCTCGCTCATGTCGCTCTTGATCTCAGCAATTTTATAGGGCGCTGTCCTTGGCAGTATGTCTAAATCCACCTCCTCAATGCCCCCGCTTCTGCCCAGGCTCACCTCAGTTCCCGCGTAGCCCTCTTTGGCCAGACCCCTCACCTTGAGGCACTGATCGACTTTCAGATCTCCGGAGCGGACCAGTTCCACCGTCTCATCCCATAGAGCCACGCGAACAGATCCAGTCTCGTCGGCCAGCGTCAGGTTGGCGACCCGTCCCGTGGATCCGTCAGAGCGGGGAAACTCGCGTATCTCGGAGACGGCGAGCACCCGGCCCGTGAATGTGACATTTCCCGTCTCCGGCCTGATGCTGCCGATCTTGGTCAGCACCTCGGATGCGCCCAGGTCCCGGGCCACGAGCAATGCAGCCGTCCTGCCATCGCATAGCCCCGCCATGAGGGCTACCTTCTCCTCTACTCTTGTCTGGAAATCCTCCGGCGTTATCTGATCTGCAACCTGCCGGTAAATCTCCTCAACTTGCGCGTCCATACCCGATCATCCATGAACTTTATAGCGCTCTTCCATGTACTTCAGATAAGGTGCATGGCAGGAGGCCAGGAAGGCGTTACAGACCTCTGCCGGGTCTCCGTCCGCAGCAATGGCTCCGTTTTCAATGAGCATGGCCCGGTGGGAGATCTCCTTAACGAAATCAACATGGTGGCTGACCAGGATTATGGTGGTGCCAAACTCTGCATTGATCTTCTTAATGGCGTTAGAGACCTCACGCATGGTAATGGGGTCGATATCACCGAAGGGCTCGTCCAAAATCAGGATCTTGGGCCTGGACGCCAGGATAATGGCTAAGGATGCTCTCACCAGCTCTCCGCCGCTCAGTTGCTCGGGCAGCTTCCACATGGCTTCTTTATCAAGTGAAATCAGATCAAAGATAGGCTCAGCATACTTGCGAGCCTCTGTCATCGGAAAACGTGGGAATAGATCTTTGAATATGTCTCTGGTCAGTCCCAGTGCCTCAAGGGCGGATTTGGCGTCCTCTTCCGACATATCAGTCATGGCATAAATGACATCAAGCACCTTGTCGCTTATGCCCAGCTCCTCAGCCACAGCTCTGGCATGGTCGATCACATCAGTGCCCTTGATGCCCATTTTATAGGCAATCTGATCGAGAATGGTCTCTCCGGCATAGAGAGCAAACTCCTGATACATGATGCCTAAAGACCGGCGCACATTCATTCTGTCGGGCGAGTAGGTAATCATGTCCACCCACTTATCGCCATAACGATAGCATACGCTACCCTCGTCCGGCAGTCTCACGCCCTGCATGATCTTGAGAAGCGTGGTCTTCCCTCCGCCACTGTTGCCTATGATGGATGTGATCTCGCTCTCGTTTATATCGAAGTTGAGGTTCTCCATCTTCAGGACATTCAGGACCTCTCCTGTGCAAATCTGGCAGCCTCTCTTAGATAGACCTCTCACTTTAATAAGAGGTTGGGCATCAGGCCAGGATGCCAGAGGCTCCATTTTTCCAATCCCTTCCATGAACTTGTCCAAGACATGCCTCGGTTTCCCATCGGCGACGATCTTTCCCTTCTCCAGCCAAATCAGTCTATGTGCCAGATACTCATGAATCTCGGGCAGATGTGATACTACGATTATGGTCAGATCCAGCTCCTTGTTCACGTTCTTGATGGCATCGAGCACCTCTTGCTTGGTGGCCGGGCAGGCCATGGTGGCCGGCTCATCCAGCAACAAGATTTTTGGCTTCTTGGCCAGTTGCCTGGCTATGAGCAGCCTTTGCTTCTCTCCGCCGCTGAGGATGGTGGCCAGATGCTGCGCTTTGTCCCCCAGGCCCACCAGTCGCAGGTAGTGCATTGCCTCCTGGTACATCTCATCATAGTCCACGTCCTCGATAATAGGCAGAACCTCATAGCCGGTTTTCCTGGCATGAACCCTTCGCACCACGTTTTTAAGGGCAGTCTCTGTCCAGAGTGCGAAGTCTCTTTGCAGATGTATGGCAGTAACGGCCATCTGCGCTCTTCTCACCTCGTCGCTGGAATCGGGTGTGATGGTCATGCCATCCAGGAGTATCGTACCGGAATCAAAGCTCTCCATACCTCTCAGGATCTTCATGAGGGTGCTCTTGCCTCCCCCGCTCCTTCCCACCAATCCTAAAATCTCACCAGGCCTCGTGGTGAAACTGACATTTTCAAGAGCCACAACATCTCTGTCCTTCACCCTGTATGTCTTGGACAGATTTTCTATCTGGAGCAAAATAAAAACCTCCTATCTTACCTTAGTTCCCGTTTCCACTGATTCACGAGGCCGGAGCAGCACGGCCTTGCCGACTGCATCTGCTGCCAGGAGCATGGCTTGCGACTCGACACCAAAGAGCTTGGTCGGTTTGAGATTGGTTAAAACGACCACCTGCGTGCCTACCAGTTCCTCTGCCGAGTAGGCCTCTGCAATGCCTGCCACCACCTGACGAGTCTCGCCTCCGATATCGACCAGGAGCTTTAGCAGCTTTTTTGAGCCCTTAATGGGGCCGGCCTCTTTAATTTCGCCTATACGTAAGTCTAATGATCCGAACTGCTCAAAAGAGATTTCAACTTTCTTCGCGGCCGTTTTTTCCGCTGCCTTCCCCTTGGTTTCTGCTTTTTCTACCCTCTCTTTAAAGATCCTGTCCAGCTCTTTGACGAATGCCTCTTCCATGCGTGAGAAGAGGATCTCGGGAGTGCCGAGCCGGCCCCCCTCCGGCAGAGGAATCAAAGCCTCCTGGAAGGATTTTTCCGCCACGACTCCCTCCAGACCCAGTTGCTTCCAGGCAGCCTCCATCTTTGTGGGCATGATCGGCTGCATGAGTACGACCATCGCCTTGGCGATCTGCAGACAGCTCCTCAGCACGACGCCGGCAGAGGCTTTATCGCTCCTGACCAGCTTCCAGGGTTCATGGCTCTGGAAGTAGATATTACCATAGTCCGCTAAAGTCATCACGCTATCTGCGGCCTTCTTGAACTCATACTCTTCCAGGTCGGTTGCGACTTCATCTAAGGTCAGCTTTATCCTGGCCATGACCTCCGGGTCGATCTCACCCCGCGGAACACAACCATCGAAGTTCTTCACTGTGAAGGTCAAGGCGCGATTGATGAAGTTTCCAAACGCTCCCACCAGCTCGGTGTTTACCTTATCGGCAAATATCTTCCAGGCGAAGTTGACCTCCTTGTTGTGAGCCGTGTAGCTGGCCAGATAGTAGCGCAGCAGGTCGGGATGAAGGCCCTTTTCCAGGTAATCTTCTTTGACCCAGATTACATTGCCCCGCGATTTGGAGAACTTCTTGTCATCGATCTTGAGCATGCCGCTGGCCACCACTGCAGAAGGTAGGGTGTACCCGGCTCCTTTGAGCATGGCCGGCCAGAAGATGCAGTGGTGGTAGACGATGTCCCCGCCTATGAAGTGTACGATCTTTGCACCATTCTTCCAATAGCTTTGCCAGTCCTGGCCGTTCTTGGCACACCACTCCTCGGTGAAGGCGATGTAGCCGATGGGCGCATCCACCCAGACATAGACCACCAGATCGTCATGTCCAGGAAACTTGATGCCCCAGGCCATATTGCGGGTTATGCACCAGTCCTTCAGCTCCTGGCGGACCCACTCCATAGCGTAATTGCGAGCGGATGCAGTTCCATTTAAAGTTTCGAGATACGAGAGCAGAAAATCCTTAAATTCTGACAGCCTGAAGAAATAATGGATTTGCCTGCGATACTCGGCCTTTCCGCCGCAGACCTTGCAGACTGCGTTTTTGATCTCTCCGGGCTCCAGATGGCGGCCGCAGCCCATGTCGCACTCGTCGCCGCGAGCGGGCTTTCCGCAGTATGGGCATTCCCCTTCCACATACCTGTCCGGCAAGAAACGCTCGCATTTGGGGCAGTAGGCCAGATCGATCTCCCTGGGATAGACGTGGCCGCCGTCCATGAGGGCTTTGACCATTTCTTGCGTGCGATTGTGACAGGCGGGATCGTCGGTGTCGCCGAAGAAGTCGAAGTCGACGCTCATACCTTTGAAGACCTCGTCAAAGTGCTGGTGATATCTGGCCACGAGCGCTTTGGGCGTCGTTCCCTGGGCTTCGGCATTGACCACAATGGGAGTTCCGTGGGCATCCGAGCCGCAGACGAAGAGCACATCTTTGCCCATCTTTTTCAATCCTCGAACGAAGATGTCCGCAGGTACGTAGGTTCTTAGATGGCCTAAATGACAGGGCCCATTGGCATAGGGCAGGCCGCAGGTTACAAGGATAGGCGATGACAATGAGAACACCGTCTCTGCTTATGATGAAACAGGCAGATATAGGTTTCCCAGCCTAGATGGCGTTCTTGGACAAAATGTATATAATTGAAAGACAAATGCAGGTAATAGTATTAAATTCGCCATCACATGGAATAAGAGACATTAGATATAACGGGGGTATCAGATGAGAATAATTGTTCTAGCCCTTCTGCTGGCTTTAGCCTTCGGAACGGCCCAGGCCACGCCGCTGCAGGGTAGCGATGGAAACGCGACAGTAGTGCTCTTCGGGGCGAGCAGGACGCCTCTGGATGATGAGAATGCAACACAGGAGATATTAAAGGTCGATGTCGGCTTCATGGGCGCTGAGAATGCCACATACCAATTGGTGGATGCTGACAATAATATCTACCTGCCCGGTCTTTACAAGCCTCTCTCTTCCGGAAAACAGCTTGTTTACTTCCTGGTTCCCAAAGACAGCCTCTTCAAGCTCATGAATGCAACGCCAAAAGGGGGCGCGCCCATTTACATCAACTGGTGGGCGACACCCAAAGGCAGCAATGATAATCTGATAGTAAGGTACTACGGAATAACCGATTGGCTGATAAATACCGATGAGCAGGGGATAGTAGTTCAGGTCCGCGTACAGAATAACGGAACTCGAAACCTCATTGTTGGCCCGGAGAACTTCACTCTGCTGGACCAGTGGGGCTGGCCCTACCGTCCTACCCTGGGCTTTGATCAGCAGATTGTCGAGCCTGGAAATGCAACAGATCGTGTCCTGGTGGGCTTTACCGGCATCTCGCTTCTCAGCCGTCCTGCGGGCCTGGCATATGACAATGGGGCATCCAACCAGATTGTGATCATGTTTGAGAGAGACTATGTGCCGCTCTCAGATGAGCTGGTCTACGGTGCCAATGCCACTACGAGCACTGCGAGTGCGGCCAGCGTACAGCCTGCATCAGTTGCAGCCCTGCCGGCCACCGATCAGACAGCGCAGAGCGCGGCCGTGCAAGCTCCTGTGCAGCAGAACACAAGCACCAAGATCAGCTCCATTAAGGATAAAGTAGCTGCCAGCAAGGCGCGTCTCGCTGCTACGAAAGATAGTCTGGATAAACAGACGCCGGATGCAAATGAAACAGTCAGCACATCTGGCAACGCCTCGAATAGCTCATCGAGCATTTCCGTATAGCTTGACGGACGGATTTCCGGGGATATTTCAAGCCGCCTGGGATTCTCCCAGGCATTTTCTTAATATTAGAGGCAAGGATCCAAAAAGCACCCAAAAGAATATATCATAACATTGGAGGTATGTTATAGATGAGATGGCTGGCTCTGGCATTGTTTATAATCCTATTACCGGGAATCGCCCAAGATTATCCTCTACAAATGAGCAACGGGGTCGTCAACTGCACCATCTTCGGCTCCTTCAAGGACCCAGGGTTTTCCGGATTCTCTTATTCCGACTCATATTCTGTCCTGGTTGTAGACAATCGTCTGACCAGAATAAACGAAAGCGATAAACAGCCAATTCGTGCTGCCTACACCCTAACCGACGGAAACGACCGGGTTTTTCAGACCAATTCTCAATATATAAAAGAATTGCAGCCAGGCCGCAGGCTGATCGGTTTTGTTGTCCCTAAGGAGACTATTGCCAAGAGCCTGACTATAGATTTGTCCCAGGACAAAGCGGGTGGGGAGCAGTTCTCGCTTCGCTTTCCCGAGCTTGTCAACTCCAGCAACCCAAATGTGACCTTGCTCTACTATGGTGTGCTTCGGTCCGGCATATCCTCCAATAAGAAGACGATAGAATTAGATGTAGCGATAACCAATAACGGCACGAAGAAGCTTGTCCTTGATGCCAATAACTTCACATTAAAGGACCAGTGGGACTGGAAGTACGACAGCAGTGAGTACGACAACTATGGAAAGAAGGGCATGTCTGCAACGATGCTGGCGCAAAATGAGACCATTAGATCCGGCCTGATATTCAACTCAGTCTCGCCACTCAGCAGACCGGTGGAGCTGATCTACAGGTATTCCAATAACAGCTCTCTGACAATGAATATAGATCTCGAGGCGGGCCTTGTCTCTGCCATCCCGGATACGAAGAGCTGCATTGATTGTGAGAGTCCAAAGGAAGACGCCTCCAGCCTGGGAGGCTCCATCAAGGCCACTAAAGCCCGTCTGGCCAAAGTCAAGAAGCTAAACAGCACAGAACAGAGTGCTCCCAAAGGGCGAGATGAGCTTTGAGGAAAGCAGGATAGTCTTTTCCATCCAGCTTTCCTTGCAGCTGGTTGCCAGGAGCCGATAAGGCTGCAAATTTTCTTCGAAGTTTCAATGCTTTTAAAAAAGGATACACGGAATGGATGGCTATTGAGGAGTGGTTGGCAGAAGATTTTATGCCCAACATGGCAGGCAGACAATCCGCAAATGTCCTCGGCATTATTGAATTCATTTTACATTGCTGACCGCCCATTTCGTCTCTTTCCACCAGTCACCTTCCAAAAGTGTGGCATTGTAGCCCATGAGCCTGAGGCTGTAGAAGAGCGAGTAGGCCTGCGGTGTGCCGTAGACGATAGCCCTTCCTGAATCCTCCAGGCGCCTGCCGAAAAGATCTTCCAGCGTGCCGGCATCCTTGATTCTGGAATTTTTGTAGAGTTTATCCAGGCTTAAACAGATCGATTTGTTGCCCAGCCTGCTTTGGCCATATTCGGAAAAGTCCCGCGCATCCAGGACCCGGACATCTGACAGTTCAAGCAAGCTCTCCAGGTTGTCGGGTGTCACCAGGAGCCATGGCACGATGTGAGTTGTGTAGTTGGATGGCATGGGAGACGGCGCATTTGTGGTGAGGGCTACTCCAGCTTCCTGGATCGCATCTGCGCCACCGTCAAGCAGGCTGACATCCTTCTGCCCCATATAGCTAAGGGCCCAGAAGACGAAAGAAGCTCCATCGCCGGAATCTCCGTAGACCAAAATTCGATCGCTCTCATTTACCCCAGCGCGGCCCAGCGCCTCTCTGGCTAGAGCCGGATCGAGAGTGCCGCTGCTTTGCAGATCCTTCCAGTACAGGCTTCTCGCTCCGGGAATATGTCCTGAACTGTAATCCTGCCCGGATCTGACATCCAGAATAACATGATCGCTCTTGATGGATGAGGGACTGGTGATGAGCCCGGGCACTGCATACCCCTTTTCCGGAGGACTCGTTTTGGTAGTGGTTAGGGTATTGCTTGCCTGTCCGTTTATCCCACCCGTCTGGCCGTTCTGCTGGGCATTTTGTTGAGCCTGCTCATAGGCTGCTTTTTTAGCCAGCCAGCCATCCAGATCGGTCCAGTCCGGGCAGGTAGGACAAAACTCACCGGTCTCTGTGCCGGCCATTGCTGAGATTGTCAGAACGCTCAGGAAAAAGACTGCCAGCAGGGAAAATATCAAAGCTGCCGCCGTTGCCTCTCGCAGCCGAATAGATCGAGATAAACTGCCACCCATAATTGAATTCACTCCTTAGGTACGCCACCCTGCCACTATTTCAGGCTTGCTGAGGAACGGAAACTATAAATACACACAATATGTTCATTGTAGTAGTAAAAAGTACTATAATGTACTAAATAATACATTAAATTTCAGGACGGATTTCATGCATAAGAGGAGAGGGCTGATTTGAGAGGAACATCTATTCGCATGGAGAGGATATTCAATCGCAATACAGGAAACGCAGTCATAATTCCCATGGACCATGGAGTGACCGTCGGTCCCATCAAGGGCATAAAAAGCGTCAAGGCCATCGCCGATGCCGTGGCCTCGGGAGGAGCTGATGCCGCCATAGTTCACAAGGGTGCAGCCGTATTCGGCCATCGCGGCTATGGCCGGGATTTGGGCCTGATCATCCATCTCTCCGCTTCCACGGCTCTGGGACCGGATCCCAACAACAAGGTTCTGGTGGCGACGGTAGAAGAGGCTCTCAAGATCGGCGCGGACGGCGTGAGCATTCATGTCAATGTCGGCGCAGAGGACGAGAGTCACATGCTCTCCACATTAGGCGAGATCTCCCGCCACTGTCAGGATTGGGGCATGCCGCTCCTGGCCATGATGTATCCGCGGGGAAAAAAGATCAAGGACGAATACTCTGAAGAGTACATATCTCATGCGGCACGGGTGGGTGCGGAGCTTGGCGCGGATATTGTAAAGACCAACTATACCGGAGACCCGGACAGCTTCGCTCGCGTGGTGGAGTGCTGCCCCATCCCCGTGGTCATTGCCGGAGGACCTAGAGTTGAGTCGGAGCTGGACCTGCTTACAATGGTCGAGGGAGCGATATCGGCAGGGGCTAGGGGTGTAGCCATCGGCAGGAACGTCTTTCAGCATGAAGATCCTGCGCTCATCACCCGCCGCATCTGCGGAGTGGTGCACAAAGGCTTTTCCGCCAGTGAGGCTCTGCAGATCACATCTGCCGAATAATAATAACGGATCGTGAAAATTCATTGGCCTTCAGGCATCAGAGATAAAAAGGTACCATTGCTCTACTAAGACTGATGAAAGCGCCAAGGGTCCTGGGCCGATATCTCCTTCTCCTTTTAGTGCTCATTCTCGTTCTTGTTCTGCCTGTCGGTTTTTCTGCCGGGGCAGACGACTCTTCAGATGGACCTCATCTGCAGATCTCATCGATCTATGGCAATTTGGAAGCGGGCAGGCCCTCCAGCATTTTCATTGTGCTGCAGAATAATGCTTCGCCCATGGAAGAGCCGGATGAGCCTGGGTTCAATAAAGAAAATGCTCGCTGCATCGTGGCCCGGCTTCAGAGCTCCGATGATCGGATTAAAATTTTCTCAGGGCGGCAGAATGCGGGCCTTCTGGCCGCTGGAATGAATGCAACAGTGCAGTTCATGGCTCAGGCTGAGGGCGCGCCGCTGGGCATCTATCCGCTGCAGTTGAGCCTCAACTATTCCAGGTTATCCCAGGTGACAGCCTCGGGCGGAGAGAGCATCCCCGATTTTGCTTTTTCTTATGAGGAAGCCTCAATAGAGTTACCTTTGCAGATGGAAGTGGTGCTCGGACCGAAGATAGAGCTGGAGGAGTTGAAGGGGAAGGCCGCTCCGGGAAAAGAGTCGAGCCTTGAGCTGATCCTGGTAAACCGGGGCGACGAGCCTGCCCTGGATCTTCAGATGCAGGCCCGTCCCAGCCCTCCTTTTTTGATGGTAGAAAACGGGAACGAGCAGCAGAAAATCGCCCCGGAGGAGAGCGCTTCTCTGAGCCTGACGGTATTTGCTGACGAAAATCTCACATCAGGATATTATGCTCTGCCCGGCAGGGTCTCCTATCGGGACGGGCAGGATGGGGAGAGGAGGAGCCAGGACCTCACCCTAATGGTCTTCGTTGGAGAGGAAGCTTCATCTTCCTGGCCTTATCTGGGGGCAGCAGGATTGGCTTTTTTGCTCCTGGCAGGCGGCTTTTTGGGTTTGAAAAGACTCATGAGCGGACGGAGAAAGATACGCATAATCAGGAGTTAGAGCTGCTATGGCGCTCACCGCAAGGAGCAAAGCTTATGACCAATGATTACTGCAAGTAGTTGGACTAATCCATGTTAGCTATATGGGCAGAGAAACACGGTTATTCTAGTAGTGCGTTTAACAATTCAGTTAATGAAAGGAGCAAACATTATGAATGAAGATCGCATGGCCGGCAGAAGCACGTCGAACCGGGACTGGTGGCCGAACCAGTTGCGGCTCGAGATACTGCACCAGCATTCCTCCAAGTCCAACCCGATGGGCGAGGACTTCAACTATGCGAAAGAGTTCAAGAGCCTCGACCTGGCGGCTGTGAAGAAAGATCTAGCGGCGCTGATGACCGACTCGCAGGACTGGTGGCCGGCGGACTTCCGCCACTATGGCCCTTTGTTCATTCGCATGGCATGGCACAGCACCGGCACCTACCGCACTGGCGACGGCCGCGGTGGCGGCGGTAGGGGCCAGCAGCGTTTCGCGCCGCTCAACAGCTGGCCGGACAACGTCAGCCTGGACAAGGCGCGTCGCCTGCTCTGGCCGATCAAACAGAAGTATGGCCGGAAGATTTCATGGGCCGATCTGATGATCCTCGCGGGGAACGTCGCCCTGGAAACGATGGGATTCAAGACGTTCGGTTTCGGAGGCGGTCGCGAGGACGTCTGGGAGACGGATCAGGACGTCTATTGGGGCTCTGAAGAGAAGTGGCTGGATGATAAACGCTATTCCGGCGACCGGGATCTGGAAAATCCGCTTGCTGCCGTGCAGATGGGCCTGATCTACGTCAATCCGGAAGGCCCGAACGGCAACCCGGATCCGATTGCGGCGGCCAAGGATATCCGCGAGGTTTTCGCTCGCATGGCAATGAATGACGAAGAGACGGTTGCGCTCATCGCGGGGGGACACACCTTCGGCAAAACCCATGGCGCCGGCCCTGCGTCCCATGTCGGGCCTGAGCCAGAAGCGGCCAGTATCGAGGAGCAAGGCCTCGGCTGGAAGAGCAGCTTCGGCACCGGCAACGGCGGTGACACGATCACCAGCGGCCTGGAGGTCACTTGGACCCCAACGCCAACAAAGTGGAGCGCCAACTTCTTCAGGGTCCTTTTCGGCTACGAATGGGAATTGACGAAGAGCCCGGCAGGTGCGCATCAGTGGCAACCGAAGGGTAGCGCAGGCGCCGGTACCGTGCCGGATGCCCACAACCCGTCGAAACGTCACGCGCCAGGCATGCTGACCACCGACCTCTCCCTGCGGTTTGATCCCGTCTACGAAAAAATTTCCCGGCGTTTCATGGAGAATCCGGACCAGTTTGCAGACGCATTCGCTCGTGCGTGGTTCAAGCTGACGCACCGCGACATGGGTCCGCGCGCACGCTATCTCGGCCCGGAGGTTCCTGCCGAAGAGCTCATCTGGCAAGACCCCATCCCTGCTGTCAATCACAAGTTGATCGATGAGCAGGACATTGCCTTCCTCAAGAGCAAGATCCTGGCTTCGGGGCTGTCCGTATCCCAACTGGTGTCGACCGCCTGGGCATCGGCGTCCACCTTCCGTGGCTCCGACAAGCGCGGTGGTGCGAACGGCGCACGAATTCGCCTCGCGCCTCAGAAGGACTGGATTGTAAATCAGCCGGCTTTGTTGGCAAGGGTCCTCAAGACCCTGGGGGGCGTCCAGAGAGCATTCAACAGCGCGGCCTCCGGCGGCAAGAAGATCTCCATGGCTGACCTGATAGTTCTTGCTGGTTGTGCCGGCATCGAGCAGGCGGCGAAGAATGCCGGCCAAGATGTGACGGTCCCCTTCACGCCGGGACGCATGGACGCCTCGCAGGAGCAAACTGATGTGGAGTCCTTCGCCGTGCTCGAACCGGTCGCGGAAGGGTTCAGAAACTACCTTAAGGTCAAATTCTCGGTATCGGCCGAGGAGCTGCTGGTCGATCGGGCGCAATTGCTGACGCTGACTGCACCCGAATTGACAGTTCTGGTGGGCGGCATGCGCGTCCTGAATACCAACTTCGGAGGGACCCAGGCCGGCGTCTTCACGAAGCGCCCGGAGGCTCTGACCAACGACTTCTTCGTGAACCTTCTGGACATGGGAACGACCTGGAAGGCAGTATCGGAAGACAAGGACGTATTCGAAGGGCGTGATCGCAAGACTGGCGAAGTCAAGTGGACCGCCACGCGTGTCGATCTCATCTTCGGTTCGAACTCCCAGCTCCGGGCCCTGGCCGAGGTTTATGGAAGCGCGGGTGCACAGGAGAAGTTTGTCCAGGACTTCGTGGCGGCCTGGACCAGGGTAATGAACCTTGATCGCTTCGATCTCGCCAGATCGTAGCATAAACGTGTTCGAGGGCTTCTGAAAGGGCGGCGAGAAAAAACGGTCAGCTGACAACCGGTTCCTGCGGATGGCGTATCGCCGCCGCGAAACCGGAATGTTCAGATCTTAGGTCAGGCGCAGGAAGCGCTCCTGAGCCTTCTCCAGAATTTCCGCCTCGCCTGGTATGACCCCCTCGCGCATGAGGACTTTTCCGTTGACTATGGTTGTGTCCACGCCTCCGGCCATGCTGTAGACCAGATGGGAGATTATGTTTGTCGCAGGGCAGAACCACGGCTTTTGCAGGTCGATGAGGGCCAGGTCGGCCAGAGCGCCAGGACATAGGCCCAAGTTGAGGCGGAAGGCCCGCCAGGCGTTTTCCGTGGCCATGCGCCAGACCTGCTCTGCTGAGAAGGCGGCAGGTGTGTGATAGGCGTTCTTTTGCACAATGGCGGTGGTCTTCATTTCCTCGAAGAGGCTAAGGTTGTTGTTACTGGAAGCTCCATCCGTGCCCAGGCAGACGTTTACGTTTGCCTTCATCATGGTGTTGAGCGGAGCGATTCCGGAGGTCAGCTTGAGGTTGCTTACTGTGCAGCTAACCACATTGGCCTTCCTTTCTGCCAGAAGGTAGCAGTCCTCTGCGGAGAGCCAGACGCAGTGCACCGCTGCCAGGCGCTCGTTAACCAGTCCAAGGCTGTCCAGATACTCCACGGGGCTCTTTCCCTTAGACAATAGAAAGCCGTCCACCTCCTCTCGCGTCTCGGATAGGTGGATGTGAATCATGGCATCATGCTGGTCCGCGATATCTTTTGCTTTTAGCAGCGTCTCCTCAGAGCAGGTGTAGGCGGCATGAGGACCGACTGCAGGGGTGATCAGCTCGTCGCCCTTCCAGCGGCGGATGAAGGGCTCCACCTGGCCGAGAAGCTCGGGCTTCATATCGAAGACCACGCCGGAGATGAAGGCACGAAGACCCATCTCTCGGGTGGCCTGAGCGGCAGTATCCGGGAAGTAGTACATGTCATTGTAGCAGGTGATGCCGAAGCGAATCAGCTCCAGGCAGCCCAGCTTCACTCCCCAGCGCACGTCCTCTTCTGTGATCTTGGCTTCCAGGGGCCAGATCTTCTCTTGCAGCCAGGGCATCAGTTCCATGTCGTCCGCATAGCCGCGTAGGAGTGTCATGGCCAGGTGAGTGTGGCCGTTGATGAGGCCGGGAATCGCCAGCTTTCCCCGCCCGTTGATTAGCTCATCATCATTTTCATCCTTGAGGTCGCGGCCTACCTTCGCGATTTTACCCTCATCGATGAGAATATCCTGGCCGGGCAGCAGATGTCCGGATTCTATAATGGAGACATTTTTGATCAGCATCAGAGAACAATAGCTGCGAGAGATAAAAAGATTATTGAATCGTCAGGCTTAAGATCTAATGGTCCAAAGATGCCAGGCTGAGCTGAGGTAGCCAAGCGGCCTACGGCGCTGGTCTTGAGGTTTTGGGCATCTGGCCTGAAACAAGGTAACCAGTGGTGCATCGCACCTCGTGAGTTCAAATCTCACCCTCAGCGTGATTTTACCGGTATTCTTTAAATATCATAAAGTACATTTATTTCTTTGGTGATTCGGTCGTGAATCTTTAATAGGTTTTAATTATGTGATATGGAAATGTCAATAATTCATGCAAGCTCCAGATATGAT
>JBATEC010000222.1:0-16024 GCA_049663825.1 Methanothrix sp. | reverse complement strand
GGGTACGCCTTTTGACCGGTCTTGCGAAAAATAGGTTGCATCGAACAAGAATTCATGCTTCTATCTCATCTACCAGCTGATGTGCGTTAGGCAAGAAATCCTGCACTTTGTCATTTCCCCGGATATTCTCCACATCGTATCCGGTTTCTTTCGAAACCTTTGATTTTGGAGTCCATCTGATTTTTGCCGGTTCGTACGTCTCTCCTCTCGAATAACACCTAACCATTGGAGCGCCTATAAATTCTACCCGCAAATCACAGAGAGGGCAGATCGCTACCTCTGCTTCACCCAGTTCGTTCTTCCGTTCAGTATTAAACATGTCTTTATTCTCCGTAAAGCGTCATTTTGTGATTTTATCGTTCATGTATATTCAGTATAATTTCTATTTAAATTTGTTTAAGAAAAGTTCATAACAATTCATAACACACGGATTTTACGTTCATAAGTCCAGCAATTGCTCGCCAGATTCTGATTATGAGGATCATCATCGCCCGGTCCTTGCTTGAAACTACTGAAACTTACCAGTAATGGCTTAAGAAATAATAAAATTTTCAAAAGTTAAGATAGGTGCTATAAATACTGATAAATTGAAATACTAGCGAATAATTCTCACCATCAAGACCTGAAAAGACAAATGTCAATGGTTGGGGAGGGATTAATCAAAACGGAATCACTGCTAAATGAAGCGGATACCTGCAGAAAATATGTGGAGCCCGGACTCGTCCGAGCAGGTTGGGACGATGAGCCACATTCGTTCACAGGACAGCAGAACTTTACAGATGGCCGCATATTTGTTATAGGCGATAAGCCCAAACGAAAAAGCCGGAAGCGTGCCGATTACCTGCTTCGCTATACACGTGATTTCAAGCTCAACGCCCTCAAGCGCCACCAGACGGAGACCGCCGCAGAGCTTGACGCGCTCCTTCCTGCTGTGCTGGAGCGGGCCTTCCGGGGCGAGCTTTAAATCACAGTCAGGGCCAAATAGATACTAATCTCTCGAAACCTTTTATTAGCTTCCCGCATTAGTCTACAATTATGAATTTCAAGGTTGTTCTTCAGGAAGCTGAAGAGGGCGGCTACATAGTGAGCTGCCCGGCACTTCCCGGATGCCACTCCCAGGGCGACAGCATGGAAGAAGCCTTGGAGAACATCAAAGAGGCGATAGTAGGCTGCCTGGAATCTCTGGCTGAAGAGCGAACGAGGCTGCTGGGCGCTCCGGGAAGGATCGTAGAAGTAACGGTTTGATCTCATATGCCTCAAAAGCTGCCGGTGATTTCCGGCAAAGAAGCTGTAAAGGCCTTTTCCAGAGGGGGCTGGCATGTGGACAGGATATCGGGAAGCCATGCTGTGATGAGGAAAGAAGGCTCTGCTGTTACTCTCTCTGTGCCGCTTCATCAGGAATTGAGAAAGGGCTTGCTTCGCAATTTGATAAAGGATGCTGGTATCGATTTAGAGGAATTCCTCACATACTTGATTGTTCTCGGATTATAAAGCGATCGCTGTATCATTTGCTCGACGCCCTCATGTGCAGGATCCGGGCCTTCCGGGGCGAGCTGTAATATCTCGTCAATTACTTCAGGATGAAAAATTTATACTAAAAGGCCCAATGTATCCAGGATGAGTGAAGATGCCTGCATCGTCGTATCGGTGGATGACATAAAGGCCTTTGAAAGGCTGAAGCTAATATCTCAGATAGCACCGGTGAAAGAGAGGATAAAGTCATTTGAAAGTAAACACAGATGCAATCTTGATGCCTTCGAGGAAAAATTAAAGCATCTTCCGGAGGATTTCGAACGCTGGGATGATTTCATCGAGTGGAAGGCTTATGCAGATAGCTTGAAGGATCTCGAATGAAGGATCACAGATATATCCTATTGCCGCCATAAAGTCATTTCAGCTATGTATTCAATCATCGCTTGCGGCATTTTTGAAAAAGAGATCGAAGCGCTGCGCTCAGAGCTTGGATTTCCCTTTGAGGCCCACTACCTGGGAGCAGGCCTGCACGTGAACTTCGATGAATTAAAAGAGGCTCTTGTGGCAGAGCTTGATAAGTGCCGGACAGAGGGCTGCGAGGGCATGATAGTAGTATACGGCCAGTGTCATCCCAAGATTGAGGAAATCCTCGCGCCCTACCATGCGTCGCTTGCGGCATGCGAAAACTGCGTGGACGCCTTCATCACCCGCAAGGGGCTGGAGAAGAAAGCCAAAGACGGGCTTTTCTTCTACCTCTCTCCAGGCTGGCTGGATGCCTGGAAGGACATCTTCCGCCGCCTGAATTGGGGCCCCGAGGAGGCCAGGATGCAGATGGGCTCTTTTCGGGGATCTGTCTACCTGGACACCCTGAAGGATGCTGCGGCGCGTGAGGAAGAGCTTTTGGAATTCTTTGACTTCACTAACCTGCCCTTCGAGATAATGCCTGTAGATCTGGGCTACTTCAAATCCCTCATAATCAAGGCCAAAGAAAGATTGGAGGATTGAGCTTGGACGAGTTGGAAGAGATAAAGAGGAAGAAAATGGAACAGATGAAAAAAGAGATGAACACATCAGCGAAACCGTTCGTAGAGCTGCCGGACAAGCCCGTTGTGGTAACGGACGCGACTATTGATGCCGCAGCCGGCCAGTACCCTATCTTTATTCTGGACTGCTGGGCGGAATGGTGCGGACCCTGCCGCTCGATCGGGCCGATTATCGAGCAGCTCGCGACCGAGATGAAGGGAAAGGTCGTCTTCGGCAAGCTGAACGTCGACGAGAATATGCAAACCGCCAACAAGTACAGGATCTCGGCGATTCCCACACTAATGATCTTCAAGGACGGCAAACTCATCGATAAACTGGTGGGCGCCTACCCCAAGCCCGCATTAGCCGCAAAAATTAGCAAGTTCCTCTGAAGGCAAAACCTTCCGGGGATCTTTCTTTTCGCTTGCTTTTTCTTTTTTACAGGCACTGGTGGCCGTTAAGCCCACTTTCAAGGTATGCTATTGGCAGTCTTGATCTCAGGATAGCCAAAGATGCTGTAAACCGGTTTGGACGATGTAGTGTCAGGCACCTCGTAAAGGGGCTTGGTTCTTGAGTACTGACTGATGTTATAAAGGGGCTTGTAATTATCGGTATTGTAGGTGAATTGAGATACATTACCCAGGCGCTGGCCCGCATTGAATGCGGTACTTGGGAGTGTGCTGGAAGATAAATTGTGAGTAGATTTGTTGCCGTACACATCCAGGTTATTCAGGGGCTTGGTCTTCTCGAAGCCGGCCCGAAGAACCGTGGTGTGAGAAGCAGCTTTCCCAGCACCCATTTGGATGGTGGGGTGAGCGCTTTTCAGGCTCTCTGTGGCATTCGAAGTCTCATTTATAGTGATATTCGCGGTAGCGTTCTGACTGTCTTCTGCAATTGTGGCCGGCATCAAAAAAGCCAGCAGCGCTAGATAGCAGATAAGGCCAACAAGAATTTTTTGCATAATAATCATCTCCTTCTCCTGAGAAGAACGATCGTGAGCAAGGCTAATGCTGCAGATGCTACCGGAAAGTCTGCATTCTTTGCAGTATCTGTAGCGTTGCTCCTCACCAAAGGCTTGGCCTCAACCACATTCTCCTCCAAATCCATAACTGCGCCGCCCTGACCGAGTAAAACTGTTCGCAGCAAATAAATGCCCGGCGCAAGGGTCTTGTTCCAGGTGATCTCCACAGTCTCATCGTCTCCGGTAAGAAGGACTGGAGTCTTCTTCTCAGTGGTATTGAGAACGGAGCCGTTTTGAGATAGAATAAACCGCAAAGATCCCTCAAAGGGAACGCGAGAGTTGCCCATAACTGTGGCGCTGGCACCGGTCTCATCCTGATAGGTCTCGGTGATCATGGCATCATCCACAGCCAAAAAGGAATTCATGAAGGCCCTTGTTTGGTTGTGATTCAGCTCCACAATCTTCACCCGGCCCGCATACTCGCGTCCGTTTTCCAGGATTTGCTTCCAGGCGTAGTCCTTGGTGATCGGCTGGGCATAGCTTCCGGTGATGGGTATAACCTGCTCTCTGGTGACATACACGGCCTTGTTCCCGTCGATGAGCATGTAGTAAATATCCACAACGGTAGGATCGAGGGCACTGATGGCAAGATGCATACCGCGAGAGTCGGCACGAAAATCGCGCACGTCAAACCTTATGGGCTCCACCCCACCGTAATAGAAGTTATAGCATTTGCTGGAGACGACGGTCCCATTTTTACTTAGGCCGGCGCATACATCATAGCTGCCCTTCTCGGCATGGATGGCCGGCCAGCGAATGATAAAGGTCCCCGCACCATCCAGCATCAGGTTCCTGGTCGTGAGCAGCCTTCCCTCATTGATCAGATCCAGCCTCAACGCCATGCCGGACACGTCTCCTTTTAGAGTAACATCAGCCGAGTCTATGCTGGAGTAGAGATTGGCAATCTCCGAAGAAAGGGCTGTGCCCGCCATAGCCATAAGGGCTGCCAGGGCCACCAGGGCCGCTAAATGCCAAACCGCACGGATTCTCATAGGTACCTTACCTGCCGACAACTGCCGGATATTCTGTCTTATCTTAAGAGGTTTAAAACTACCGTTTCAAAAAAAGGGAAATCAAATAGTCAGCCAATTGGTAAACGGCGCGATCAAGGTTATGAGCAGGGATGTCAGCACCAGCCAGGTAAGAACGGCCACGGTCGTCCTGGTGAACCTTTCCGCCTCCTGAGGCTTTACAATCCTTTCAAAGCCGGACTGCACCAGATCCCTGAAAATGTGTCCGCCATCCAATGGCACCGCGGGAAGACAGTTGAACAGGCCTGCATAAAGGTTGATCCAGCCGATCCAGAGCAGAAGGTTGGCAATCCAGAAGAACCTGCTTCCCAGGGGCTCTGCCCATCCGCTGGGCTCAAAGACGGCGGTCAGCCAACCACTAAAACCGGGAAAGCCCTTCTGGGTGAATCCAGGAATTCCGGCAAAAGGCAGGCTTAGCATTATGTTGAAACCTTGCATGCCGCTGTCGGGTAAGGCCTTGAGAAACTGCAGGATCTGCCCTGCTTGAGCCTCCTGAAAGAGTGCGCCTCCTGCTAAAACCGCATTCCCGGAGATGCCGATGCCAATGAATCCTCCGCTATCCACAGAAGCTGCCTCTTTCGCAGTGAGATTGACCTGGTAGATATTGCCCTGACCGGTGGTTATGGCGATGATTTGGCCGGGGCGAGTGGCGTTCATCTGCTTTCTGAAGCCCTCCAGGTTTACAATCTCCATTCCGTCGATCCTGGTGATTATGCTCCTGGCAGGAAGACCGGCAGATTCCGCGGGCGAGCCCTTGAAGATAGAGGCCACCATGATGCCTCGCGCCGGTTCGCCGGAGAGCGGCAAGATCTGTTCCCGGTCTTCATAAATCACCCGCATCTTCGCAGAAGAGCTGCCCAGATGACTGTAAAGCTGCGCGAGGCTGCTATCTCTGTTTCCATCTACATCCAACAGCACCATGCCGCTCTCAAAACCAGCCTTATCTGCCGCGAAGCCGTCCTGAACATCGACTACGATCAGCCTGTCCACTGGAGATATGGCTCCTATGACCGGGCCGAAGAAGAGGGCCATAGCCACTGCCGCCACAATAAAATTGGAGATGACACCGGCAGAGAGAATCCGGATTCTTGCTCGCTTGCTCACCTTTGCCGGCATATCTTTGCTGCCGAAGAGATCCTCATCATCCGGCTCCACAAAAGCTGCTATTGGGGCAAATAAAACGGCGACGATTCCCATGGACTTGACGCGCACGCCCTCTACGCGGCTGAGTATGCCGTGAGCGAACTCATGCACTACCATGGTCACAAAGAGAGCAATCCAGCCCCAAACAAAGGGTATGTACTCATTTAAGCCGGGAATTAGAAGAATGTTTCTCGGAGCGTTATAGCTGCTGGGCATTGGAGGCTCCTGAATCATGTAATAGGTCATAGCTAAAACCAGCAGCAAAAAATAGGTCATGCTCAATATGACCAGAGGTATGCCGGCCGAGGCTACGAGCCTCCAAAATCTCTTGGGACGGGCCAGCCTGTCCAGCAGATTCAGGCCCCTGGTGGTACGAAAAAAAATGGCCAATGGAATGCCCAGAACGCTTCCGACAGATATGCCCCGGCTTTTCCATTTTTCACTATCTTTCAAAGGCAAAATAAAGATGGAATACAGGCCGATCAATGCCGCAGCTACGAGCAGCCAATCAACGTAATCAAGCTGTAACTGAAAGTCCAAAATTTTTTCCTCGCGCAGTCATTATACGATTCCATTATATAAGCTGCCCGCCGCCCTTTAACCGGGCGATCATGGCTTGGAGACCAACTCATTCACACAAAGATAATAAAAAGAAAAGAGATGCAAAGACCTCAGAGTAAGCCCTGCTCCCTCAGCTCATCCTTGGCCAGCTCTTGATGCTTCTTCTCTAAAAAGCTATAGACATTTCCATGCGGAGCGCCATCAAGCAGCATCTCTATGGCGGTGCGTGCAACTCGCATTTGCTCCGGATAGCCCAAGATGGCTACCGTCTTGCCATACACAGATACCTTGGCGCCGGAGAGCCTCTCCATGATCTCGCGCGACCGGCCGTCCTTGCCGATGATGCGACCCTTGATGCGTTCCATATCGCTCTTGGTGCTTGCCATCTTGGACAGGTCCATCACGTCGAGCATCAACATATCGTCATCAAGAATGGACAGAGCCCTCTCCGGTGAGAAGCCTCTGCCGATGGCTTTTACCAGGTCCAATACTCGGAGGCCCTGCAATGGGTCAACAGCTGATGCAATGGAGACCGCGCCGGTCTCGCTGTCAATCTCAACAGTGGTCTTGGTCTTCTCTTCGATAAAGCGCTTCATGGACCCGCCCGGTCCCACCAGCACACCTACGCGCTCTTCTGGAATCTTGATATCCAATTTAATCAGCCTTCTTTTTTGTTTATCTCATCGATTTCTTCTTTGTCTTTGCGAAGCCTCGCCCAGATCTCCTCAGTTGAGCCCACGTTATATTTTTTCTTAAAGTAATGGGCAACATTGGCTATATCGCGCTCCAGAAATCTCCGGGCCATGGGATGGTCCAGCGTAACAGACTGTCCCATATCTATTATCACCGGCTCGCCTTCGTCATAAAGTATATTGAACTCGCTCAGATCAGCATGAACGAGCTGTGCGCGATTATAGAGCACTGAGATATATTCAACGATCTTTTCAAAAATGTGCTTGGCAGCCTCAGCCTCCAGTTCCACGTCTTTTAGCATAGGAGCAACAGTCTCACCGTTACCGATAAGATCCATAACCAGTATGTTCTCCCTCATGGCTATGGGGTGGGGCACGGCTACACCCACCTCTTCCGCTCGCGTCAGGTTTCGAAATTCCTTCCGGGTCCATGCCGCGACGATAGCTCTCTTTGTGCCCTTCACATTTCCAAATCTCGGATCGCCATGCAAGTAGTCCTGCATGGCATTGAAATTGCTGGTAGAGATGCGGTAGATCTTTAGGGCCAGTTCTTTTTCGCCTACGATGGCCTTAAAAATGTTGGCTTCTTTGCCGGTGCAGACGGATCCGCCCAGAGCATCGATTACGCCCTTGCTGGCCAGGTGGTAAAGGTCCATCAGGGTGCGCTTGTCGAAGACCGCATCCTGGGCATCCAGATCATCGGAGTCCTTTATCCTGGTACGAAGAACATCGATCTTGGTATCGAAATCTTCATCCTTGGTACGCTTGCTCATAAAGTGCCTTTCAAGAAGAATCCTTTCAAGAAGTTCCTTTCAGAAATCCCTTGCGCTGCAGCCAGTCCACCTGAGGACCGGTATATCTCCAGACTACATCGGCCTTATCATTCTCGATCTCCCAGGGAATGACAATAACCACGTCACCCTGTCTGATCCAGATCCTCTTCTTCATCTTGCCAGGTATGCGGCCCATCCTGGTAACGCCGTCGATGCATCTCACCTTTATGCGATTAGCTCCAAGCAAACTTTCCACATGACCGAATATCTCTCGATCCTGTTTGCGGGGGAGACGAACTCTGGTAATTACAGCTCCTTCTTCTTCCCTGCCACGACCTCTATTATACAGCTTATCACCTCAAATAATAATTATGGACCTAAGACTCATAGAATCTTCGGGGTCGTTCTTGCCCCGAGTAACCTAAGTATCTTTCTTTTCGCCCTTGCCTTAAAAACCACTATTAAATAGTTAAAGCTTGTGTCGGCCAAAATGCAAATTGGCCCGACGCGATTCGAACGCGTGATCCCCGCCGTGTGAAGGCGATGTCATAACCAGCTAGACCACAGGCCCTCGGAGTAAGCAAGTGAGTCATCAGCTATTTGTATCTTGCCCTTGGGAAGAGAACGGCAAACTCATTTTCGTCCGGCACATAGGAATTATTTAAATAGTAATTCGCGAAGCTAATAAAACGAATGAGTTTCATATTGCGAAACCCAGCCTACACCGTTTATGAGCGGCTTTTAAGGTCACGCATTCTTGCCGGAGTGCCGGTGGAACATGTGGCCATTATTCAGGATGGAAACCGCAGATATGCCAGGCAAAAAGGCTTCTCCAAGTTCCTGGGGCACAGCCTTGGTGCCGATACCTCGGAGAAGGTCTCCGATTGGTGCCTGGAGGTAGGCGTTAAGCATCTCACCCTCTATGCCTTTTCCACAGAGAACTTTCATCGGGACGAGTTGGAGAAGCGTTATCTCTTCGATCTGATCAAAAACAAGTTTGCACAGCTTGGACGATCTAAAAAAGTTCATGCCAACCGGGTTCGTGTAAGGGCTATCGGTAGGGTGGAGATGCTGCCGCAAGACCTTCAAGAGGAGATCCGCCGCACAGAAGAGGCCACGCGAGAGTATGAGAATATGTATATAAACGTGGCCCTGGCCTACGGCGGCCAGCGCGAGCTGGTAGACGCGGCGCGGTCTCTGGCGCGCCAGATAAGAGTGGGAAAGATCAGAGCGGAAGAGGTGGATGAGGATCTGATCGCATCGCACCTTTATCCTCAAGACGGAACCTCTGTGCCCAAAGTGGATCTGATCATCAGGACGGGCGGGGACTGCCGCACCTCTAACTTCCTGCCATGGCAGGCCAACGGCAATGAATGCGCCGCATACTTTTGCGCGCCCTACTGGCCCGAATTTAGAAAGATCGACTTTCTGCGCGCCATTCGCACCGCCCAGACCAGGGCTCCTGGCCAACAGGCTTAATAACTAAAAGCATGCCATGAGGGATGTTTTGTCCCGATGGGGTAGTGGACATCCCGGAGGCCTGCGGAGCTAAAAGCGCAGAGAGCCTTCAACCCGGGTTCGAATCCCGGTCGGGACGTAAGATTACGGATAATGGAAATGCGGTCTATCATCTAAACCACATTGGCAATGAGAGCAGTTCGATGGGCATAAGGCCAACATCTTCTCGACCTCATTTTTTTTGTCGCGATGCGATCGCTATTGAGATTAGATATCTTGAATGACGGCCGCTCGAATGACGCCCATAAAAATCTCAAATATTAACCGATCAAGATCTTCCCATGCTTGTCGATCTTTCCCTCGGAGATTCTGGTAGAACTTATGCGAACAAGATCCTGAGCCATCTGATACTCAATCACTGATATCTGGAGCGGCTTTAGGTTTTTCTTTGCTCTCAGCCGGTTGATCTTCTCAGCCATGGGCATGGTCTCCGGAGAGACGACAATATAATCAAAGTCGTCATAGATCGATGAGCCGCATTGATCGTCGATCTTTGTGATGTTGGCATGCTTGATGCCAAAGCACCTTTGCACGACCGCGCGCAGATTCTTCACCCTTACCTCAAAACTGCGCACTGCTCGGGTTCTGCTCTCCCGGGCCATCTCGTCGGAGGTCAGGCCAATTACTACCTCGTCCTCTCCCCCTAACTCATAGGCACGCCTCAGCAAGGAGATATGCCCATCATGAATGGGATCGAAGGTTCCTCCTACTGCAACTCTGGCCATCAGGCCCGCAAACGAGAGAGCCATATAAGTACTTGACGGCATTACCGCAGACTTAGATTCGCCGCCCCCGGAAGCGCTCCAGGATCTTGGTCACAATGTTGCTTGATTTGCAGAGGGGGCAGGGCTCATGCTCCTCGATGCGCACAATCCGGGGATGGAGGCCGCGGCGAAATAGCTCCGCCTGCAAAGCCGCCTCATCAAAATGCTGATCATAGCCCAATGTGATTACGTCCGGTTTGAGCTGCTCAACCGTCCGAAAGATATCCTTTTCCTCACCCAGCACAGCTTTGTCCACGACTTTGAGGGACTCTACCATCCTCAGTCTTTGCTCCTCAGGCAGTATGGGCTTGGACTTGTGGCGCACATTCACATCCCTGGCAACAATTACCACCAGCTCGTCGCCTAACGCCCTCGAGTGCTCCAGGTAGAGGACGTGGCCGGGATGGAGAAGATCAAAGGTGCCCGTAGCGACTACCAGCGTCAAGGCCTGTCCTCTTTAAATTCATCATCGAAGTCATCATCAAAGCCGTCGTCCTTAAACTCTACATCCAAAATGGCCAGATCGCGCCGCCTTCCCGCGCCGTCATAGCAGACGAAGCTTTGCTCGTCGAAAGGCGGGCCGACAATGATGTTGTAGTCCCCGGTGCGTGAGAAAAAGATGATGTCGGGCTCGGACGGCCTGAGATCGCCGGATGGATGGCTATGCGCTGAGCCTGCCACGGACATGTTAGGCAGCATGTAGAGCCGAACCAGAGCGTTCATCCGGGAGCTTTCCGTGCCTGGCAGGATGAGCACCTCGGTGATGATCTCCTTTTCGACCTGAAGCAGCCCTGCGAACTCGACCGGAAGAGAGGAACGGGACGCCTCTAGAATGAATCGCAGCGTATCCCGGGCAATGCCGCGCACCTTTCTCGCCCTCATCTTCTCCTCATCTTTCTAAGCCCTCGGTTCATAGCTGGATTTTTACTCATCGCATCTCTCACAACCCGCTTCCAGAGGGCGCAGATGGATGCAGTCTCCAGCCAATACTCGTTTCAGCTCATCCCCGGTTCGAAGGAGAAGGGCACCGTCCTCTGCCAGATCCACGGCTTCGCCTACCATGTCGCCTGCGGCTGAGGTGATGCGCACCTGTCTCTTTAGAGTGAGCGATCGGCTGCGCCATTCTTCATAGATCTCTTTGCTTGCCATATTTTCGTATGCCACTTCTATCTCCTCAAGAATCCTGCAGATCAGCTCGCACCTGTCGATGTCGCGGCCCATCTCTGCCGCCAGAGAGGTCGATCTCCACTCGGCGGGAAAGTCGAACGGGTCATTGTTGGCATTGAAGCCCAGTCCCACCACTGCGTAATCCAGCCGGTCCACCTGCGCGCCTATCTCTATGAGGATGCCGCAGATCTTTTGCTCCCGGATCAAAAGGTCATTAGGCCACTTGATTCCCGCTTCCAGGCCGAATAATGAAGAAACTGCCCTGCAGAGAGCTACGCTCAAGGCCATGTTTATCTGGTAGACCTGAGCGAGCGGCATCTTCGGTTTTAAGATGATACTCATCCAGATTCCACCAGGTGGCGAAGCCCATGGCCGGGAGAGTCTGCCACTGCCTTGTGTCTGTGTCTCGGCCAGGATGACGGTGCCGTTTTGGCAGTCGCGAGCCAGCGAGAGGGCAACGGCATTAGTGGAGCTGACCTCGGCCAAGACGCGCATATCTCTTCCCAGCCACTTTGTTTTGAGGCAGCTAAATATGCGGTCCGCATCCAGAAGGTCGGGCTTTTTGGTCAATCGGTAGCCCTTTCCGGTAGAGGCGGAGATCTCATATCCTCTTTGGCGAAGGACCTGAATCTGCTTCCAGATGGCGGCGCGGGAGATGGCGAGACTTTTAGCCATCTGCTCGCCTGATACCCACTCACCCGAGATTAAGAATGAGAGAATGTCATGTGCTGTCACCTTCAGCTTTTCTCCGCGGCTCTGTTTTGGCTCAGGTAAGACCCCACGGCCGCGGAGATGGCGGCGATCTGGCGGTTGTCCACACCTAAAGCTGAAGCCAGAGACATTCCCTTCTCATAATCCTCTACGGCCACGATCTTGACGGCCTCGACAATGTTCTCATCCTTGATGAAGTGAGTGTTTATATCTCCACTGCGGAACCGTTTATTTCTGAGCACTGCTTTGTGGAATATCAGATTGGTTTTAACTCCCACAATGATGTACTCAAAAAGGGCGCGCTCCATTCTGGCAATGGCCTCATTACGGTCTTTGCCGTGAGCTACCAGCTTGGAGATCAAAGAGTCGTAGTAGGGCGGGATGACGTAGCCGGTATAAACTCCGCTGTCCACTCTTATGCCTGGACCGCCCGGGCTTCGGTAGCGTTTAATCTTTCCCGGACAGGGAGCAAAATCGTTGAGTGGATCCTCTGCATTTATGCGGCATTCGATAGCCCAGCCGTTAATCTTCATGTCGCTCTGATCATATCTCAGGGGGTAGCCTGCCGCCACCATGATCTGCTCTTTGGCCAGGTCTACGCCGGTTACCATCTCTGTGATGGGGTGCTCTACCTGCAGGCGGGTATTCATCTCCAGGAAGTAAAAGTCGCCGCGAGAGTACATGAACTCCACTGTGCCGGCGCTGGAATATCCGATAGCTTTCGCGGCTTTGACTGCGATGGAGCCCATCTTCTGGCGCAGCTCTTCGGTCATGACGGGCGAAGGGGACTCTTCGATCAGCTTCTGGTGGCGGCGCTGGATGGAGCACTCCCGGTCTGAGACATAGATGGTCTTTCCATGATTGTCGGCCAGGATCTGAAACTCGATGTGCCTGGGCTCAGTCAGGTACTTTTCGATGTAGATGGTGTCGTCGGCAAAGGCGCTTTTTGCCACGGACTGAGAAGAGGTTAAGGCGGGCAAGAGCTCCTCGCGACTCTGCACGATCTTCATGCCGATTCCCCCGCCTCCTGCTGCCGGCTTGAGGATAATGGGGTAGCCGATGTTCTCTGCGATTTCGGCTGCTACATCCGGATCGCTGATGCCCTCCTCGATGCCGGGCACAATTGGGACGCCAGCCTCTTTCATGGTCTGGCGGGCGGTGATCTTGGAGCCCATGGCATCGATGGCCGAAGAGGGCGGGCCTATGAAAACGATGCCGTTCTCCACGCAGGCGGAGGCGAAGTGCGTATTCTCTGAGAGAAAGCCGTAGCCGGGATGGATTGCCTGGGCTTCCGTCTCAAGCGCGGCTTTGATGATTTTGTCTATCCTCAGGTAGCTTTCGCGGGAGGGTGCCGGTCCGATGAAGACTGCCTCGTCTGCGTATTTGGCGAAAAGGGCGTTTTTGTCCGCTTCGGAGTAGACTGCTACTGTCGAGATGCCCAGTTCCCTACAGGCGCGCATCACCCGGATGGCGATCTCTCCCCTGTTGGCGATCAGGATCTTGTTGAACATTCCGTGGCCAAAAGCGCTGCCAAGGTAAAACCTTTTTGGCGGGACCGGGGTGGTCCGGCTTGTGTGATCCAATATGATAATAATAGGCAAAGCATTATATCTATAGCGCCAAATATTTTACTGCAAAGGGGATTTCAATGGTTCAGGTGAATTTGGCTGCGGCAATGGGGGTGCTTGTAATTCTTACCGGAATCGCTCTGGTTGGTGTTCAGGTGATCGAGAGCCAAGGCGGAGATATGCAGAACGAAAGCTTCAAGCTCATAGGGGCGCAGGCAGGGGCCACCAAGTTTCAGGTAGAGACGGCCTTTCCGGGCGTGCCCATGATAGCTCTGGGCATGATCTTGCTAATTGCAGGGGCATTTTTTTCGGGCCGGCCATGAATTGCCGTACAGAAAGCAAAAGCTAAAAATGCATGAGACCCTAATTTTGCGCCATGTCGCCCAGGGATCTATCTTCGGAAGAGTGCGCGAGTCTTCTTTCTGCTGCCAGGTACGGCAGGCTGGGGCTGGCTAAGGACAATCTGCCTTATGTCGTTCCCATGTCTTATGTCTACGAAGACGGCAAGATCTACCTTCACTCCCGCGGGATGGGAAAGAAGGTCGAGTATGCCATGAAGAATCCCCGGGTGTGCTTTCAGATAGATGTTTTAGAGAAAGAGCGCTGGTCGAGCGTCGTTGCCCTCGGCATCAGCCGACTGTCTGAAAGCGTAGAGGCCAAGCAGAAGATGTTTGATGCCTTCACCAAAAAGGGCCAGGGCGGGCACGCCGGCAAGAAGTTCTCTCGCGAGGAGCTGGAGAGGATGCCCATGACCATCTGGGAGATCGAGATTGAGGAAATGACCGGCAAAGAGGGCGTCTGGTAGCACCAGCAGTCTGAGGTAGAATGCCCCCTGCTGTGAAGTGGACAGAGAAGTACCGGCCCGATACACTCAAACAGGTTTTAGGCAACGGCAAGGCCATAGAGGAGCTACGCGCTTGGGCGGCGTCCTGGGAGAAGGGCATGCCCATCACGGGTGCAGTCATCCTCTACGGACCGGCTGGAACGGGCAAGACCTCTGCCGCTCTGGCTTTGGCGCGCGAATTTGACTGGGACTACATCGAGATGAATGCCAGCGATGCGCGCACGGCAAGCATGATCCAGAAGATTGCCGGGCCGGCCTCGCGGTCCATGACCTTCTCAGGCAAGCCGCGGCTGGTTATTTTGGATGAGGCGGACAATTTGCACGGCACTGCCGACCGGGGGGGAGCAGCGGCCATGCTGCGTCTGGTTAAAGAGACCAGTCAGCCCGTTCTTCTCATTGCCAATGAGTATTACGATATAGAAAAGCCATTGCGGGATGCGGCCAAGGGCATACAGTTTCGGTCGGTGCGCTCCACCACCATCGCTCAGGCTCTACGGGAGATCTGCCGAATGGAAGAGGTGGACTGCGATCCTGATGCTCTGATGATGATTGCCGAGCGGGCAAGCGGGGACATGCGCTCGGGCGTGAACGATTTGCAGGCAGCAGCCCAGGGCCAAGCGGCCCTCAGGCCAGAGGACGTGGCCACGGCTGAGCGCGACGTCAAGTCGTCCATCTTCAAGGTCCTGGAGGTCATCTTCAAAGGCAACAGCGCCCAGGAAGCTCTGCAAGCGTCCTACGCACTGGATGAGAGCCCTGAGGATCTCATCAACTGGGTGGACGAGAACCTGCCGCTCGCCTACGCAGGCGAAGACCTCTGGCAAGGCTATGAGCAGTTGGCGCGGGCGGATGTCTTTTTGGGGCGCGTCCGCATAAGGCAGAACTATGGACTGTGGCGCTACGCCAGTTTTCTCATGACGGGCGGGGTGCAGGCCGCCAAGGCCACAGCCCGGCACGGCTACGTTGCTTTCCGGCCCCCCAGCCGGTGGCGGCGCATGGGCCAGACCAAAAAGGCGCGCAACATTCGAGACTCGGCTGCCAAGAAGATCGGCCACCGTTGCCACGTCTCTGCGGCTTTCGTGCGGGCGGAGCTGATGGGATTTGTGGGGCTCTTATTGGCCGACAAGAAGAAGGCCGTTCCCCTGGCTGCGGAGCTGGAGCTGGATGCTGATGAGATTGCGCTTCTTTTGGGCAGCACGACCTCTACCAAAAAGGTGCAGAGCATCTTTGAGGGGGCGATGAAGATGCGGGCTGCAGAGGAGTTCGAGGAGATCGAACTTGGATGGCACGACACAGGCACGGCGCAGCAGCCTATCGGGGGCAGGCCGCTGGAGCGTGCTCCGCAGGCGCGGGCGGACGCGGGCGCGGATGTGCCAGTAGTTGTGCCAACAAGCGCCGAAAAGGTTGTGGAGACGGAGCCGCCCAAGGTGGTGGTTGCTCCGACGATCGAGCCCAAACAGGAGGAGCCTGCGATTGCTGCCGGAGATTTGAAGGGGTCCGCTGCCAAGCACGAAGGCCGCAAGATGGGCAGGCCGAAGAAGACGGAGAGCGAGGGGAAGGGGGAGGCAAAGCCTGGGAAAAGGCAGAAGTCGCTGTTTGATTTTTAAAATTGTATGTGTTTAGCTCCCCACGTTAATCATGTAAATTTCCATCGAAACCATTTAGACCAGAAAAATTAAATAATATAATGATAATACTCATTCTTTGTGAGTATGGACGAAATTGCAGCTTTCAAGCA
>JBATEC010000221.1:0-32678 GCA_049663825.1 Methanothrix sp. | reverse complement strand
TTGTAAAGGAATATCCTGGCATGCAGGATATCGAAGGCAATCTGAGGATAATTCAAAGGTCAGGCTATCGCCATATAGGTCACTTCGTCCTCCCAATGTCTGCGTGGTGGTGCTATTATTCACCATTGGAGGAAAAGATCTCTCAACTAAGACCGAAGTATGAAGGTCTTCCGGGTGCTCTTGTCGTATTGGAGGATCATCGGAGAGAGATCGACATTTTCAAGCGGTATTCTGAATACTATGGTTTTGTATTCTATGTGGCTCAGCTCGATTCAGGTTAATGGATAACATAAAGGGGTGTGAGCGTGATTTTCATTCGAGAAGAGGGACCTGAGGACATCGGAGAAATCAGGAAGCTAAACGAAAAAACTTTCATGCAGGCCTTCGGCCAAGCCTCAGAGGCAAATGTGATCGATCGTCTGCGTGAGAACTGCGCAAATATCCTTTCTTTAGTGGCAGTCCAAGATGATCAAGTCGTAGGTCATATCCTTTTTAGTCCGGTCAAGATTGACGGTGATAAGGTAATAGAGGGCACGGGGCTGGGCCCCATGGCTGTCCTGCCCGAGCTTCAGCGTCAGGGAATCGGATCCCAACTGGTCCAGGCAGGCATTGAGATACTCAAGCGTCGAGGAGATCCCTTCATTATCGTGCTCGGGCATCCAGAATATTATCCTCGCTTCGGCTTTCAGCGAACTTCGCATAGCGGCATTCGCAGCCAGTGGGAAGGAGTTCCCGATGAGGCTTTCATGATCCTGATTTTGAATGATGAGGCCATGTTCGGTGCGTGTGGCGTTGCGAGATACAGAAACGAGTTCGATGAAGCCATGTAGAGGAAAGCAGGGTGATTGAATGGAGATGACGACTTGGATCCAGTGTTGAGGAAGCTTGGCTGGAACGCATTTTTCGGCGAAAGTTTCCTAGAGCATGTTGAAGGACATGAGCCTGGAAGGATCTCCAGCGTAAATAAGAATGGCTGCAAAGTTTATACGAAGAACGGCGAAGTGAGGGCCAGGGTTTCTGGCAGGCTGCGCCAGGATGGCCAGTATCCTGCAGTCGGTGACTGGGTAGCAATTTCAGAGGATAATACAGGCACCTGCACTATACACGCCATATTGCCAAGAAAAAACAAGATCTCTAGGAAAGATGCAGGGAGAGCGACTGGCGAGCAGGTGATCGTTACGAATATCGATATCGCATTCATCATGACCTCGCTCAACAGAGACTTGAATATGAGACGGCTGGAGAGGTATCTGGCCATTGTGAGACAGAGCGGCGTTGACCCTGTCATTGTATTAAATAAATCTGATATCTGTAGCGATGTTAATGCAAGGATAAATGATGTGTTGGCAATCGCGCCGGACGTGCCGGTACATGCAATTAGTGCAACAGAGGATGTTGGAATGCGATCTCTGTCATCATATCTTCAGGATGGCAAGACCGTTGTGCTGCTTGGCTCATCCGGTGTCGGAAAGTCCACCCTAATTAATGCACTAGACGGGGTTGAAAGGCAAAAAGTCGGTGAGATCAGGGAAGATGATAGTCGAGGCCGGCATATTACAACGGTGCGGGAGCTGATCTTGCTTGAGAAGGGCGGAGTCATAATTGATAATCCGGGCATGAGAGAGCTTCAACTATGGGATGCCAGCGAGGGGCTACATAATACGTTCCTGGATATTGAGGAACTTGCAGCAGAATGCAAATTTTCTGATTGCCAGCATGAGACTGAGCCTGGTTGCATGATCAGAACGGCAATTGCAGAAGGAAAGCTTCCGGAAGTCAGATTTGAAAGCTACAGAAAACTTCAGCGAGAGTTGCTGGCAATAGAGAGAAAGAAAAATCCTGATCTTCAGAGAGCCGAAAAGAAAAAGTGGAAAAAGATCGGGATTATGGCCAAAGAAATCCAGAATAGGAAAGAAAGAGGCATGTAAAGGCCAGCCTCCTTCTCTATGCAATTACATCTAACTGTGAAATTTCTCCAGAAACCCCTTTGATCAGCTCCGCGGTCTTCGCCAGCTGCTCTGGGCTCCCCCGTAGGGCCAGCCAGACCGCTCCCTCTGCGCCGCCCACGCCACCGCCGGCGATAAGCTCCGCTTCCGCTCCCGTGAGCAGCCGGATGGCCTCGATCTCAGTGAAGACCTCTCCCGGCACGGGCAGCAGCCGAAAGCCGCTCTCTTTGGGCGCATTCATCCGGGCGGCCAGCTCCATCAGATCGCCAGGGATGCGCTTTTCCAGGCCCACAGGCAGGATGAGCTGCACCCTGCGGCCCACAGTCGCCTGCAGGGCTGTGATCGTTGTTCCCCCACGAGGATGGCCGATGAGCACCGCCGCTTGCTTTCTGGCCAGGTCCAGGGCATTGGCGCCCTTCAGGATAACATCGCCTTCTCTCAGGCCTTCGGCAACGTCGAAGATGGTCTTGCCCTTCTGCCAGACACCTTTTACAATTACCACATCGCCGGGAAAATCGCTCTCATCCGGCAGCCTTCCCGTCTCGGTGGTCCTTCCCGGCGGCAGGACTATGCCGCGAAAGAATCGCTTCCTGGAGAATCCATCTGCCTGGCCCAGGCCCAACAGGATCTCTTCGGCGGCGTAGCCGTTTGTAGTGCCGGCGATGATAACCAGAGTGGCGGATCGCGAGGCAGCCTGAACAGTCGGGTGAGCTGCCAGGGCTTTGCCAATCAGTCGCTTTCCTGCGGCGGGAGTGAGGATGAATTGAAGCATGTCATTAGCGAAGATTTTTTGATAAAGATAAGCCCACCGGTGAGATATGGAAAGAGATGTCCTGGCAGCCGTGCGGCAAGAACTGCTACAAAGCATTGACGAGAAGACCCGGGAGAGCGCTCAGCGCTTCTTTAAGGAGGAGGTAAAATTCCACGGCGTGAAGAGCGCTGCCGTCAAGAAGATCGTCACCAAGTATTTTCGCGAAATAAAAGATCTAGACAAAAACGAGATCTTCTCCTTATGCGAAAATCTCCTGCAGGCCAACTATAGCGAGGAGGCTTTCATCGCCTTTGAGTGGGCCTACTCCCTCCGGGGCAAGTACGTTCCCGAGGACTTTTCTGTATTCGAGAGGTGGGTGGATCTGTACGTGGACAACTGGGCCAAGTGCGACACCCTCTGCAACCACACCCTGGGCAGCTTCGTGGAGATGTATCCGCAGTTCATCGATAACATGGCGGTCTGGGCCCGCGCTGAGAATCGCTGGCTGAGGCGCGCATCTGCGGTGACCCTGATTTTGCCGGCCAGAAAGGGACTTTTCTTGAAAGAGGCTTTTGAAATCTCAGATATCTTGCTGGAAGACCGGGATGATCTGGTACAAAAGGGCTACGGCTGGCTGCTCAAGGAGGCGAGCCGCAAGCATCAGTCTGAGGTCTTCGACTACGTGATGAGCAAAAAGGCGCAGATGCCGCGCACTGCCTTGCGGTATGCCATCGAGAAGATGCCGGTGGATATGAGAACAAAGGCGATGGAGAGGTAGGCGCATTTATGATTTTTGCGCCTCTTCTGGCTATTTAGGGGCACTGGACGAAGTCGCCATGCAGAGAATTTCAAACATCAGCGTGGCTCCGGCCAGAGCCGTAATCCCGCCGGCATCGTAAGGTGGGGCCACCTCTACCAGATCCCCGCCGATGACATTCAGCCCTGACAGGCCCCGCAAGACCTGCAAGGCCTCGAAGCTGCTCATGCCACCGACCACCGGGGTTCCCGTACCGGGGGCGAAGGCCGGGTCCAGACAGTCTATGTCGAAGGATATGTAGACCGGACCGTCTCCCACCCGGCTCTTGATCTCCGAGACAACTTTCTTCCAACCCATCTCATAGAACTCTTCGATGTGAATAACTCTCATACCGCTATCGTAAGAGAATTGCCAGAGCAGCTCCGCAGCGCCACGGATGCCGATCTGCACAGTGCGCTTTGGGTCCACCAGTCCCGCCTCCACGGCATTTCGCATGGGGCAGCCGTGCTGCAGTCCGCTTCCGTGAAAAGGTGCCGACGTGTCGCAATGCGAGTCGAAGTGAATGAGGCCGACCTTTTCCTTTGAGGAGAGGCCTTTGAGAATGGGAAAGGTAATGGAGTGATCTCCGCCCGCTGTTATGGCCAGGACGTTGGCGGAGGACATTTTCCTGTAGAATGATTCAATATCCGAGTGGGCTTCTTCCAAATTGTAGGTGGTGTGAAAGGGCACGTCTCCCACATCCGCCACTCGATGATCGACAAAGGGCGACATGCGGCTGTAGTGGTTGTAGACTCCCACCAGCCGGGACTGGTTTCTCATCTCTCGCGGGCCCAGGCGCGCACCGCTGCGGTTGGTCACGCCCAGGTCGAAGGGCACGCCCACCAGAGCAATGTCCAGGTCGCTTATCTCCGGCTGGTGCGGCGTTCCAAAAAAGGTAGGGATGCCGCTGTAGGGTGGCTCTAGCATCTGGGGCGTGAAGGTCTTCACGCTCTTTGCGAGCTTTTTCAATTTGTCATCCATAGCATTTCTCCTGAGATTCCTGCGCGAATGTGCCTCCACTATTTCGCTATCTATACGCCTTGCTGCGATTTCTGATTCGCAATACCAACACTCCGCCCTGTTTCTTAGAATAAACGACCCTGCAGTCTCCAATGCGAAGCTTGAACAGCCCTTTGAACTGTCCTGTGAGCGCCTCTCCGCAGTCCGGGTCGCAGGATAATGCCTCTTCAAGCTCTTTGATTACTCTCCTGGCAACAGCTTTATCCAGATTCTTCAGGTCATGGGCCACAGATGATTTGTACTCAATCGGGCAGGCCAATTAGCTCCCTCATCTCGTCGCAAGATACCACTCTGTCGTTTTTATCGTTCAAACGCTCCTGGGCAATCAGGTAATCTGAATAATCCTCAAGATATGCCTGCAATGCTTTCTTGATGATATACGCCTTGGAGCGATCTATGGTTTCAGAGAGGCTCTTCAGGCTATCTGCCATGTCGTCTGGAAGCCTAATTGATACAGATGTGGAGATCTCAATCACCTTGTATTACAATACATTACAAGTATATCAATGTCTTCACATCTTCCATCCCATATCGTACCGTGCTCCGCACTCCGGGCAGATGAGGATGATCTGGTAGCCTTTCTCCGCCCGCAGAAAAGAGCTGTGAAATCCCAGCTCATAGCCGCATTGCGGACAGATGCGAAACTCTTCTGCCAGCTCAACCTTGACGATATCGCGAGAAGCCTTCATGAGGAAAGTATTATCCCTAATATCTATTCTATTTTTCCTCGGGCCCGTCATCCGGCTCGGCAGAACAGGCAAGATCGCCGATATACCGTCCGCAGTGCGGGCATCTATATTTGTGCATCATCTTCTCCTCTTTTCTCCTGGCCAGCACCTCGGCAAAGCCTGAGGCCAGAACGCCCGTAGGCAGGGCGAAGAGACCGATCCCCAGCAGCACTACGATGGAGCCGATGAACTTGCCCCAGGGTGTGATGGGAAAGACGTCCCCATAGCCCACAGTAGCCAGGGTCACAATGCCCCACCACATGGCCGCGGGAATTGAGGAGAAGGCCTCAGGCTGGGCGGCGTTCTCAGCCTCGTACATGAGGCTCGATGAGATGACGAGCAGGATCATGATGGCAAAGAGCATGAGCAAAAGCTCTTCCTTTTTCAGCCTCAGCACATCCCCGAAGGTTTGCAGCGAATCGGAGTAGCGCGCCAGCTTCAGCACCCGGAAGAGCCGGAAGAGGCGCATGGCTCGCATGAACCTCATATCGGGGAAGAGGAAGGGCAGGTAGAAGGGCAGCACGGCCATGAGATCTACCAGGGCCATGGGCGTCATCAGAAATCGCAGCCTGCCACGCACCGGATCCTTGAATCTTGGATCTTTCGTGCAGCTCCAGACGCGCAGAATGTATTCAACAGTGAAGACGGCCACGGAAAATACATCGAAAATGTGAAAGAAGAGGGCGTAAGGCGTGTAGATCGAATCCACCGTCTCCAGCACCACGGCTGCTACGTTTAATAATATCAGGCCCATGATGAACGGGTCGAAGTACTTGCTGTCCTCATCTCCCGGCTCCAGTATGCCGAAGATGCGTGTCTTGAGGTCCTGATTCATTGCCAGGAATTACGGAGTGCCGCTTTGCATTTAAAATCTTTCCAGGGCCATTTTTTTAAGGGCCATTTTCGAGCATTTCTTTCGCCCCGGCTTCATTCTCCTCCCGGCGTCTTTCCAGCTCATCCACAAATCCTGAGGTGAGAATCGATGTAGGCAGCGCGAAGGTGGCCACGCCTAAAATTATGATCAGCCCGCCTGCTATTTTTCCCAGTGGGGTTATGGGATAGAAATTGTCTCCGACGGTGGTCATGGTCAGCACCGCCCACCACATTGTGGCAGGTATGTCCGGAAAACGCTGGGGCTGGGCCTCATGCTCCAGGAAATATATCATCGTCGAGGATAGCACCATGAAGAAAATGATGGCCGAGAAGCTCATGGCCAGCTCGCGCTGTTGGGCGCGTACCACATCCATTATGGTCTGCAGGGACTTGGAGTAACGGCTGAGCTTGAGCAGCCGGAAGGTCCAGAGCACGCGCAGGCTTCGCAGCAGCTTATGATCAGTGGGAAAGGCCAGTATGGTATAGGTCGGCAATATTACCAGAAGGTCTATCAGCGCCAACGGAGTCAGAGCGAAGCGCAATCTTCCCAGCAAGGGACGCCTGTATTTGGAGTCCACATCACAGGACCATATGCGCAAAATGTATTCAATTGTGAATATTATTACGGATATGTCTGCGAAGTACTGGAACAGAACTTTATGGTCCGCATAGATGCTCTCCACTGTCTCCAGAACCACGGCGGTGACGTTGAGAATCACCAGTACCAGCATAAAGAGGTTCACTGCCTCCGCGGTTTTGTCGCCAGCATTGGTCGACTCCAGGATCTCGTAAATGCGGAGCTTGTAGCTCTTGGCCATTTCAACCTCGCTATGTCTGGCTTGATATGTCTATCTTAATATATACGAACTTGCCTTATTTTTGATATGCGAGCCGCTTGCCTCCAGCTTTCCGTAGAGCCCTGCGCTCCCGAAAAAAATCTCTCTCGCGCATTGCAGATGGCAGGCTCTGCCCTGGCCAAAGGAGCCGAGATCCTGGTCTTTCCTGAACTCTTCCTGACCGGCTTTTGCTACGAGCCTTCCTTGCAGTCTTTCGCTCAGGACAGACCACCCTATCCTTCGCTTGATCCTTTCCGGGTGCTGGCTCGCGAGCACAATTGTATTTTCCTCGGCTCGCTTCGCAATGGCCGGCAGAACCTGGGCTTTTGCCTCGACTCGGGCGGCCTGCAGCTTCGCCCCAAGATCCACCCCTTTGGTGAGGAAAAGATGCACTTTGACGGCGGAGACAACATCACGCCCATGTCCACGCGGTGGGGCGGGGTGGGTCTGGAGATCTGTTACGACCTGCGTTTTCCTGAGGTGGCGCGCACCCTTGCCCTGCAGGGCGCAGAAATCCTCGTCACCGTGGCCCAGTTTCCCGTCCTGCGGCAGGGGCAGTGGCGCACTCTGGCCATGGCCCGTGCCATAGAAAATCAGATGCCTCATCTGGCCTGCAACTGGGCCTCTGGCGGTGGCTCTTTGATCATCGATGCGCGGGGGCAAGTTTTGGCCGAGGCCGGCTCAGAGCAAGCTCTGCTATGGGCTGATATCGACCTGGCTGATCGGGATCTATTCCGTCGCGAGGTTACCTGTTTTGCCGATCGCCGGCCGGATGTATATGGAAGGTGGGAGGCTGAACGCTCTAACCCATAATTTCCTGGTCTCCAAGTTCCGGGGCTATTACATCGAATCCTCTCCGGATGCTCCGCCTAGCCTCGCTTCTCGCGAGTGGGGCTTTCTCTTTTTCGACGATTCCGGTATGCGCCGGCACAAGTCCTTCTTCTCACGAGGCGAACTGGTCGATTATGTGCGGGCAATGGTGCCGCGCCACGTCTATCACTCCGTAGCCTACTACCAGCGGCCCGGCGCACCGACCATGAAAGAGAAGCTCTGGCAGGGCTCCGATCTCATCTTCGACCTGGATGCCGATCACCTGAGAAATGCGCCCAGGAGCTACAGTGAGATGCTGGAATTGGTAAAGAAGGAGACGCAAAAGCTGCTGACTTTTCTTTTATCCGATTTCGGCTTTGGCGATAGCAAAATGAGTGTCGTCTTTTCCGGAGGCCGGGGCTATCACATTCACGTCCGAGACCCGCGCGTCTTTAGCTTCGGCGGCGATGAGCGACGCGAAATTGTGGACTATCTGGCGGGCCGGGGCCTGGACATGGACCGGTTCATCCACATGGCCCCAATGGAGGGCGACTGGGGGAAAGATCGGGCTTTTCGGCTGCGTGCGCCCCCAGCAGGCGCGCCGGGCTGGGGAGGCAGGATCAACCGATCCATCATCTCCTTTGTCGAAGATCTGCGCTGCTTGAACGAAGCGGAGGCTATCGCGGTTCTCTCGAAACGAAAGGGCATCGGACCCAAAAAAGCCGCCAGCTTTTACAAAAGCCTGCAGGGTGAAAATGTATTGGATGAGATTTCTCGGGGAAATCTGGACCTTTTTCGGGGCAGTGCCGCTATCTGGAAGCTTCTTCTCGTGGAGTTCTTGGATAGCGAGGGCGTGAAGGTGGGCTTCAATTTAGATGAGGAGCGGGGCGAGACGGACGAGCCGGTGACGGCCGACGTGCGCCGGCTGATTCGCTGTCCCGGCAGCCTGCACGGCGGCTCGGGAATGCGCGTGACGCCCCTCTCGCTTCGCGACCTCGACGACTTCGATCCTCTGCAAGATGCGGTGGTCTTCGGGGATGAGGCCGTGCCGCTGCAGGTATTAAAGCCATTCAAAACTCAGATGAAAGGCGAAAGCTTCAACCTGACGGAGGGTCCGACGGAGCTTCCAGCCTGCGTCGCAGTCTTTCTCATGGCGCGGGGCGTGGCGGAAGCGCGCGCAAAGCATTAATCTATATATTATTTGATCTCAGATAACAGGCCCGCGCAGGGGCATGAAGGTGGAATAATTGGATCTGGCCAATGCGCTTCGAGAGGAGCGCAAATCCGCGGAGCTTCAGCATCTGGATAAGGACTTTTACCAGCAGGTGGGCGTTTATTTGGTCGGCCTGGGGCAGGAGCTCTCACAGGTAGCGGACCCCTTCAGCGTAGAGGCTCAGATTCTGCAAGATACCCTCAAGAGCGAGAAGAATAGCGTCAATAAGCTCATCGACCAGAGGGTGAAAAAGATAGTCCGCCGGGCGCTACGTAGTGCTAGATCCGTTTCTAAGGAAGAGGTCCTCCTGGGCATGACCGAGGAGGAGGAGGGGATCTACCGGCAGATGCTCTCAGCCATTGCCTCAGGTCGCGAGGTTATCCTGGCCCATGTGGCTCACACCGAAAGGCCTTTAACGGGCAAGAAAGATATATCTCGGGAATACGAAATTGTGCGGTTGCTGGATAGTGTTCCTCTGTTCGTGGGAGTTGACGGGAGAAATTACCTTCTCGGGAAGGATGATGTGGCTGTGCTCCCGGCCGTTCACGCCAGAAATCTGCGCAACAAAAAATTAGCTTCTGAAGTGAAGATTGAGAGATGATACGTTGTGAAGATGCCAAAAAAGCTTAACGCTTACTGTCCGTTCTGTAAAAAGCATACCCCCCAAACGGTGGAGAGGGTGAGAAAAGGTCGCGCTTCCTCTATGACTCATATCGTGAGGCAGAAGGCGCGGGCCAATGGAATCTGTAATCAGGGCAAGTTCTCTAAAGTGCCGGGCGGCGACAAGCCCGTCAAGAGGCTGAACCTGCGCTACCGCTGCAACACTTGCAAGAAGGCTCACAACCGACCAGGATTTAGGGCCGGCAAGTTCGATCTGGTGGAGGGATAAATTTGCCATCCAAGTTCGTCAAGGTAAAGTGCAACGACTGCGAGAACGAGCAGGTCATATTCGCTCATGCTTCTACGGTTGTCAAATGCCTGGTCTGCGGGCGCACGCTTGCAGAGCCCACTGGCGGCAAGGCTGAGATCAAGACCACCGTAGTAGAAGTCTTAGAGTGATCTATAATGCAACGTGAGGGCTGGCCAGAGCTCGGATCTCTAGTCGTCTGCACCGTGACTCAGGTAGTGGACTTCGGAGCCTTCGTCTCCATGGACGAGTATTCCGGTAAGCAGGGCCTGATTCACATCTCGGAGGTGGCCAGCGGATGGATCAAGTACATTCGCGACCACGTGCGAGAGGGGCAGAAGATCGTCTGCAAGGTATTGAATGTAGACACGTCCAGGCACCACATAGATCTCTCTCTAAAAGACGTAAATGAGCATCAGCGTCGTGAGAAGATCCAGGAGTGGAAGGCGGACCAGAAAGCTTGGAAATGGCTGGAGATGGCTTACAAGGATCGGCCCGATGACGTTAAGCGTGTCGCAGATGTTCTGGTGGCAGCGTACGATAGCCTCTATCTGGCCATGGAGGAGGCGGCGATCAGTGGAGTCGATGCCCTGAAGGATGTCGACCTGACTGAAGAAGATCTGAAGATGCTGGAGAGCCTATCCAAGGATAACGTCAAGATACCCTCTGTTGATATCAGCGGCTATGTGGATATCACCTCTCCCGCCCCAGACGGTGTGGATGTCATCCGTAAAGCCCTCAAACAGGCCAAACGCAGCAAAGACAAAGATGCTACTCTCTCCATAACTTATATTGGAGCTCCACGCTATCGCATTCATGTAACTGCGCCGGATTACAAGCATGCGGAGTCTGTTCTCAAGAAGTCTGCTCAGGCTGTTGTGAAATACATAGAACAGCACGGCGGAGAAGGCACTTTCCTTAGAGATGCATGAGATCCAAAATCCTGAGGTGTACGGCCTGCAGTCGCTACACCTTAAAGGATATCTGCTCCGCCTGTGGGGGCCATACTGCTATTACTAAGCCCGCCAGATTCTCTCCAGACGACCCTTATGGCAAGTACAGGAGAGCTCTCGGCCAGGAGGCAAAATGAAGGAGACCCTGGTTTCCCGTATCAAAGAAGTAACCCTTAAGGACCCGATTCTTGTTGAGGGTCTGCCGGGCGTGGGCCACGTGGGAAAGCTGGTGGCCGATCACATGGTGGAAGAGCTCAATGCTGAGAAGATCATTGAGATCTACTCGCCTCATTTTCCGCCCCAGGTGATGGTAAAAGAGGACGGCACCATCAAGCAGGTCCGAAATGAGATCTATGCCTATCATGGCAAGAACGACGAGCCTGACCTGCTCATTCTCATAGGCGACTATCAGAGTGCCACTAACGAGGGGCACTACGAGCTTTGCAGCATCTTCCTGGACATCGCCCAGAGCTTCCATGTAAAGAGGATCTATGCTCTGGGGGGCTACGGTACGGGCCAGTTCGTGGACAAGCCCACAGTCATGGGGGCGGCCACAAGTATCGAGCTTGTGGAAGAGATGAAACAAAAAGGGGTCGTCTTTCACGAGAATGAGCCCGGTGGGGGCATAATCGGCGTCTCAGGACTGCTCTTAGGACTGGGGGCCCTTCGGGGTATCGATGCCGTCTGTCTGATGGGGGTGACCTCCGGTTATCTGGTCGATCCCAAAGCCGCTTCTGAGGTTCTGCGCATTCTCTCCGGCATTCTGGGTATTGTTGTGGGCATGCAGGCTTTGGAGGAGAGGGCCAAGGAGATGGAGAAGATCATAGGCAAGCTGCAGGAGATGGAGCGAGCCCAGGCTCCTTATGAGGCGGGCGGGGATGAAGATCTCAGATATATCGGATAGTATCGACACTCTCCTGAATTATGGACATGAACTTCTCTCCCAGGCTTTGATAGAGGGAGCGGAGCAGGCGGAAGTCTACGGTGTGATGGGTCGCTCTGTAGACATTGATCTACGTAAGGATGTCGTGGAGCTGGCCAGCGAGAGCTTTCATCGCGGCCTGGGACTTCGGGCTGTGGTAGCTGGCGGCGTGGGGTTTTCCAGTACCAGCGACATGTCGCTATTGCAGTTCGTAGCCAAGAGCGCCGTTGTATCCTCTCGGGCCAGAGGCGCGGACGAATCCTGGCGCTCACTTCCACTGCCCGAAAAGGTGGTGAGCCCTGAGGGCATATTCGATCCGTGTTTGCAGCGAATCGGCCCCGAGGAATGCCTTGATATTGCAAAAAGCATGCTTTTTGGCTGCAGGTCCGTCAAGGAAGCGGAACCTGTAGCTGGCAGTGTGGCCTCGATTTGTGGCACACGTTTTGTGATAAACTCGTTGGGAATGGAGCTAATGGAGACTTCCACACTAATGCATGCCTCAATGGAGGCCATTGCCAAGGCAGCTGATGTGGCGACCGGTGGCGAGTTTTATAGCTCCCGATGCTATAAGCCCTCGCTGGAGGACGTCGGTAGCGCCGCAGCAGAGCAGGCTCGTTCTTCTCTGGGCGGCTGTCGGGCAGAGAGCGGAACCTTTGATGTGCTCTTGAGGCCTATTGCGGTAGCCGAACTGCTCGATTATACCCTGCTTCCCGCTCTCGCTGCCGACAATGTGCAAAAGGGCCGCTCTTCTCTTCGAGGACGGGTGGGCGACAAGGTCTCTGCCGAAAGCCTCGCGATTGCCGATGACGGCCTTCTATCTGGGGGCATGGACTCCTCTGCCTTTGATGGCGAAGGTGTGCCGTCCCAAAGGACGGTCTTGATTGATGAAGGCATTTTAAAGGGCTATCTCTACGACAGCTATACGGCAGGAAAGGAGGGCGCACGATCTACCGGCAATGCCGTTCGCTCCGGATACTCCGATGTTCCCTGCGTGGGAAGCCGAAATCTCATCCTCAGCTCTTCTGATTCCCGGGATCTTCTGGCGGAGACGAAAGGCCTTATGGTCGGCAGTCTCATCGGTGCTCACACCGCTAATCCCATCTCCGGCGACTTCTCTGTGGAGGCGAAAAATGCTTTCCTTATTGCGCCGGGTGAAGATGCTAAGCCCATACGTTCTTTGATGCTGGTAGGAAATTTCTTCGAGCTATTGAAGGATATCGAAATTGGCAGAGACGTGCGAGCCATTGGGGCTATTGTCACGCCCACTGTGAAGTTCAGAATGAAGGTAGTTGGAAGCTAAAGGTGATTTTTGATGATTATTGGAGGGCCTGCCTCCCAGCTCCTCGCTGGCCGGGTGGCTACAACCTTAAATGAAACTCTTGCTCTTTGCGATTACAGGACATTTCCCGATGGCGAGTCGTATACGCAAATTGTGACACAGCTTGATGATGAGATCGTAATAATTCAGTCGACGCCCACTGACCAGGACCTGGTCTATCTCTTGCAGCTTTTGGACGTTTGCCATGGCCGCCATGTCTCTGTGGTCATACCTTACTTCGGCTATGCCCGCCAGGACAAGATCTTCAAGCCGGGCGAGCCCATGACCGCTCGTGCGGTGGCTACAGCCTTGAATCCATTTTTGCAGAACGGTCGTATCCATCTGGTCAACATTCATGCCCCGTCCATTATGGCTCATTTCCAGTGTCCCATCGAGAATTTGGATGCCACAGGCCTGCTGGCCGAGCGGATCGGCTGCATGGGGCTCAAGGATACCTTGGTCATATCTCCCGACAAGGGAGCGATGGCCATGGCCCGGACGGCAGCAGCCTGCCTGGGTTGCGACTCAGACTACCTGCAGAAGACACGCCTCTCCGGAACGGAGGTCTCCATGGCACCCAAAGAGGTAGCGGTTAAGGGCAGGGATGTTGTCATCTTCGACGACATGATCGCCACAGGTGGAACTATGGCAACAGCCATAGCGCTTTTGCGTCAGCAGGGGGCGCGGCGGGTCTATCTGGCCGCCGTGCATCCAGTCTTGACTGGCTCGGCGATACTCAAACTCTACCGATCCGGGGTGGAGGCAGTGTTGGCCACAGACACCCTGGACAAAGGCGTGAGCACGGTCTCGGTGGCATCGCTGATTGCGAAGGCGCTGAGGGCGTAAAAAAACATCACTTTTTTACCAGTTCGAGCAGGCAATATTGATAAGGCAAGCCCTCAGGTTTTTCATAGAACCTGTCCTGCAGCCGTCGATAAATGTCTTCGATCAGGTCTTTGTTGTCTGCGCATAGGCCGATCCGTATCGATGATTCACTCCAGGCCCTAACTACACGGGCCAGGGTAGCGGCAAGCGTGGATCGTTCCTGTGGGTCGCCCAGCTTGTCCTGCGCCTTGGTAAAATAGGCGCACGGGACTGTCAAGGGGTCACAGGCGTTAACGGCAAAACACCACCTAAGATCGTCTTCATCCAGCAAAGCTGACATTTCATGGGGTGCGGCAAAGTAATCCGGTATGAAAATAGCGTTTAGCTCTGCTTTGGAAAGCTTTTTCTCCTCACATAACTCCTGGCAAATGTCCCGTAGGTTGTTATATCCCGGCGATGCCGGCCACCGGTCGTCTCCCAGATTGGCAAGGTTGGCAAAAAACAGAGCTCCTCCCTCAACCAGCGACGCCCTGCATTCGTGAAGAAACGATCGCCAATCCGCTTTCCATTTTTCTGCAAATATTCTGCGTTCAAAATCAGGCAGCTGGTTGGGCTGTATGCAGAGGGGATGGCTAAAATAATCCGGCCCAACCGTTTTGGCATTCAGCCAGTGCAGTGCAGTGGAGGAGAAACCAATCCGGAGTTTGCCTTTTATCTCAGGAAATGGTTCATAAAAAGACCGCTGGATGTATTGGGCCTCTACGTGCTTTAATTTCGCTAATGCCGAGGTTGCCCAGAACGTCTCGAAATTCGCCGGGTCCGCCAGATCAATATAGACTAATCTGATGGTCAGCGTGGGATTCACCTCGTGAATCTGGTGGATGATAGCTTCAAACAGCTTGCTCGAATTCACGCCGTCTGCAGTGCCGTAATCGGCGATCACAAACACCTCGTCGGTGCTCATGGCGGCGATCTGCGGTGATATACGCCGGATGTAAGACGCCATCTTAGGCAGTACCTCTGCATCCACCGCACGGGCCGTATCTGAAATCCTGCTGTAATCCTCGGTCATTGTCGGTGAATACTGTTGTGATGCGTTCTTCATGGATGTATAAGTCACAAATATCGCTCTAAAATCTAATGCCCCTCGCCCCGCCACCTCCCTCTGCCGCAAACTATGTGTATTAATAATTACTATATGTGTATTCACCGCTTCATGCGAGGGATGGCTGGCGTGCCGAGGGATAAAGCGTATCCGATGCATGCCGTCGTTGCACTGCATTAGGGCTACGAGCCTAGATCATGCTGGGACAGGGGCCAATTACAGACCCGACATCTGGCGATGCTTCGGGTTCCCGTGAGACGGACACTGTGGCTCGGTGTTGGCCCGCCTGAGACTTGAATATTGTTTTCATATTTTCAAAAGTAGGTGGCCTAGTTGCATACGTTGTCGACTCTGGAGATAGCACACAGAATGACGCGACGTTAAATTCAACTGGGATGTGGCCTAGTTGCATACGTTGTCGACTCTGGAGATAGAGGAGTTTGCATCGCGTCGTGGGGTGCACAAAAAAGATGTTGAAGAATTCCTGGGCACCGTGGGGGAAGCAGGCACGGAAAGCGGTACTCTACTGAACCTGTATTATGATGCGCGTCTTTATAATTGGAATATTTCGACGGTAAGGGCCAAAGAAGCTGGCATACAGTCCGCTTATGCAGAAAACATGGCGAATGCTGAAGCTATCTATAATGAAATCGAAACGCCCCTTCCTGGTGCGCCTTACTCACTTTGGCCTCAATGATTATTATCTTTCATTTTTCTGTGTCATGTCCGGAAACACCTTTGGCACCATATTTCGCATCACCTCCTGGGGTGAGTCGCACGGCAGAGCCGTGGGCGTGGATGGCTGCCCGGCCGGCCTGGCCCTGGACGCGGCGGATATTCAGAAGGATCTGGACCGGAGAAAGCCCGGCCAGTCCCGCGCCTCCACAGCGCGTAAGGAAGCGGACCGCGTCGAAATTCTGTCCGGCATCTTCGAGGGCCGGACGGCGGGCACGCCGATTATGCCTACCAGATGAAATTTGGCCTGCGCGACCACCGGGGTGGGGCCCGGGCTTCAGCCCGGGAGACGGTGGACTGCGTAGCTGCAGGGATCGAAACCAAGAGGCGTGTCAATTATCAACAGAGTATATAACCAATCACTTGTAGATTATATGCAAATGAAGCTGCAAGCCAAGATACTGGGAAGCAAGGTCCACGAGGTCGGCTATCGAGTCTTCTTGCTCCACAAAGCAATTGAGCTTGGATGTCGTCGTTTTTCTGCATATAACCGATTTGAGCAGGGATTTCAAATGGTTGTAGCTATGATAGAGGGCGATGAAGGGCAGCTCAAAGGTTTTAGGAGTTTTGTCGATGAGAGCCGGCCGGAAGGCTCAGAAGTTTCATGCACTCTCTTCGAAGAGTATCATGGCTATGTGATGTCTGTTGAAGATTTTATGCATATCTCTATGGTGGAGCAACTAAACAAAGGCATTCCTGCCCTTCTGCGCATTGATAGGAAACAGGAAAAAATGCTCGAAAAACAAGATACAACAATTGCCAAAATGGAGGAGACCAGAGTCGATATAGTCTCGGAGATAAGGACCTCACGAGAAGAGGTAACATCCAAGCTGGACGAGAATCGCGAGGCGATTATTAATGAGATTAGTGAGCAGAAGGAGACCCTGGATGATCGCTTGAAGCGGATCGAAAGCGACATCTCCAAGCTTAAAGCAAAGGTTGGCATCTGAGGGCTAATTATGTCCGGAAACACCTTTGGCACCATATTTCGCATCACCACCTGGGGCGAGTCGCACGGCAGAGCCGTGGGCGTGGTCGTCGACGGCTGCCCGGCCGGCCTGGCCCTGGACGCGGCGGATATTCAGAAGGAGCTGGACCGGAGAAAGCCCGGCCAGTCCCGCGCCTCCACAGCCCGAAAGGAAGCGGACCGGGTGGAGATTTTATCCGGCATTTTCGAGGGCCGGACGGCGGGCACGCCCATCTTTCTGCTCGTCTGGAACAAGGATGCCGACTCCACCGCCTACGATCTCCTGCGAGACAAACCCCGGCCGGGGCACGCCGATTATGCCTACCAGGTGAAATACGGTATGCGTGACCACCGGGGCGGGGGCCGGGCCTCGGCTCGCGAGACGGTGGGCCGGGTCGCCGCCGGGGCCGTCGCCAAGAAGCTGCTGGCCACAGAGGGCATCGAGGTCGTGGCTTATGTTACAAAGCTGGGGGGAATAACCGCAGAAATTGCGTCTTCAGATCTGATGCAGCTTCAGGCCCAGGCCGAGTCCAATGCCGTTCGCTGCCCAGACCCCGCTGCGGCGCAGAGGATGCTGGAGCGGCTGGACGGCGTACGCGCGCAGGGCGACAGCCTGGGCGGCGTAGTAGTAATAGTTGCAGAGGGCGTGCCTGCCGGTCTTGGCGAGCCGGTCTTTGACAAGCTGGACGGCGACCTGGCCAAGGGGCTCATGAGCATCGGCGCGGTCAAGGCGGTGGAGATAGGCGCGGGCCGGGAGTGCGCGGCACTGCGAGGCAGCGAGATGAACGACCCGCTGCTCATGCGAGAAGGCAAGGTTGATTTCGAGAGCAACCACGCCGGAGGCATTTTGGGCGGCATCTCCACCGGCGCGCCCATAGTCTGCACAATTTCTGTCAAGCCCACGCCTTCCATCGCAAAACAGCAGAGCACAGTTGATCTTGTCAGCGGCGAGGCGGCGGAGATCGTGATTAAGGGCAGGCACGACCCGGCCATCCCTCCCAGAATAGTGCCTGTGGCCGAGGCCATGGTGGCCCTGGTGCTGGCCGATCACCTGCTCAGGCAGAGGGCGGCGAGGCTTTGATTTTTTGGCCATCATCAAACCTTTTCGGCGGCGTTGAGCTGTCTGGGATCGTCAAAATGGGCCTGTGCCTCTGGAGAATACAAACCATGCATAAAGAAAGCCCTTCTGAATTCTCGCCGGTAATCAGGGTCCTTCCTGCGTTCGTGGGTGTCGCTAAATAGCGCCAGCCTGGCGTGAGGATATGACTGGTGCAGCCAATACCCCATCTGCTCTGAGAAGACCTGATCAAATGCAGCAGACCAGATCATCACCTCGCCGCCATAGTCGGAACGGTTCAACCGAATTTTCGTTACCGGTATTTCGCCACCCTCGTAGGCTTTGATGAAATCGGCCAAAATAACCTTAATCCATTCATAGCCGAGACAGACCTCCTGAGCAGAGGCCGGATGGTAGTCTTCGAGATCATCTCCGATAAGCTCGTACATTCTCACCTTTACCTCCAGCTCCCTGGGAGAATCAAGCATCCAGCGCACGAGTGGAAAATTATTGGCGGGTGAAAGACTGCATGCAATACAGGCCCGCAGTCCCTCAAGCGAAAATGTGTCGCTCTTGCTGTTCACGATTTGATTTTGATGGTCCTCATTTCCCGAGAGGCCTATCTTGTAGAGCATAAAAGCCAGAGATGCAGTATTTTCTCCCTTCTGCATCAGGGAAAAATAGGACTTGGCCAAGCTCTCATTGGACAGATATGTCTCTTTCATGAAGGTTGTGTTGTGCTTGGCCGCAAGATCAGGACTGCCGCTACACTCAATCAGGGCTCTGGATACATGCTCGCCGTATCTGTCCAGGTATTGCTGAACCAGAACACCACCTCCTGAGCCGCCATAGAGCATGATCCTCCCGTCTTCAGGCAGCTGTCCCCTTTTTTGCATGTCCTGTCGCACTGCTTCAATGTCCTCCACCTGTTGCAGTGAGCCGTAGAGCCTCAATGCCAGCGAATAATTTGCGGAGCCGTCTTTGTTGAAGACCTCGGGAAAGAGTGTGGGACTGACGCCACGGTTTCCTATGAGGACATAAGGCAGACCTTCCAGGCTCTCTTCGAAGTACCCGAAGTCTGCTGAGCTGTTTATCATTCCCACCCTTTCCTGCTGGTTGTCGAAGAGCCAGAAGACCACATCCTCTCCTGCTGAAAATCCCGGAGAGAGAAGGTAAAATGCGGTGAAGTTTCCGAGATATGGGTTTCCATGATCCAGAGGGATTTGCAGATAGTGATGATGCGCATCCGGAGGCATCTCAGGATAGAATCCGTCAGCCTGCAGGCGGGTGGCTGGGATGGAGAAGAACTCATCATACTCATGCCAGGCATACGCCCCTCCACTGACAACGAGGACCAGGAGCAGCATGATGCCGATCCGGGGCAGATTCTCCCTGCCAAGCCGGCTAATGACTATCTTCACAGGGCAGTGGGTGAAAGGAGACGATAAAAGGATTGCGGATTTGGAGGAGATAGATCAAGTTCATAGGCCGGGCCGCCCCGGTCCTTTATGAATTTTGCAGATCTTCCTCCTCAAACAGGAATACCTCGTCGATGTCCGCTTTCAGGGCCAGGGCGATCTTGTAAGCCAGCTTGAGCGACGGGTTGTACTTCCCCTTTTCCAGGAAGAGTATGGTCTCCCTTCGTACACCTACCAGGCGGGCCAGCTCTTCCTGGGTGAGGCCCTCCCTGGCCCGCAGCTCTTTGATGCGCGTTTTCATGGTCCCCCCACATCTGCACGACGGTTCAGTATCAGCATGAATGCGATGGCGCTCACTGTCATGACATAAATGATAATCTGCAGGACAGTTACAGCATCCAGAACGACCATTCCCAGATAGACGGCGATGAACATAACCAATGTCAGAATGAGGCTCACAAGATAGGAATATGCCAGGCTGAAGGCTCCCAGCTTATTCGTTCTCTCATCCTTTTCCGGCTGATCGCCTGCTCTCCAGCGAAGGAGAAAGACCATGCCTATGGCAACTATTCCCGCAATTGCCAGGAAGAACGCATCGTAGCCCTGGAAGGAAAGAAGCAGACCGGCCATGATCAGTGCTATCCCCGGAATCATCCTTATCAGAAATCTGTCCTTTTTCATTCGTTCTCATCTCTTCGCGATATCTTCTCGAAGTTCATTATCTGTTCCATGTTATATGATTCTAACATCATTGTATTTCAATGTTTTGTATTTCTAACATTTAGCCATAGTTTTATAGATGCCACTCAAAAATAGGCGACCATGCGTAAGGAGTTTCGTAGCCTCATCTCGCTGGAGGAAGCCCAATCGATAGTTCAAAGCCGCCTTCCCCGCGCCACGGAGGTGGCCGTGCCGCTGCAGCAGGCCCGTGGCCGCGTGCTGGCCGAGAAGATCGTCTCCACTCTGGATGTTCCTGGCTTCTCTCGCGCCTCCATGGACGGTTTTGCCGTGCAGGCGGAGGACACCCTGGCGGCCAGAGAGGACCGGCCCGTAAGCCTGCGGCTGGCCGGCACGGTGCCCATGGGCGTTCTCCCCCACCTGCGCGTGGCGCGGGGCGAGGCCGCGGAGGTGTCCACCGGCTCCATGATGCCTTCCGGCGCGGACGCGGTGGTCATGATAGAATACAGCCAGGCCGAAGGTGATCGTGTCCTGATCAGAAGGCCCGTTTTCAGCAGCGAGAACGTGCAGGCGGCGGGAAGCGATATCTCTTTTGGCGAGGCCGTGCTCTTTCCCGGAACGAAGCTCGATGCGCGCGAGATGGGGGTTCTGGCGGCCCTGGGCCGGACCGAAGTGTCTGTTCGCAGCCTCAAGGTAGGCGTGGCTTCCACCGGCAATGAGCTGGTGCCGCCCGGGCGCCCCTTAGCCGCTGGCCAAATCTATGACATTAACACCTACACCATCGCTGCGGCGGTTGCCGACTGCGGTGCTCTCGCTATCCCCTACGGCATCCTTCCTGATGAAAAGGGGGCCCTTGCAAGGGTGCTGCAAAAGATGGCCGAAGAGTGCAACATGATCCTGGTGAGCGGCAGCACCTCTGCCGGTGTGGGCGACATGATCTTTCAGGTGATGGACGAGATCGGCGAGCTGATATTTCACGGCGTGAACCTCAAGCCAGGCAAGCCTACTATCTTTGGCCGGATCGACGACAAGCCTTGCCTGGGACTGCCCGGCTATCCGACCAGTGCTCTGACCGTCTTCTCCTGCCTGGCCGCGCCTGCCATCCGCGCAGCTTTAGGCCAGAAGCATTCCCGAAAAAAGGCGGCAGGACGGCTGGCCGGGCCGCTGCGGTTGGAAGGCCGCCGCCAGATGCTGGCCGTGGGCCTGTCTGGCGAGCTGGTCTATCCTGTGGACAAGGGCAGCGGCTCCATCACCACCCTGGCCGGGGCGGATGGAGTCATAGACATCCCTTCAGGCGTCGAGTATCTGGAGAAGGGCGAGACTGTTGTGGTGGAGCTATTTAGTGAGGTGGAGCCTGCCGATCTGGTGGTGGCGGGCGAAAACACCATCCTGCTGGAGAAGCTGGCCGAGAGGGTGCCCTGGCATCTTGTGCTCCTGAATACCGGATCGGTGCAAGCCAGGCTCTATCTGGAGGATGGAGTGGCTGATCTGGCCTGTATTTGCGGCCCTGGCGCGGCAGCGGAAGTGATGACGTCGATCTGGAGCTGTAAACGAGAGCTGGGCCTGGTCTTCAAGGATGCCGGTGTTTTGTCGAACCTTTCTGACCGGCGCATTGTGGGCTGGCACCGGGACTCTGCCATGCATGCCGCATTTGAGCAACACCTGCTGGCCTTGGGCCTGACTCATCCCAGTTATATGCGGCTGGCCAGGACGCATTCGGCCGTGGCTGCGGCCGTTGCCTCCGGCCGGGCGGAGGTGGGCTTTGCAGAAAAGCAGGCAGCGATGGATGCGGGCCTGAGCTTTAAAACTCTGGGGCATGATGAGGTAAAATTGCTGGCCAGGCCGAAGAATGTTAGCGATGCCAGTGTCAAGTCTCTTGTTTCAGCTCTTTCTCAGGCGGGAGGGGCTTGAATGTCCTCATCCTTCGCTCATAATAGCTGAGAGGATGACGAACTCTCCTGCATAGCTCGTCCTCGCCTGGGCAGTTGCCGTAGGTAGCCATGGTGGCACAGGCCGGAGGCTTGTAGCGAGTGCCGGTAGCACCTGCGATGTGTTCTACCTGGTATCGCGTCTTCTCCTCGTCGAAGTCCGGGCTGGTGTTAAATAGAGATAGGATCTCCTCTGCGGTCATATTGATCTGCAGGAGGAAGCTGACCAAAGCAAATCGAGCACTGTGGGCCAGGTTGGTCCCTTTGGCAACCTCGGTGAGCATCTTCTTGATGCATGGCGGAAAGGCTCCCTCCTCTACCTTGCCTAGGTCCACCTTGTCGCGAGCTCTTATAATATCGAGCTGTTCTTTGAGCGGTCCCAGGTATTCCTGGAGAGTGGCGCAGGTCTTCTCGTCTACGGGCAGCGGCAGCCCTTTTAAGATCTTCGTCCGGGCAGCTTCTTCCATGATTCTTTTCAGCTCTTCTTCTGTAATGGTGAGGTAGCCCTGCTGTAGATCGCGATTGGTCAGCTTCCATTTAGAGCTGTGCATGTTGTGCGCAGCCCGAATATACTCGGAAAAATGAATCTTGTAGGGGCCCGGTCCCTGGGGATGAAGCCCCAGGTCGTCAGCTATGGCTGCCAGCCCTTTCTTCTCATTTTGCATCCTTTTATAGGCCAGTTTTGCCTCGGCCAGAGCATAGCGGCGCAGCAAAATGGAGTCGCCAAGGCAGGAGACCATGACTCTGGCCAGTGGATACGAGAGAAGTTCCGTCAAAAGCTCAGCATCCGTATTGGCTTCGCTTTCTGAAATAGTGCCGCTGATCGACTCTGCTACCCTTTGCGCTGCCCGGCCCCGTACCGTCTTAAAAGAGGTTTTGCCAAGAAGGCTTTCTAAAGAGTAGCCGGCCTTTCGCACCTGATCTGCAGCATCTTCTGTAAACGGGTAATCGGAGATCCTCATTCCTGTTCAATTCGCGGAGCTAAGAGGTAATTGATCTCCACATACTGGCCGAGCTTGAGATGAATGCGCAGCGGGTAGTCTATGCCCATCTCCATTGTGACCTCGCCTGCCTTGCTTATGGATTTGGACATGTCTTCCAGATAGTCCAAAGAGAACAGGCTCCTGGCCTCGCCCGGCTTCATACCCAAAAGCTCGGTGCTGGGGATCTTCAGCTTGAGCGAATCGATGTCTCCTTTGGCTTCCATGTAAAAGCCCTCATCAGAGACGCCCAGTATTACATGATCGCTGACCTTTTCTGCTGCTTTTACCGCCCGGCGTAGCTCCACTCCCGGCAGCGTCACGTGGGCAGGCAGGTCCAGCTCGGGTATGCGCGGCTCCTTACGGATGGCAGAGGGATCGATCAGGCTTAAGGTGTAAGAGAGGGACCCAACTCCAATCTTCAGCTTGTGGCTTTCTTCTTCCAGCTCCAGTTGAACATTTTCGCCCTTATCGGCCATGCTCAGCACATCACTGAGCCGAACCAGGTCTATGCCGATTTCACAGGTATCGGCTTTGAAGTATTCGAAGGCCTGATTGCCAATCTGAAGCGATACCATAGCCACGTTCGCGGGGTCTACTGCCTTCAGTTCCAGGCCATTTTCCGATATCGAGAACTTGACCTCGTCCACCAGAGAAGAGACTGAATCGATTGCATCGCGCAGAGTTTCTGCGTTTATTACTGCCTTGAACATTCCTTGAGCCTCCTCCATCACAGCCATTTAATATTTAATATAGTTGATGCTTAGTCATACTCTCGCCAGGTTCTGCTACATTTGGTGCAGCGGAAGAAGCGAACTTCGCTCTCATCAGCAGAACGAAGCTGGCGAAGCCACCAGTATGCGATATTATTGCCGCATTCCGGACACCTGGAATTGGTGGTAGGCAGGCCCGACGACTCCTGCTCCAAGACCGGAACTACGCGATTCAGCTGCTTGGTCTTGCTGACCATGGATTCTCCTGACGTTTTCGGTATCGTATGGCCGCACTTTCTGCAGACCATCATGCCGTCCTTGGGCATCATCATGCTCTTACATTGGGGACAAAACTCCATCGGTATGAAGTAAACCACTCGTCATATTAAAGTTTCCCAGCATCAATGATGGTAATGAGGCACGATATGAGTACAGCGATTAATGTGATATGTTTGGATCGCCCGGGAATGTTGCGCGACATCGCCGGCGCGGTGGCCAAACGGGGTGGAAACATCGTCTACACTCAACAGTTTGTTGTGGAAAGAGGCATGAATCAGGGCAAAGCCTCTGTTTATATGGAGATAGACTGCCCTGCCGAGGATGTTTCGGGGATAGTGGAAGAGCTGTCCTCATTCGATTCCATCTTTGAGGTCTCCATCCACGAACCTTTCGATAAGATCTACGGTTCCAGGGTGATCATCATAGGGGGCGGCGCCCAGGTGGCTCAGGTCGCGGTGGGAGCTGTGAACGAGGCCGACCGGCATAATCTGCGAGGAGAGCGCATCAGCGTGGATACCATTCCCCTGGTGGGAGAAGATGCTATCGCTGATGCCGTGAGCGCAGTCCGACGGCTGCCGCGCGCTTCTATCCTGGTACTGGCCGGAGCCCTAATGGGTGGACGCATCACGGAAGAAGTGAAAAAGCTGCAGGCAGAAGGGATTCCGGTTATTGCCCTGAAGATGGCCGGCTCGGTTCCAGGGCAGGCGGATCTGGTAGTAACAGACCCCATCCAGGCGGGAACCTTCGCGGTAATGCATGTAGCCAGCACCGCGGTCTTCGATATAAGTCGCGTGCGGGGCCGGGAGTTTTAGCTCTTGAGGATCTCGGCCAGATCCACAAGTTTTTCGCCTGAGAAAAGCTCCTCTACCGTGTAGAACTCATCATCTGCCTGAAGCACGGGCGCTGAAAGTGTGAATACCCCGTTTATGCGTAGCTCCGTGAGGGCTTCTGGGGTGCTCATATCTTTATTCTCAAAAGAGATGCCTGCCCTTCTCAGTGCCGCTTTTAGCTGTTCGCATTTTGGGCAGGAAGGCGTGGAATATACTATGTACTTCAAAGTGATACCTCTTGCCGGATTGTCTTTGTTTCAGCGCAATGTTCTCGGATAGGATTTCGTGGCCCAGATCGCATACCCACTCGTTACTGCCTTCTCAGCACACTCCGTGCAGCAGGAGAAGTTGGCCATGTACTCTATGCCCTCCATTTCATGCTCAAATATCTGGTTACAGGTAAATCCCGAGACTCGCCTGAAATCAAGGCCCTTGCCGAATTCGTCATTCTCCGCCTGGGGGGGGCGCTCCACTATGACCCAGTCTCTAGGAAGAAGCACGGGCAGCGTGGCCATGTTCATACCGCATCCACAGGGCCCATAAACATCTTCTAAATTTTTGTATATAATCGCCTTACATACCAGCTCGCTCATCGTCCTCTCCTCTCATGCTAATCGTATTAATGGCACCCTAAATAACATTTCCCATCCGCTTTTTGGATTTTTCCCATCTTCTGGCTTTATTTTTCAAATAAACCAATAATGTTAGTGCGATTTTTTAATAGATGCTAATAATGAAAACCTTTGCCCAACAAAAATTATATATGGAATTGCAGGTGAATAGGATGATTATTCTGGCTTGTAGCATCCGAAGACGCAAATTTTGTCTCTTCTGGCTGCAAAATCCGGATTTATGAGGTGTACGAAAAAATGCCGATACTTCCTGTTGCCCCGGTGAGCAGACTCATCCGCGAGGCGGGGGCTAAGAGAGTGAGCGAAGGCGCGAGGGATGCGCTGGCGGAGGTTCTGGAGAGCTATGGCTTAGAGGTAGCCCGTGAGGCGGTCGGCTGGGCAAATCATGCCAAGAGAAAGACAGTCAAGTCCGAGGATATCCGAGAGGCAGTCAAAAGAGTTAAACCTCCCCTGGTCTCTGAAAGGTAGATCGATGGCATTAGATTACCGTGCTTTAGGCCTGATATGCGGCATTGAGATTCACCAGCAGCTTGACTCAGCCAGCAAGCTATTCTGCGGCTGCCCCACAAAACACCGGGAGGTGGAGGAGTCCAATTTTGAGTTCTTCCGGTATCTGCGACCCTCGCGAAGCGAGCTTGGCGAGATTGATCGTGCCGCTCTAGAAGAGGTCTTGGTTACTCGAAGGTTCCATTACAAGTCCTATGACAGCACCTGTCTTGTAGAGGCGGATGAGGAGCCGCCCCGTGAGATAAATGCTGAGGCCCTCGAGATCTCTCTGGTCATTGCCCGGTTGCTCAACATGAAAATCGTGGATGAGCTGGAGACCATGCGCAAGATGGTGATAGACGGCTCCAACACCTCCGGCTTCCAGCGCACCGGATATATCGGTTCGGACGGCTGGATCGAGACCTCCTGCGGAGCTGTGGGCATAAGCATCCTCAGCCTGGAGGAAGAGGCGGCGCGCATCATCGAGGACAGAGGGGACAGCGTGGTCTACTCACTGGACCGGCTGGGAATTCCTCTGGTGGAGATCGGCACGGCTCCGGATATCGTCTCTCCCGCGCATGCCCGTGAGGTCGCATCTTATCTGGGAATGATCCTGCGTTCTACCGGTCGCGTGAAAAGGGGCCTTGGCACCATCCGCCAGGATGTAAATGTCTCCATCAAAGGCGGAGCGCGCGTGGAGGTTAAGGGCGTTCAGGCCCTGAATCTGGTGGATAAGGTGGTGGAGTTTGAGGCTCTTCGCCAGGTGCGGCTGCTTGAGGTAAAAGAAGAACTGATCCATCGCATGGCCCATGTTGATGATACAATAAAAGACGTCACCGAGGTCTTCGCGAAAACCGGCTCTAAGGTACTGGCCCGCTCCCTAAAGAGTGGCGGCGTGGTCTTGGCCTGTCGGCTGGCGGGCTTTGCCGGGCTGGTGGGCCGGGAGATTCAGCCAGACCGCCGCCTGGGTTCAGAGATGTCGGACCGAGCCAAAAGAGCAGGCGTGGGCGGGATATTTCATACTGATGAGCTTCCTGCGTATGGCATAACATCTGCTGAGGTCTATGCCGTGCGCGGCCTGCTTGCCGCAGCCGAGGTCGATGCAGTGATTATGGTCACCGGGCCGCGGGAAAGGGCGGACAAGGCGCTACAAGCCGTGCTGGTTCGAGCCCGTGAGGCGCTGGCCTTTGTGCCTGAGGAGACGCGCCGGGCACTGCCTAACGGCTGCTCGGAGTACATGCGGCCCCTGCCCGGATCAGCTCGCATGTACCCGGAGACGGATGTGCCTGCTGTGGTGATCACGCAGGAGATGCTGGACGGTCTGAAGATGCCCGAGCTCTTCGCAGAGAGATCTGTACGATTCCAGCAGCAGTATGGCCTGTCTGCCGAGCAGGCGAAGGTTATGGCCGCATCTGCCAACTATCCGCTCTTTGAGGAAATTATGAAGACGAATCTTTCTGCCTCCATTGCCGTCAGGGCTTTGGAGACCATTCCCATTGAGCTGGCCAGAGAGGGAGTAGCCGTCTCCAATCTGACGGAGCAGCATTTCAAGGACTGCTTTGCTCTTGTCACCCAGGGCCGCGTGGCCAAGGAGGGCCTGACTGATCTGCTGCGTGCTCTGGCCGTGCATCCGGAAATGACGGCGGCTGAGGCGGCAGCTTCCGCAGGCCTGGCGGGCGTGGACGATGCGGAAGTTGAGAAGGCAGTGCGGGCAATTGTGGCGAGCAAGGTCGATCTGGTGCGCTCCAAAGGAGAGAGGGCAGCAGCACCACTGATGGGCCTGGTGATGAAGGAATTGAGGGGCAAAGCCGATGGTGGCATTGTGAGCGCCATATTGAAGAAGGAAATACAAAATATACTCAATGAGTGAGCCCCGAAAAACCTGATATGCTCCTCTGGGAGGAGACGCTGTTCAAGGATAGGGATCTGTTCGAGTTAGATCACCTGCCCGAGCACTTCTTGCACCGGGAAGATCAGATGAACAGCCTCAAATTCTGCATCCGTCCGGCTTTGCAGGGGGCCCGTCCCGTCAATGCCCTCTGCCTAGGTCCACCCGGCACGGGCAAGACCACAGCTCTCTTCAAGCTCTTCGAGGAGATTGAGGAGCATTCTACAAAAGTCATTCCAGTGCATGTCAACTGCCAGATGGACTCCACCAGATATTCTGTATTTTATCAGATCTACAAAAAGATCTTCGATCATGCGCCTCCATCCAGCGGCATATCATTCAAACGCATCTTCGAGAAGGTAGCTGCTGCCGCAGCCGACCAGGATAAGGTGCTGATGGTGGCTTTAGATGATATTAATTATCTATTCCACGAAAAGGAGGTGGACCACGTCCTGTACTCCCTATTGCGGGCCCATGAGACCTGTCCCGGTGCCAGGATGGGTGTAATCGGAGTTATGAGCGAGCTTGCCTTGAACTACGTTCTCGACCCACGTGTGGTCTCCGTCTTCCAGCCGGAGGAAATCATCTTTCCTCTCTATATCCGATCAGAGATACGCGACATCTTGAGCCGCCGGGTACAGATGGGCTTCTACCCCGGCGTGATGGCAGATGATGTCCTGGAGGCGGTTGTGGACTGCACAGAGAGGTCCGGGGACCTGCGGGTGGGAATTGACCTTCTCAAGAGGTCTGGCCTATCTGCGGAAAAGCGTGCCTCCAAGAGCGTCTCGCTTGTTGATGTGGCCGGTTCTTGCGATCGCTCCCGCCTGGTTCACCTCACCTATGCCCTGAAATCCCTGAAAGATGACGAACTGGTTGTGCTGCGCCTGGCTGCTGAGCAAAAAAGCTGGCGCGCGGGCGAACTATTTGCTCGCTTTCATGAGCAGAATGATGCGGGATACACTCGTTTTCATGAGATTCTCAATAAGCTCGATTCTATCCGGCTGATAAACGCTGATTTTACGGGTGCGGGTGAGCGGGGCCGAAGTCGCGTCATCAGTGTGCGCTATGAGCCCGAGGAGATCTTAAGCCGACTGAAATCATGAGGTTTTTCCCTCTTATCAATTTCCTTCTATCGTTATTGCAGCAGCCATCTATATTTATCACTTTACTTAATTGATACTCTATATAGACTCTATACGCAAGGGCTTTAACCCGTTAATGCATTTTGCCATGGCGTATGGATCGGCCCAGGATAAAGATGCCTCGCAAATACGGGGATATGTTCGTAGAGGCTTTGCTATTCATATCTGCCATCACCTCCATCCTCATTATGCTTCTTATCTTCTACTTCCTCATTCATGAAAGCCTCCCTGCGTTTTCACAACTTGGCATCTTCTCTCTGCTATCCGGCTCGAAATGGCATCCTTCCGGCGATATTTATGGATTGCTGCCTATTATCGCTTCCTCCCTGATTATCACTATTCTGGCTCTCTTTATAAATATCCTGATCGGTTTTCCTCTGGCCATTTACCTGGCTGAGCTGGCCGGGCCCAGGAGTAAGGCCATACTGAAACCGTCCATTGAACTTTTGGCCGGAGTCCCTTCCATTGTCTACGGTTTTTTGGGGGTGATAATTCTCGTATCCTATCTGCAGGACAGCTTTGATATGCTCACCGGCAGGTCTATTTTGGCAGGGTCGATCCTTCTTGGCGTCATGTTCATTCCCCGCCTTACCACCATCTGCGAGGATTCTCTGCGGGCTGTGCCCAGCGAATTCAAGGAGGGCTCACTTGCGCTTGGGGCCAATCGCTGGCAGACGCTCCGAAATGTAACCATACCGGCGGCATCATCAGGAATTACAGCGGCCATTCTCCTCAACATAGGAAGCATAATCGGGGAGACCATGGCCGTGCTCTTGGTGGTGGGAAACGTTGCCAGACTGGCCTCTCCTCCATATGATATATTTGACCAGGGCGCATCCTTCACATCGATAATAGCCGGTGAGATGGGTGAGGTGGCCAGAGGTTCAATGCATTACCATGTACTTTTTGCAGTTGGATTCGTTCTTCTCATAGTAGTTACTCTATTCAGTCTGGTTGCCGATTATGCTCGGGTTCGTATCAGGCGAAAATTCGGGGGATACTAAATGAAGATCAGGCCTGCTCTGGGGGCATCTCTTGCCATATCGGCGTTTTTGTTCGTCTCCTCGCTGGCATGCCTGGTTCTTCAACCCAACCTGGAAAAGCTGATGCCCATATGGCAGGCGAGCCTTTTCACGAGCATGCTGCTGATTCTCGCATCGTATTTCCTCTCCAAAGCCGTTTCTCTGAAGACAGCTCCTTTCCTGGCCCTGGACATTCTTATCTGTTCGGCCATCCTCTATCTGGTGTATTCCGGGATCCTTCATGCCGGATTTGTCATCCGCCGGCCTCTTGGGGTGGGCGCATCCTTCGATTATGCTTTTATTCTTCCTCTTCTGATCTTTTTTGCCAGCTTGCTGTGCATAAAGGATGCTCTTAATATCATTTACGAATACAGCGCTCGGGGTCGAGAGGCCCTGGTATTTCTGGCAGTCAAGCTCTCTGCGGTACTATCGCTCCTCTTGCTGGGCGGAATACTCTTCATAATAATCTACAAAGGAATTGGGGTCATCAGCTGGGATTTTTTGACCACACCCCACAGGCGCCTGGGCCAGGCGGGCGGGATCAGCACAGCCATATTGGGCTCTTTATGGATGGTTTTAGGTGCCATGATCATATCTTCACCCCTGGGCATCGGTGCGGCCATCTATCTTCATGAATACTCCAAGAGCCAGAGGCTCAACCGTCTTATCACCATTGCCGTGAGCTGCTTAAACGGCGTTCCTTCTGTGGTCTTCGGCCTCTTCGGTCTGGCTTTTCTGGTAACCTTTTTCGGAGTATCTCTCTTATCCGGCTCCATAATCCTGGGACTCATAAATATCCCTACCATAATCCTGACCTGCCAGGAGTCCCTAAAGAGCGTTCCCAACTCTCTGCGGGAAGGAAGCATGGCTTTGGGGGCTACCAAGTGGCAGACGATAAGCAAGGTAGTCTTGCCTACGGCCATGCCCGGCATACTCACAGGCGTGATCATGGGAGTGGCCAAGGCATCGGGAGAGACCGCACCTATCATGTGGACGGCAGTGACCTTTACCGCCACACCCGTGCAGATGATCTATGGCGTTATCCCCAATGTATTTCAGCCGGTCAACAATCTGGACTATCATCTCCTAAACCTGATCTACTTCCTGGGGGCGTGGGATGTGGAGGCCAGGGCCTGGGGTACGGCTCTGGTGCTCATTGCCTTAGTGCTGGGCACCAATATGCTGGCCATAGTTGTGAGAAATTACTATCGAAAGAAGATCTCCTGGTAGGCCGACCGGTTCATAGCATGGCTATAGGCTAGAATGTGTGAATTATCCATTCTCTGATCTCGTCTCTGACCAGCCGGAAGGCCTTGAGCTGCTCTTCCTCTGGGCCACTAGCCAGCGCAGGGTCCTCAAAGCTTTTGTGAATGACTTTTCTTGCTTTGGGTGATTTGGCTGGAAGCTCAAGTTGCGTGCTGCAGATCGGGCAGGCCTGTTTTGCTCTGTCGCAGACCGTGACTGCCATGTCAAATATTGTATCATAAAACTCTTCAGCTGATTTGGAGTATTGATCCGAGATATCAATACCGATTTCTCTCATGACCAACACGGCGCGAGGATCGACAAAAGTTGGCACAGTGCCAGCACTGTGTGCATTATATCTTTCGCCATAAATAGCTCTCAAGAGTCCTTCAGCCATCTGCGAGCGAACTGAGTTATGGGTGCACAGAAAGAGAACTTCCTTCTTGCTCTGGTTTTTTTTGCTCATTATCATCCTGCCCTTATGCGCATAATTAATCAGCATTTTGGTAGCTCTTATATACAAGAGCAGGATAACAGGACGCTACTACGATACCGAATACATGTTGTATTTGTTCTATTGTTTTTTAGATTTGATATCATGTCTATTACAGATCTATATTCTATTTTGAAAAATTTTCTAAATAAGGACAGCGAATCAAGTTCCTGTGATATTTCTGAATAGGGAATTTGAGGTGATTTGATTGGCGATAGGAATTACCATGCTCAAGGTTTTGCCGGGAATGGAGCATAGAGTCTACCATGCTTTAAGGTGCAAAGAAGGCATTTTGTACATATGCGCTGTTTTTGGCGAGTACGATTTCATGCTAGTGTTGCAGGCAGAGGGCTTGAATGAGCTCAGAGGTCTGATCGGCGGCATCGATGATACCAAGGATGTTATCGCGAATCAGATGATACTGGTGAACAATCAAAATGAGGTGCTTGCCCAGGCGTGCTGAAGAATGCATGCGGATAGTAGGTGTGTTTCATGATTGAATACGGGAATATCAAACGGAATAAGGGCTCCCCTCTGCAAGCAGATTTTAGCTACGAAATGAGATTTGTGGATGAAAGCAATCTCGATGAGATGATGGATTTGCAGGAAATAGTGGTTCATCATCTTGCCGATAAGGAGATATTCAGATCGCATTCTTCCGATTACTTCCAAGAACATCTGCAGATGGAAAAATCGGCAATAGGCGTCTTTTGCCAATATGGACTAATCGCCTACAATATACTCTCTTTTCCAGGAGGGGACAAAGACAATTTTGGCCTCGATATAAACCTTCCTAAAGATGATCTGGCAAATGTTGTCCATCTGGCAACAATCGCCGTTCATCCCGATTTTCGAGGCAACTCGCTGCAGAGCAAGATGCAGAATGCTCACCTAAAAATGATAGCAAATTTAGGGTATAATCATGTCTGTTGCATGGTATCGCCCAAGAATCGGCCCAGCCTTCAGAATATCCTTTCGCAGGGTCTGATCATAAAAGCCTTGAAGATCAAGTTTGAATGGCGTTTGAGGTATATAATGCATAAAAATATCTTAAACCCATGCTTAATTGGTCATGATGTGGTTAGGATGGATAGCAAAGATATTCCGGGTCAAATCAATCTACTTAATCGAGGATTTCATGGATTTCATTTGTCGAAGCTTTCGGACAGCTTTGAGATACAC
>JBATEC010000220.1:0-10786 GCA_049663825.1 Methanothrix sp. | reverse complement strand
TAGGAGTAATAATCATCATGTACTGGCCGCGGGCTTAAAAAATATAATTAATATTATCTCGCAGATCATCTGTGCGCAAAGTTCGCCACTATCGTCTCTCCCACCGAGTTGATCCGCACAAATCCGTACCTTTCGAACTGCACCACTTTTCCCAGCTCCTCGGCGATGCCCGCTTCGCCCACGCCCTCATCCATCCCGTCAGGCTTCATGACCCGCACCTTCGGCCCGTCCGGGGGCGCCCACTGAATGATCTTGGTCCTCTTGCCCATATCCTTGCCCAGGAAGCATGCCTTAGCCGGTTCAAGGCCCGTAATTTCTACATTGCACAGATCCTTGAGGCGGATGTTGTCGCCGACCTGCAGGCCCGCCAGGTCGCTCTTGCAGATGAATATCCTGTTTCCGGCAGGAATCTCCCGGAAACCTCGATCTGCTGTGGGATGCAGCGGGGCGTGCGCCAATGCGGGCACATCGCCCTCGATTTCCAGGGCCACCGGCTCCCAGACGAAGAAGCGACGGTTGGCCTCGGGGTCTATGATCTTGCGGTTCTCGGCATAGATGGAGTCCATGCTGATGGAGATGTCCGTCTCGCCCACGCCCAGGTCGATCATGAACTTTCGCAAGGCTTCGGGCCGGATGCCCCGGCAGCGCATGGCTCTTACCGTGGGCACACGGGGGTCGTCCCAGCTCGTGTACTCGCCGGCCTCAATGGCTTTGCGAAGCTTGCTGGTGCTGAAGGAGCCGAACTGATGGATCTTGATCCTGCCCCAGTGGATGACCTGGGGATACTCCCAGCCCAAATAGCCGTAGAGATATCTCTGCCGGCTTCCGCTGTCTGCCAGATCCTTGCCCCGGATGATGTGCGTGGTCCCCAGCAGGTGGTCTTCCACCGCCGACTCGAAATCGAGCAGCGGCCAGACGTGGTACTTTGTCCCTACCAGCGGATGGGAGGCGGTGACGATACGAAAAGCGGGCCAGTCGCGTATGGCAGGGTCCTTGTGGTGCATGTCGGTCTTAATCCGCAAGACCGCTCCGCCTTCCGCCATCCGTCCATCGAGCATTTGCCGCCAAAGATCCAGGTTTTGCTCGACGGTCTGACTCCTATGCTCGCATTCTATTCCCTTATCCTTGTGTTCCTTGAAGACGGCCTGTGCACAGCCGCAAACATAGGCTCCGCCCCGCCGTATCAGCTCTTCAGCAATGGGGTAGTACTGGTCAACTCGCTCACTGGCCGTGATCACCAGGTCGGGCGAGGCACCTAGCCACGTGCAGTCCTCCAGATACCAGCCATAAGCTTCAGGCATGGGCCGCTTCTTTACAGGATCGGTGTCATCGAAGCGAATGATGAACTTGCCGCCGTACTTTTTCACATACTCGGAGTTGACGATGATGCCGCGCGCACTGCCCAGCGTCGGTGGCCCATTTGGGTTTGGCGCAAAGCGCATGACTACGCCCTTTTCCGCTCCCTGCAGGGCAGGCAGGCCCTTGTCGGGCTCCTTCTTTTCCGAGAGCTCTGCCAGCAGCTCTGGGGCAATGATCAGCAGCCTTTCTTGCCACTCTTCCAGGCTGGTCTTCTCCACGCCGGCCAGCACCTCTTTTACCAGAGGCGATAGCTCTTTGGCCCGGGCGCGCAGATCCGCGTGCTCTCCCAGGAGCTTGCCCATGACCGCTCCGGCGTTGGGTGCGGCTTTGTACTTCACGGCGTTTTGCAGCGCATACTTTTCTATGAGCTCTCTGATCTCTTCCATGAAACATCTCTTCCCGTTCAGGTAAAGGTGCTAATCTCGATCACTCTACTTTAATGTGATTGTTCCATCATTGAAACGAGCATCTTTTGGTGCTATGGCTTTCTACCAGAGAGAGAGCATCGCTTATGATTTTATCGTGATCAAATGCCAGAGGCGGCAAGCTCATCTGTGGAAAGACCTGGGCGATTCTGGCGTCTGAACCAGCCAAAAGCTTGCCCCTGCCCCGGGCAAGAAAGGCGGCGGAGACCACATGGCCGCGGGGATCGCGGGCGGGGTTTGAGTAAATGCCCACCAGCTCCAGCAACTCAATGGCAAGGCCCGTCTCCTCGCGGGCCTCCCTGCCAGCCGCCGCCTCAACCGTCTCGCCGACCTCCACAAATCCGCCGGGCAGGGCATAGCAGCCCGCAAATGGTGGGTTATCTCGCTTGATGAGCACAATTCCATCAGCAAATAGTATGACCGCGTCCACCGCCAGAAGGGGAGTTACAATCCGTTTCGTCTCGTTCATTGTGCTGAACTTAAGGTGTCGCAACCAAAAGACTTATCTACGACCCAAGTCGGATGTTTATACGGCAAAGGTCGATTATTCACAGATCCCTCCCTACCCTACATCCAATCGGCCTTTGGCCAACTTTTTGATGCACGAAGCTGGGCAGCATGCTGCCGGATACAATGAACCTAAAATACCGGGGAGAGCAATTTCGGCATTCATGTCATTTTATGTGCTCAAGATGGGAGGAAGCCTCATGGCTTGCTCCCGGCCGCTCATGCGCGCCATCCTGGCCCTCGCGGAGGAGGGCTACAGCTTCCTGGTGGTCCCGGGCGGCGGTCCCATGGCTGATCTGGTGCGAGAAATCTATGCTCGCGGCGATCTCAGCCAGGAGGCCGCGCACTGGATGGCCATCCTGGCCATGGAGCAGTATGCTTATTTTCTGGCGGATGGAAGCGGGGCTGCCCTCACCAGGGAAATTCGTCGCTCGAAAAGTGATTGCAGCGTGCAGGTTCTCTTGCCTTACCAGGCCATCATTGATGAGGACTTTGGCCTGGAGCACAACTGGGACTTTACCTCGGATGCCGTGGCGGCCCTGGTAGCCGCACAGCTATCTGCCCCACTCATCAAGGCTACTGATGTGGATGGCGTGATGCTTGATGGAAAGGTAGTATTAGAGGTGCCTGCAAGCAGCATGCTGGGTCGCAAGAGCTGCGTCGATCAGGGCACAATTAAACTTCTCTGCGGCCCTTTAAAAGGAAGCAGCATCAGGGTGCTCAATGGCACCGATGCGCAGCAATTCACCAACGCCTTGAAGAATGGAGAAGGCGGCACGATTATAAAGGGCTAATAAGAAAGAAATCGCGGCAAAATTCATCCTAATTTCAGCCTATCTATGGGAAGGTTTATACAGAGAACCACATCAATCATGGAGGAGATAACATGAAGGAAGAAATACCCGAGAAATGCATATCATGTGGCATTACGCTGACCGGCGCGGGCGGGACGAAGTTTCCTTGCCCCAGCTGCGGAACCGTGATTGCCAGATGCAACAAATGTAAAAAGCAGAGCAACGTTTATTCTTGCAAAGCCTGTGGCTTCTCAGGACCGTGAGGTGTAATAGATGGGAGATGCCGCAGTAAGAATGAAGGTTATGCCGGAGAGCATGGATGTTGATCTGAAAAAGCTCGCCGAGGAGATCAGGAAGGTAGTGCCATCCTTTGCCAAGCTGCATGCTATCCAGGAGATGCCTATAGCCTTTGGTTTAAAGGCCTTAATCGTCGTAACAATAATGGACGATAAGGGAGGCAGAAGCCCGGATGAGATTGAGGAAGCTGTCCGCAAGTTACCCGGCGTGGAATCGGCAGAGGTGGAAGAGGTCGGACTCCTCTAAACCTCTCTCTTTAAGATTGGGCTTGTAGATCAGTGGTAGATCGCCGCCTTCGCAAGGCGGAGGCCACGGGTTCGAATCCCGTCAAGTCCATATTTGTGCTTCGCGATTTCTATGAGTTAAAGAAAAGAGCTGGCTTTTTCGCCAGCTTGTATTCATTGCTTGTTTTACGCTGCAGTGGTGGCGTTTGTGGTGGTATTGCCTGAGCCGACTACCTCAATTTGCAGGGCGTCTTTGAAGTTTCCAGCTCCTTGCAGAGACGAGGCGGCAATGTCTACGCTGTAGATGCCCGCCGGGACACTGGCGTTCCAATCTTTGGAGTACTCATTTCCGGATTTTCTAATCAGGCTGAGCTTTTCCACCTCTTTGCCGGTCGAGTCCTTGATGGAAGCTGTCGCTGTGAGCTGTATTTCCGTCTGATCTTCCGCCTGCTCAGTGCCGTTCAGGGCAAAGACGGCTGTGATCTTTACCGCGCTTGCAGAGTTTACCAAAGCCGGCGTGGCATTTATGCTCTTTAGAATTAATTTCCCTGTTTGGGACTGTGATGCAGTGCTTGCATCTGCATTTGCGTTGCTCGGTGCGGTCTCTTCTGCTGCTTTGGTCTTACTCTCGAATTGCGACTCGGTCTTTCTCACTGATTTAGGCCCGAACTCGGCGGGCTCGTCGCTTGTGGACTTGCCTTCAATAAAGTTGCTGGCGCTCTGGGTCCAATCGCCTTCTTTCACGCAGGATGCACATCCTGCTGATGCATAAGAAGCTAGGGCGACAATGGTCGCCAGGAATGCCATGCAGATCAGAAATAATGTAGCCTTTTTCATGTCTTCTCCTCTTTTTGCATTTGATTTGGCTGATGAATGCTAATTAGCCTATCTTCCAGGGCCAGTTCGTATTCTATTTATATGATCCTGACGCTTTGGCATTTCTGGATTTGGCTTAGCCAGGCGCAAAAATGAGGCTGAAGAGAATATGGCAGGCATAAAGAAGCCATTCCGGATTTTAGGGCTGGCGGATCTGCATGATCGTATCGAGATGCTTGACAGCCTGAAGGATATTGATGCAGATCTCATTGTCTTTTGCGGCGACCTGCACAATGCCGGCAGCAGGGAGACGGCCCGTCCTGTTGCTTTCGCTCTGGCCAACCTGGGGCCGCCCGTGCTCATCGTTCCCGGAAACATGGACCAACGGGATATCGTGCCCGATCTGTGGGAAAAGGCGGGCCTTCGATTGCTGCATCGCTCCTCCTTTTGCCTTGAAGACGTCGGCTTTCTGGGCATGGGCGGAATAGTGGCGAGAGACCCCAGGCGGCTGGAAGATCCTGCTCGCTACTATCATCGAGATGATGAGGTTTATGAGGCTCTGGCCGCAGCTTATCAGAATATAACAGACGCAAGAATCAAGATAGTAGTTGTGCATCAGCCGCCTCGTGGTGCACAAGATACTCTTTACAATGGGGAAAGCTCGGGATCGGTCAGCCTGCGCCGTTTCGTTGAGGAGTATCAGCCCGACCTATTGCTCTGCGGTCACATCCACGAGGCGCGGGGGGAGTGTTTCATCGGCTCCACCCGGATCGTCAATGTAGGAGAGCTGCGACAGGGGTTTGCAGCGCTCATCGAAATTACGGAAGAGATAACTGTAAATTGGATCTAGGAATGGAAGAAATCGATCGTGGCATAAGAGCCATGCAGGCCCTGCAAAGGCTTGTGCAGCATGGCGGGCCGAAAAACCTGGATTTGGTTAAGGAGGAGATGGACGAGTTGATCTCCCCGGAATTTGAGCCCTATTTCCTGGCAAATGCTGCGCTGCACCTGCTGGTCGTGTGCGAGAGATGCGGCCGGTGCTGCCTGGAGGAGAAGGGGATAGCCGTATCCATAGATGACTGCCGCAGGATCGCCCGACACCAGGGCCTCTCCTTGAAGAGGTTCATGATGGACTGCACAAGGCCTCATGAGCTGAAGGGCGATCTGGTGGGATCGGCCAGGATGCTGGGCAAAAAAGAGGGCGAGCCCTGCCCATTCTTCGATTCCAGCCTGCCCGGATGCCGCATCCATTCCGTCAAGCCGCAGGTGTGCACAGCCGCTCTTTACCTCACCAAAATGAATCTGCTCACATGTGAAGAGCAGCAAAAGATCGGCACCTTTCCAATATGCTCTGCTGATAAAAAACTGAGGGCCAGGATAGACGATTTTGCCTTGCGGCTCAATGAAGATCCTGCGGCCAAGGGCGAGCTTGCTAGGCTCTTTGATTCCACGAGGCCTGAGGTTAAGCTGTTCCGCCTTCTGTTGCGCCTGAAAGGCATGGAGATTTACTTCGGGACGGATAGGGCGGAGCTTCTGGCGCGTAGGTTGGGGATAGCGAAGATGCCGGTAGATGGGGAGATGAAGGACGCGGCGTTTCTTCATGCGGCCAGCTTGCTGAGCGAGCGGATAAATTGAATATTGGAGCCACGGCGATCCATCTTGGTCGGCTAAGATACTACGGCACGCAAAAGAATTCTACACAACCTTTATTTCCCATAACATAAACCAGACGTTCATCATATTATGAGGAATGCTATGCGACTTTCCATGGATTTAGAGCTGCAGGACATACCAGGTCAGCTTCTCCTGGCTTTGCAGCCCTTTAGTGATAACAAGGCCAACATCATCAGCGTGGTTCATCAAAGGGATAGGAAGACCCCCCGCGGCATGATCCCGGTTCGCTTCGTAGTGGAGATGGACCGGTCCAGGATCGAGATCGTCAACTCCAAGCTTAAGGAGAGCGGCATCTCCGTGGTGCGAGCGGGCGAAGACCGCCTCATTGAGGCTGTCTCTGTCGTGCTGGTAGGCCATGTACTGCACAGCGATCTGGGAGATACCGTAAACCGCATCGACTCCACCGGCTTTGCCGAGGTCATGGATGTCTCTCTGATCATGACTGGTGTGGACGAGCCGTCTTCCGCCTATCTCAAGATACGTGCCACCGGCAAGGCCGAGATCCAGAAGGCATTGGCCATCCTGCGCGAAGTTGGTGCCGAGAAGAAGCTGCTTGTAATTGAGCCGATAGAAGCGGAGGCGGTATGAGAGACATCAAGGTTTCCCTGGTGGGCTACGGCATTGTCGGCCACGGCGTGGTCGACGTCTTAAATCGCAAGAAGAAGATGCTCCGGGATATGGGCCTGAACCTTAAACTGATCAGCGTCACCGATCACACCGGCACAGTGATGGCGGAAGACGGCGTGGACGCTGAGAAGATTTTGGGCGAGAGGACGCTGGCCAACCTGGCCACCACCAGCATGAAGGGCAAAGAGGCCATATCCGCCATCGACTCCGACCTGGTTGTCGAGGTCACTCCCACCAACATCGTACATGGTCAACCCGGTCTGGGCCACATGGAAGCGGCCCTCTCCAGCGGCAAGCATGTCGTCACCTCCAACAAAGGGCCGCTGGTAGTCTCCTACAGCCGACTGAAAAAGCTGGCCGAGGACAACGGCGTGATGATGAAGTTCGAGGCTACCGTGGGCGGCACCATGCCTCTCATCAGCCTGGTGGAACGCACGCTGGTTGGCAACGAAATCTTCGGCATCCGCGGTATATTCAACGGCACCTGCAACTACATCCTCACCCGCATGACCGAGGAAGGCATACCCTACACTCATGCTCTGAGCGAGGCCCAGGACCTGGGAATCGCCGAGGCCGATCCCAGCTACGATGTAGAAGGCGTGGACACTGCCGGAAAGGTGGTCATCCTGGCCAATTCGCTCTTCAACATGAACATCAAGTACAGCGATGTGGATGTGACCGGCATCACCGGCGTCACTCCAGAAGCACTGGCCCTGGCCAAGAAGCGCGGTTATGCCATCAAGCTCATCGGTGATGTGCCTGCACTCACTGTGCGGCCCACTCTGGTGCCTCTGGGCAGCCCCATAGCAGTGTCTGGAACCCTGAACTCGGCGGCTATCTACACCGATCTATCGGGAACCATAACAGTAACCGGTCTTGGTGCCGGCTCAATCGAGACCGCTTCCGCCATTCTGACAGACATCATAAGCATCTACAGGACGAAACGCATCGATGCCATATTCTAAATGACCAGCTTTCTTGCCTTCGCAAAGCTCTGCCAGAATGTAGAGGCCGTATCCGGCTCCCTGGAGAAGATCGACCTAGTCGCAGCGTTCCTGGCCGGATTGGAAGAGGCTGAACTCTCTGTGGCCTGCAGCTATGTCATGGGCACGCTCTTTCCGCCAAGCCTCGATCTGGTTATGGGCGTGGGCCCCAGCATCCTCTATGAGGCCCTGGCGAAAGCATGCGGCTGCCCTGCCGGGCAGATCTCGGAAATGCTTCGTGCCACTGGGGACCCGGGCCTGGTTGCTGCCGGCATTGTGGAGAAGAGAAGGCCACTTGGCTTTGCCGCCTTTCTAAATGAGGAGCCGCTTTCCATCGCAGACGTTTATGAGAGGTTTGTGGCAATAGCTCGCGCTTCCGGCAAGAGAAGCCAGGATGCTAAAGTTAAAAACCTGCAATTTCTTTTCAGCCAGGCCGGATCTCTCGAGGCCAGATATATCGCCAGGCTGGCCATAGAGGACATGAGGATCGGCGTAGGCGAAGGGGGCGTGCGCGATGCCGTTGCCAGGGCCTTTTCCAAGAGCGGGGCCGATGCAGAGGGCGTGGAGCGGGCCTATAACCTCACCAACGATATGGGCCTGGTAGCAGTGGCCGCCAGGCGTGGCACTCTGGCAGAGCTATCGGTCATGATCAATCACCCCATCAAGATGATGCTCGCTTCGCTGGGCGAGAGCATTCCAGCCTCGCTGGCTGATATCGGCACTGCTGCTATCGAGTGGAAATATGACGGCGCTCGCGTGCAGATCCATAAAGAAGGGGACAGCGTTGCCATCTTCTCTCGGCGCATGGAGAATGTGACGGCTTCTCTGCCGGAGATCGTCCTGGCTGCCAGGCAGATAACTGCAAAGAGCGCCATACTGGATGGAGAAGCCGTGGCCATCGGCAAAGACGGCCGTCCCATGGCCTTCCAGGAGATTTTGAAGCGGTTTCGCAGGAAATACAATGTAGAAATGCTTGCTGCCAAAATTCCCTTGCGCCTTTTCCTGTTCGATTTGATCTATCTGGATGGCAAGAGCGTGACCGATCTGCCCTTAAGCGAAAGAAGAGCACTCTTGGAGAAGATTACCACAGGGAATCCTGCCCATCCATCTCTTCTTGCCGATCAGGTTCTGTCCGACAGTGTCGAGGCTGCCGAGGAGATCTACCGTCAGGCTCTGAATGCGGGCCATGAAGGGCTCATTTTAAAGAATCCCGCCTCAATCTACGCTCCGGGAAAGAGGGGCAAGAACTGGCTGAAGATCAAGCCGGTTATGGAAACTCTCGACCTGGTGGTGATAGGCGCAAAGTGGGGCGAAGGCCGCAGAGCGAGCTTTTTAGGCTCCTACCGGCTGGGGTGCCAGGACACTGCCACCGGCAATATTTTAGATGTGGGCTTTGTGGCCACAGGATTTTCGGACGATGCTTTAGCTGAGCTCACTGATATGTTCAGGGAACTGATTCTGCTGGAGAAGGGCATGGAGGTGGAGATCAAGCCGGCGGTGATCTTCGAGGTGGCCTATGAGGAGATACAAAAGAGTCCCAACTACTCCTCAGGATATGCCTTGCGTTTTCCCAGGATGGTCGCCGTAAGGGACGACAAATCTCTAGAGGAGGCGGACAGCCTGGAGCGCGTCGTCTCCCTTTACAAAGGACAGAGGGGCAGGAACAATTCCGCTTGAATAATATTGGAGGCTATTACGATGATTATGAGTATGCTGAGTGAACTGAAGGATGAGGATCTGCAAGGGCTTCTCTCCCGAGATGTTGGCATTGCAGATGTGCTTTCCGCAGTTAATGAGATCGTCATGGAGGTTGGAAATAAGGGTGATGAGGCGCTCTTCGCCTACACTGAGAAGTTTGAGGGGGCCCGTCTCGATGAACTGCGCGTGAGCGAGGAAGAGATCGATGCAGCTTACGATCTGGTGGAAGAAAGGCTCATGGAAGCCTTATCCGATGCAGCAGACAACATCTTCCAATTCCATAACCAGCAGAAGCAGCGGGAATTGTGGATGACCGAGATTGCTCCCGGCGTCACAGTGGGCCAGAAGGTCGTACCGCTTGACTCTGTGGGTGCCTATGTGCCAGGCGGGCGGGCCTCTTATCCCAGCTCTGCATTGATGAATGTTATTCCTGCCAAAGTGGCCGGCGTTTCAAGGATAGTAGTATGCACTCCACCCAAAGCCGACGGGTCCGTAACTCCTCTCACCCTGGTGGCTGCCGATATGGCCGGCGCCGATGAGATTTACAAGCTGGGCGGAGCTCAGGCCATAGCTGCGATGGGCCTTGGCACCGAGAGCCTTGAGCGGGTGCAAAAGATCGTGGGGCCGGGCAATGTTTATGTCACTGCGGCCAAGATGCTTCTGCGGGGCAGCGTGGAGATCGACTTTCCGGCAGGTCCCAGCGAGGTTCTCATCCTGGCCGATAGGACCGCCGATCCTGGAGTTATCGCCGCAGACATGATTGCCCAGGGTGAGCATGATCCCAAGTCCATTTCAGTGCTGGTCTCTCTGGATGATCTTTTGGCCAGCGCCGTGATTGAGGAATTGAGTATCCAGGCCGCAGGCGCAGCGCGCAGCGAAATTGTGAAGCAGAGTTTGGAGCACAGTGCTGTTCTCGTGGCAAACGACATGGACGAGGCAGTCGACTTTTGCAATGCCTTTGCGCCTGAACATTTGGAGATAATCACCAAGGATCCCATGGACGTCCTGAGGTATATACGCAACGCCGGCAGCGTGTTCTTGGGAAAGTACACGCCTGTAGCGGCAGGCGACTATGCCAGCGGCACCAATCACGTGCTTCCCACCTCCGGATATGCCCGGGTCTTCTCGGGACTTAACGTGGACCACTTCACCAAGAAGATCAGTGTGCAGATGATCACAGATGACGGGCTCCTGAGACTGGAGGATACTATTACCACTCTGGCCGAGGCGGAAGGCTTGAAGGCGCACGCTGAATCGGTGAGAAGAAGGCTGGAGCCGAAGGTTTGAAGAACAGTTTCGCAAGCTTAGTATTTGACGCAAAATAAAATACACAAGTTTATATTGCAGAACGTTGTCTATTATAATTATAGAAGACAACGTAA
>JBATEC010000219.1:0-6751 GCA_049663825.1 Methanothrix sp. | reverse complement strand
AGATGAAGCACATCATCGTGGAATCTTATTGTAGCTTTGCAAAATTAAAAAGCTATGCGGGGTATTGGATAGAGAAATTTATATCAAATAACATTAATTATAAAGACTTATGCAAATAACTATAATTCAATGGCCTTATTCAGAGCTTCGAGGGATTCTTCAAAGGTCTTAATGCTCTCTTTGGCAGGCAATCCCCATGCACCATTCTGCAGCATTGCTCCTTTCCTGTACCAGGCCTCAACGTACTTTGGATTCGCAACTATGGCTTTGTCAAAGGATTTGATGGCCTCATCGTTCTTTGAAAGCCTTTGAAGAAGTTCGCCTCTCACAAACCAGCCTTCCGCATCCTGGGGGTTAGCCTGTGTGATTTTATCAGTCATCTTTGAAGCATTTTCGTAAATCTTCAGTGATTCATTGTAATTTCCCATTCTGATGAGAGCATCACCTTTGCCCATCCAGATGCTGGCGTTCTCGGAATCTATTTCAATGGCCTTATCGTATGCTTTGATGGCCTCTATATAAGACTCATTTTCCATTAGCTTCTGGCCTTTTTGATACCAGCCGTCTGCGCTGTTCTCCTGTGCCATCGCAGCCAAGCACAGCAGAGGGAGCACGGCCAAGACCAGAGCAAGACGGGTCCATGCTTTCACATCTTTTGCATTCATTTCCAGACACTCCTGTTTCGCTAACTTCTGCGGGCGTCCTCTTCGGGAGGCCCGCTAACCTCTACTGGGTCTGAACGGTAGATAAATGATGGATTGAATGAACGATGAACACAGGCTTGGATATGAGGTTATTGATCGTTCAGATGTTCAGGATAGTTCCTTTTTGGATAAGAGTCACTTTTTGGGCTGCATAGAGTTCAAAATTTCATATTATTATGATGAGAAGGTTTTAAGGGGCTATGATGAGGATAAAATCACAGACGGTGCGGCGGGCATTTCTCCAGGTGCGCCAATTTCCGGAGGAAATCTTTGCCATCAACATTGAACTGCAGGGGACCTCGAAAGATAAAGAGGGACACAAGCAAATGAATTTGCTAGATTTCGATTAACCAGGAGGTGACGCTTTTCATGCCCCGCAGCTCTGCTGCAGGGTGCGCCGCCGAAGTTTGACTTAGTCTTTTATCCCTAGCACAATCCGCCCCATTTCAATCCATCTCTTTTGCATCTCATTTCGATCGAGACCGAGGATATTCATAAAGCGCAGGCCGTTGAGAATGGATATCAAAGCGACTGCGATGGTGCGAGGATCGGCATCGGTACGAACGAGCCCTTTCTGCTGCTGGGAGGCGATTTCACGTTCGATCATTTCGATCTCCTCCACTAAATTTTTTGCGGAAATTTCATTGATCTCAGGATTTCGTTCGATTATGGCAACGAGTTCGAAATAAAGCCTATTTATCTTTGGGTTAAATGGCAAGAAATTATCAAGAATTTCGATCCAGACATCGAGAGGGGCCTTCATAGGAGACTTCGCCATCTGCATATGGCGAAGTTGCGAGAGGTGCGATTGCATATTTTTCGCACTCTCAACAATTAGGTCGTCCTTGCTCTTGAAGTAGAGGTAAAGTGCCCCTTTGCTTACACCGAGATGGGCAGCAATATCATCCATGGTCGTCTGATTGTATCCCTTCTCACTCATTACCTCAATACCGGCAGCAATTATTTTCTTCTTGGCTTCTTCTTTGTATTCGGGAAGGACTTTTGGCATGGTTAATTGCAGATAGATTCCTGAGTTATAAATCTGGCTATTGAGTAATAATAATGACTGACCAGTAAGTTTTAATAGTATCCATATAGTATGGTGGGATCAAGTGAAGGAGATGATTGTGAAATGTCTCACAAGCTTCAGAATATTATGACCTTTAGCCTAAAGGATGCTATGAAGATAGTAAAAGAAAACAGTAGACCTTACCTAATCCTAAATATAGTTTATTTTGGGTTGGTTCTTTTGGGTGCTGTTTATTCCTCCTTAAATCCATCTATTGCACAGTGGCTGAAAGAGGGCACAGCGCAGGCCCTCACTGATGGTGGCCCCTTGGTCATGGTGGCAGACGCCTACATAAGCGGAAATTTCTTGACAGCTGTGGTCCTGACCTTTATCGTTAACCTGGTTTTGGGCGCCATTCTCTATATCACTCTACCTTCTATGGTGGTCCCTTTTTTCGGCCTGCTGATGGGATCGTTTAGGGCCGTTTTATGGGGCGTATTAGTCCTTTCGCTTATCCCCTTTGAGGCCTATAGCGTGCCTGCTTGGTTGACTATGGTCCTTGAAGGAGAAGCATACATACTGGCAATGCTGGCAGCTTATATCCAGGGGAAAGCATTCCTTTGGCCTGAGATTGTAGGAGCTGACACTAGAAGGCAGGGCTACGTAAAAGGTTTGGAGGCTACATGGAAACTATACGTTTTGGTCGTGGTAGTCCTGGCAGTCGCAGCCATCTGGGAAGCTTTTGCCGCGATCTATCTCATGCCTATGCTTGGAAGTCCAACTTTATCCATAAGAATTCAATCAATGGTGGGCTAGCTTGTTGTCTTGCCAGAACATCTGGGCCACACGACCGGAAAGATGAGCTAGAGGCGGGGCCGGAACCTGGCCAGATGATTAAAACGATGGATATGAGGCATAACCGTCATATCCCATCTTCCTGGCTTTGGCATAAGCTACTTCAGCATCTGAATTGCCTTAGCTTTCAACTCAAACGCGTATGACCCCGTAAACCTGTGTTACAACCACCACTGCCAGATCATAGCCGCATTTCTGACCATGTGGATGGTATTTCTTCGATAGCTGATGACGAAGGTATCTTTCACGCAGCTCTCCTGCTGGACTCTCCGGTTTCCCTCATGGTCCAGGTATTCGGTTGGCTCAGGAAGGAGGTCAACGTCTGTGGGAGTGAAGCTCACAGGATCGGCGACCTCAGGATTGATGACATCTCCTAGCTCCCTGTGGAATTGGATCATCAAATGACCTTATATTTCGCTATCTTCAACTACTGCCAAAAGCATCGCTCTCTAAAATATAGAGATGACCTGGGGAAAATAAATAATCAATTGAAAGGCTGAGAGAATGAAGAGGATCGCGTCTTCCCCCAGCCTTTCTGGAAAATTTGCATTCAACCCAGTATCTTAATCGCCTCTTCTGCCGTCTTGCCCTTGTTGACGATTGCAGATATGGCCATGGTCATCTTTACAGGGTCTTTATGCTGGAAGACATTCCTGCCGATGGCCACACCACGAGCGCCCGCCTGCAGGGCTCCGTCAATCATTTGCAGGAACTCCATGTCCGTCTCGGTCTTGGGCCCGCCGGCGATGACCACGGGAACGGGACAGCCCTCCACCACCCGCCGGAAGGAATCGATATCGCCGGTGTAGTTGGTCTTGATGATGTCAGCGCCAAGCTCCGCTCCGGCCCGGGCGGCATGGGCCACGACCTCCACATCATTGGGGTTCATGATGGCTTTGCCGCGCGGATACATCATAGCTATGAGCGGCATGCCCCAGAAGTCACAGCGCTCGCTGACACAGCCGAGTATGCTGAGCTGATCGGACTCGGTCTCCGAGCCGATGTTGATGTGAACGGATACGGCATCTGCACCCATCTTCAGGCACTCCTCCACCAGACAAACCTGAACCTTGTTATTGGGATCGGGGCCAAGAGAGGTCGAGGCGCTCATGTGCACAATCAGGCCGACATCTCGACCGTAGCCGCGATGTCCATGCCGGACCATTCCCTTCTGCTGGAGAACGGCATTGGCTCCACCCTTGGCCACCTTGTTTACCATTTCCGGCAGGTCGACCAATCCCTTGATGGGTCCGACGGATATGCCGTGGTCCAGTGGAATTATAACTGTGTTCCCGCTGTCTCTGTCCATTATCCTTTCAATTCGAACTCTCTTGCCAATCTCACTCAAATCGTATCATCCCACGAATGCTAACATGCTCCATGCTAACACGTATCATATTTAAGGATTACGATTAGCAGATTAGCACAGGCATGATAAAAATAATTGATAAAAAAATTATGATTCAGCTAGCTGCAACCGCAGTCGCTGTGATCGTGCCCGCAGCCGCTGTGGTCGTGGTCGTGATCGCAACTGCTGTGATCATGCTCGCAGCTATCGGCATTGCCACAGGAACCACAACTTGAGACTTCATCTTCAGGGCCCCGAATGATGAAACCGGTTCCTCGATCGTCATCCACATAATCGATTATGGTCTCGCTGAGCAGTTCAGTATCTTCTGGACTCATGTAGATCTTCACACCCCGGCTCTCAAAGACTTTGTCGCCCTCTTCCACATCCCCCAGAGCCAGACCATAGCTCGCGCCGGTGGCATCAATTGCCGCCAGGAACATCTTGATGACCTTGCCCTCAACCTGACTGCGTTTTATCATATTAGCTGCTGCCTCTGTAATCTCGATCATGAATTGCACATCCTAATTAGATCACCACAAACTCGTATTTAAAGATATTATTTATCATAGAGGAGCTACAAGGGATAAAACATGGGCGTTGATTTGGGAGACCTGCTGCATAGAAAGAAGATCGAGATAAAGGATCTCTCCGGTAGATGGGTGGCGATCGATGCATTCAACACCCTCTACCAGTTCCTGAGCATAATACGGCAAAAGGACGGCACGCCGCTCATGGACAGTCAGGGAAGAGTGACCTCGCATCTATCCGGTTTATTATACCGCACTACCAATCTCATTGAAGCCGGGGTCAAGGTGGCCTTTATCTTCGACGGAGAGCCGCCTTCCTTTAAGGCAGAAACGCTAGCGCAAAGGTCCCAGGTAAGGGAAAAGGCGGCTGCCGCTTGGCAAGAAGCAACGGCCTTTGGCCAGGATGGATTCAAGTATGCCCAGGCTGCCTCCCGAATCAACTCCGAGATCCTGGAGGACGGAAGGAGGCTCATTTTAGCCATGGGGCTTCCCGTCATTCAGGCCCCATCGGAAGGCGAAGCGCAGGCTGCTAGTATGGCAGCGAGGGGCGACGTCGAACTTATGGGCAGCCAGGACTATGATTCGCTCCTCTTCGGGGCCCCCCAGGTGGTGAGGAACCTGGCCATCACCGGCAAACGGAAGCTTCCCAAGAAGAATATTTACGTGGATGTAGAGCCTGAGATTATCGATTTAAAGGAAGGGCTGGCACGCCTGGGCATCAGCCGAAAGCAGCTTGTGGAGATCGGCATTATGTGCGGTACCGACTACAACGGCGGCTTAACCCGGGTCGGCCCAAAGACGGCTTTAAAGCTGATCAGGGAAAAAGGAGATCTGGAGTCCATTCTGGCCGATCAAGAGGAGAAGATCGAGAACTTCGCACTGATCCGGGAATTCTTCCTTCATCCTGATGTTACGGATGATTATGAGATCAAGATGAAAAAGCCTCGCGTGGATGAGATCGTCTCCTTCCTGGTTGAAGAGAGGGACTTTGATAGGAAGAGAGTGGAAAAGACGGCGGAAAGGCTGGAGGAGGTTTACACGCGTGGCCAGAGCACACTCGACCGATGGTTCTAAGTCCGGCTTCTCAGGCTACGACCTTGACCTGGATCAGGCGATAGATCTTATCCAGAAGAGCGGGGCGCGCCTTGTGGGCCTGCAGGCTCCGGAAGGTCTGAAAAGAGCCACGCCCGCCCTGGCTCGACGCATTGAGGGGAAGACGGGAGCCAAGGTCATCATCTCCGGAGATCCCTGCTTTGGGGCCTGCGACGTGGACATGCAGCTTTGCCGGGAGGTGGATCTGATGCTCCATCTGGGCCATGCACAGCTTGAGGATGGGCCGGATAATGTTATCTTTCTGGAGGCCAGGATGAAAGAGGACCTGAAAGACGTGGTGGAGAAGGCTGCCATTGTCCTCACGGCCAGGAGAGTAGGCGTTACTACTACGATCCAGCATGTACACAAGCTAGACCAGGCGCTCGAGGCCCTCAAGGCACATGGCATCCAGGGCGTTGTCGGGCCCGCCGGAGAGCGGGTCAAGTATCCAGGCCAGGTTTTGGGCTGCAGCTACAGCACAGCCAGAGCCCTGGATGTGAAGGAGCATCTATTCATCGGCACGGGACAGTTTCATCCCCTCGGAATCGCCCTGGCCACCGGAAAGAGAGTGGTAATCGCAGACCCAGTTACCGGCGAGGTATCCGAAATCGATACCGATCCCATGCTGCGCAGACGCTTTGGGGCCATCACTCGTGCCGGAGCGGCGAAGCGCTTCGCCATCCTGGTATCCAAGAAGCCCGGACAGAGGAGAATGGCCCTTGCAGAGCGGCTGAAGGCCTTAGGAGAATCCAGGGGACGGGAGATGTTTCTGGTATTTTTGGACAACATCGAGCCGGACCGGCTGCTCAACCTGGGGGCTGAGGCCGCAGTCTCCACGGCCTGCCCCAGGGTGGCCTTGGACGATGCAGCCAAATATAGAATACCCATTCTCACGCCGCCCGAGTTCTAGGTGCTGCTGGGGGAGAGAGAGTGGGAAGAGTATGAGTTTGATGAGATTGAATGAAACAAAATTACAAAGCCGCAAATAGAAATCCGGAAGGCTCTATCACCACCAGGGGCGCCCGGCTGCGCACGGGGGACAGGGAGTCGGTGCATGCGGCAAGAGGGCTGGAATAACCTGATTGATGAATCGATGTTCCTTTATCATTGCGAAGCGTGCCCAAGATCTTTCTCAAAACGACATGGGGTCGCAACGCTCTCTCTGCTCGATTATTGGTCGGCTCTACACCAGGATTAATGACAAAGGTGAACC
>JBATEC010000218.1:0-4534 GCA_049663825.1 Methanothrix sp. | reverse complement strand
GCCAGCGAGCGACACTAACCAGCGAGACCGCAAGCGCAGACGCCTTGCGCACCCCGGCCCCTCTGGCGTGCGGGCGTCCCGGCCATCTCTGCCCAGGACCGGGCCGCGATCCAGGCGAGCCGTCACGGAGAACACGAGACGAGGCTCGACCGGCACAGCGCGACGACATGCGATTCAAGGATGAGCAGGAGCCGACAGCGACCAGGCAGCCCAGCGCTATCGTGGCTACAGACCGCCCAGGACCTCGCGGCGATCCTCGACGAAAAGGCATTCGTTAAGGGTGTCGGCTACAAGAACGTAGAGATGATAGTCTCGACTCAGACCGGCTTTAGCGGCCAGAAACTGGTAGAGAAAGAGTCTGGATCCGGCAACGTCATCACTGAGAAGACTGAGCTCGAAGCAGAAAGGCAGCTAGACAGAGATAATAAGCCGTTGGGTGCTTTCTTGGTCGAAGGTGATCCTCAAGTTGGGGTACCCTATTATGATAGTGGCTGGCGCTGTAACTATCCGACTGGGCACAATAATCTAGATTACATCAACTTTACCAAGGAAGCTGAATTCGAGTACATGCCCGTATCATACCAGACCTGCACCTACGACCAGAAGTGGGTTGAGAAGCTATGCGTGCAGAACTACCGAATCGGGGCAGTACTGACTGAGATGTACACCCATGCTGAGCACCTGCAGAAGACCACCGAGGTAAAGACCAGAGGTTATGGATTTGCTTTCAACATAGACGAACAGAAATGGACCGATAAGATGGACCCCGAGATATTCACTAAAGTACTGATACCTCTTGACTCGCCTTGCTGCACCGGTGTTCTCGAGGCTAACCTGAACAGCAATGTTATCGGTGTTGCCCACATCGGCTGGATCTCCAGGGACCCGCTTGCCGACGACCAGCTCAAGGGCCGCCATGCCGAGTACGGCAGATCAGTCGAGGACCTGACTGGCGTCTTCTCCATCGAGAAGTTCATCCAGCTGTGGGGCAATTCCACCTGCGGTGCAATCAGTGTTGATTGGCTACCGTGTGTGTAAATAGTTGCTGACCCCATCTCCTTTTTTATAATCGATTTCAAATTACCACTCTAAGCGTCTGGCCACCGGCCACCAAAACCTTTTTCGCCCCAGCGCCCGACCTGATCTGCGAAAGAATCTATGCCAAAAATAGGAGGTAACTGCTATCGTTTACTGTAGTTCTGATTGTGCCCAGAAGGGCTCCTGCAAGGATCAAAGCGATGGACAAGAGTGCACGTGCAAAGTCGATCGCATGGCCAGAATAAAACACAAGATCATCATCGCCAGCGGCAAGGGGGGTGTGGGCAAGAGCACCGTCTCCGTCAACTTAGCCCGCGCTCTGCAGATGAGGGGTCTCTGTGTGGGCGTACTTGATGCCGACATCACCGGCCCGGATATCCCCAAGCTCCTGAATATCGAGGATGCAAGGCTGAAGCAGGGCCAGGAGGGAATCGAGCCCGCTCTGGCTGACGGCATCAAGGTTGCCTCAATGGCTCTAATTCTCACCAGCCGGCAAACGCCTGTGGTCTGGCGCGGGCCCATGAAGATGGCTGCCATCAAGCAGTTCATCCAGGATGTGAACTGGGGCGATCTCGATTTTCTGCTCATCGACCTGCCGCCCGGCACCAGCGATGAACCGCTAAGTGTGGTGCAGCTAATTCCTGAGCTGGCGGGCGCGATAATAGTAACCACACCCCAGGAGGTCGCGCTCCTGGACAGCAGCAAAGCCGTGAACATGGTCAAGGCCATGAAGATTCCAGTGCTCGGCATTGTGGAGAATATGTCTGGCCTCGTCTGTCCGCATTGCGGCGAGAGCATAAGCATCTTTGGCGCTGGTGGTGGGCAAAGAATGTCGGAGGAGATGAATGTGCCCTTCCTGGGGGCCATTCCCATCGATCCCAGTGTCTGCGCCCTGGGCGATCGCGGGCAGTCGTTTGTGCAGAGCGGGACGGACGCGGGCGGCAGCTTCAACAAGATCGTAGAACGGCTTCTGCAAATGTTCAATTAGCAGATGTTTTAATATCTTAGGCATCTTTGGTGTCCGTAATGCATCGCATACTGGTGAGCAACGATGACGGTGTTTACGCCTCCGGCTTGCAGGCAGCCGCGAAGAGCGTGCATGGCCTGGGCCAGGTAGTAGTAGCTGCGCCATCCGGGCAGATGAGCGGCGTAGGAAGATCGGTTTCAGTCTTTGAGCCGCTGCGCTACGTTCACGTGAACTTGAACGGATTTTCGGCCTATGCCGTCACGGGAACGCCAGTCGATTCCGTCATCATCGGCATCTTCGCCATTATGAAAGGGGAGCTTCCCGACCTCGTCGTCTCGGGAATCAATGTGGGTGAGAACATCAGCACCGATACCGTCACCACCAGCGGGACCATCGGCGCTGCTCTGGAGGCGGCCAGCTACGGCATCCCCTCCATTGCCGCATCCATTCAGGTGGTAGACCAGGGAGACAAGTTCGATATGCATCAAGGAGGCAAGCACAGCTTTGACGTAGCCACGAAAGTGCTGCGTCGCGTGGCCGTCAAGGTGCTCGAGCACGGCCTGCCGGAAGGCGTGGATGTCCTGAATCTGAATGTGCCGGCAGATGCTACTGAGGACACGGAGATCGTCGTTACCCGCCTGGCCCGCAAGATCTTCAAGACCACGGTGCAGGAGCGCCTTGATCCGCGGGGCAGGCCCTACTACTGGATAGACGGAGAGTTGATCACCAGTGATGAGGAAGGCACCGATGTGCAGGCCGTCTATCAGGATAGGAAGATCTCTCTGACGCCGCTCACGCTGGACTCGACTGCGAGAATTGACTTCAAGCAGATTGAGGGTCTCTTTTAGTCTATATTATTTTCTAAATCACGCCCTTGGTGCTGGGAACGCCCATCCCCTCCTGCGCCCAGGCCTGTCGAAGGGCGAAGCCCAGCGCCTTGAAGGTGCTCTCCGCCTTGTGGTGGTCGTTCTCGCCGTAAAAGCGCACGTGCAGAGTGAGCCTCGCGCCGGTACAGAGCGCTTCCAGGAATGGCTGCAATAACTGTACCTCAAAGTCGCCTATTCTCTCGCCCCGAAACTCTCCTGCCATGACCAGATAGGGCCGGCCGCTGAAATCAAGGGCCACATCGGCCAGGGCCTCGTCCATGGGCACAGAAGAGGAGCCGTAGCGGCGAATTCCGCTGCGATCCCCCAGGCTCTCATCCATGGCCAGGCCGATGGCTTCGCCCAGGGCCTGAGTTTTGTAAAAGCCCGGCTTCGCCTCGGCCGTCAGGTCCAGCAGAGCCGTCCGGGCAAGAGCGGTAAGCATGTGATCCAAAAATCCCGATCCGCTGCTTACGAGGGCCTTTCCTGAGCCGTCCAGGTCCAAGGCAGCATTTGCCCTGCACTCTCGAAACACTCCTTCTGCTTTGCCTTTTCTCATGCCACTCACCTCATCTCGACCCGCTCAGGGCCTCCAGTGTTCGACGGACGGAAAGCTTGTTGGTGTAAATTGCCGTTCCCGCTACCGCTCCAGCTGTGCCGGCCTCCCGCAAGGCCAGGACATCCTCTATGGTTGTAACGCCGCCTGCGGCCACTACAGGAATCTTGAGCGACTGCACGAGGTCGCGCGTCGGCTGCAGGTTGATGCCTTTTTGCTGCCCCTCTACATCGATATTGGTAAAAAGAATCGACCCCGCTCCCTTCTCCTCAAAGAGCCTGCCCAGATCCACTGCCTTCTTTCCCAGCGTCCTCTGCCAGCCCTCCGTGGTTACGTTGCCCCTTCTTACATCCAGGGCCACCATGATCCTTTCCCGACCATGCCGATCAGCGAGGCGAGAGGCCATATCCGGATCTTTCAAGGCTGCCGTTCCCAGAATGGCTCTGCCCACACCCAGATCCAGGATAGTCGACACATCCTCCTCAGTCCTGATGCCTCCCCCCACCTGAATGAACAGGTCCAGCTTTTTCACGATTTGGCTTAAGATAGAGGCGTTGACTCTTTCTCCCAAAATAGCCCCGTCCAGATCGATGATATGCAGATGGTCCGCGCCTTCTGCCACCCAGCGCTCCGCCTGTGTCAGTGGATTGTCCAGGGCCACGACCTCTGTGCCGGGCACGCCGCCTATGAGCTGCACGCACTTGCCGCCTCGAAGATCCACCGCAGGAAAGAATGCAAAATTCATGCGCACTGTTTTGCACTAAATAGACCTTAACCGTTTCGATTCTTCTTGATGAGTCGCGCCGCAGTTATTGCCACGCCGGCAGAAAATGCGAACTCGAAGCCGGGCACGCTATTTTCTTTTTCATCATCGCCTGAATCTCCTTCGCCAGCCTCGCTTTCAGCGGCCTCATCGCTTTCATCATCATCGGCATAAACCGATACTGCGCATGCCATGACCAAAAAGATGGCCGCAAGCAGAATTGCCAGAGTCTTCTTCATTTCTTTCACCTCAGAGTAGTTCTTATTCATCGTATATTTGATATCCCTTCAATTTGATTATCGTTTCCTGCCGACGGCCATAAAGCCCGTGTAGGTGCAGAAGAATAC
>JBATEC010000217.1:0-4416 GCA_049663825.1 Methanothrix sp. | reverse complement strand
TATATACTTTACGACGTTATAATCCTGACGAGACACTAGTATTTTAGAAAATATCTCATGTTTGCTTCTTTTCATGGTCGCACTCCTGCATTTTTCTAACTCAATATAAGAAGAGACCATCTTGGGTCATATAGACGATTATGTAAAGTAAGAAACTACAGATCTGACCAACACAATTATCCTTAACAATGATCCGTATCTATGATCACTGGATATGGCTGAACAAAAAAAAGATGAGTTGAGATTACTTCACCTTTCACCTGATGTAATTTTGGCAGGCAAAAGCATAGCGAAATGAGCAATAATTGCCTTGATACAAAATTTTTCAGCCACGCATGGACGAGCGTATGATTCAAGTTCGAAATGCCGCCGCCAGAAAAGCCGCCAGCGCCACTGCCATGCCTTTTTTTAGCATCTTCTGGCAGCCCGTGGCATCGCCGCGTGCGATTTTCATCACGGAGAGCAGGAAGAACAGGTCCGCAACTATTACTATCGCCAGATACGTCCTGCCGAAAGGCGCGAAGAAACCCAGCACCACTGCTGCCAGGGCAAAGGCCGCAGCCAGTGCAGCCGCAGCGCGCTCGCCCGCCAGGATAGGCAGCGTGCGCGCGCCGCCCGCTTTGTCGCCGGCCATGTCCTCGATGTCTTTTGCGATCTCCCGGCTTATGCTGACCAAAAAGGAGAGCAAAAAGGGAATCCTGTTAGCCAGAAGGCCCGCTGTGCCCGCGGCAGCGCCGCCGAAGAGAAAAGCGGAGCCGGTGAGAAAAGCCACGCAGACATTTCCCACCAGTGGCGTGGCCTTTAGATTTCTGGCATAAAGAAAAAGAAGTGCGCTGTTGAAAACGGCCACTACCAGGCAGATCTGGTTTACGAGACCGGCAAAAAGACATCCTGCTACAAAGAGGGCCAGAGAATAATTAAGAGCCTTCTTTGCGCTGATGCGGCCGCTGGGAATGGGCCGCTTAGGTCTATTTATTGCATCAATCTCTCGATCATAGTAATCATTGATGGTGTTTCCGGCGCCAGTAATAAGGAAAACCGCAAGAAAAATCAGTGCCGTCGCCCCAGGCTCTAATCCTGCCGCGATGGTGAGACCTATGATGGCCGCTGCTGCCGCCATCATGCAATTGAACGGCCGCAAGATCTCCCAGTATGCCCTCAACGCAAAGCCCCTGCGGCCCCTAGCCAGAGATGCCGCGCACAAGATAAAGCAGGTAGAACTCCGTTAAGTAGCTATCGATATTGCATCGATCCGGCCTGTCAAAAGAGATCTCCTCCAGGGGGGGCCGGGTGAGCTTTATCAGATAGGTGCTGCTGGCCGGAACCTTCTCGCGATAAATGAGACCCGTGCTTTGCATCTTACACACAATCTTCGAGCACTTGCTGCTGTCGATGGACATGAGACGCCGCAGCTCCGACTGGAAAAGGCCATTTCCTCGTGAGCCGATGAGATCAAGTGCCTTCTCCTGCAGGGCAGAGTAGCTGTTGGCGGGACTGTTCCCGGAATTTTTTGACATTTTTACCACTGGGCCGGCGTTAAAACTTGATTTATTTTGATATACTGTTATAGTGTACAAGTAGTATAAATTCTTTTTGTAATTTTACATCTTTTTGCCGGAAAATAATGGAATAAAGCAAGATAAGGGTAATATATAGTAAAAATTAATTTAAATTAAAGTATTTCAGATAGAGTATACGAATTTTTAATAATAAAAAGAAAAAGAAATTAAGCGTGCCTCCTGTCCGCCAGGCATCGCCCCCTAGATCCTCACCATTTCACGGGCCTGCCAGTCCTGCCAGGTGTAAATCCTGGCATCGAATCCCATAAGCTGCAGAGCAAACCACACCAACGAAGCCCTATAAATATCGTCAGAGTAAACCACCACCGTCCGGCTGGCGTTCAATCGGGCGAAAATATCCTTGAGCCCCGCCCCCGCCTTCAGCCTGCCCTCTTCCAGCACATTTTCTTGGCTGATGAAGGTGGCATTAGAAATTCTGGATTTGCCGAAATCCTGAAAGCTCCTGGCATCCACCATCTGGGACTGGCCGGACTTGACAAAATCATAATCGGCCAAAAGATCATACCGAGGGCGCGCAGCATAGCTTACTGAAGAGCGCACGTTCTCCTTCGTCTCCAAAGGAAGGCTGGCCGCAATCCAGTTATCCAGTCCGCCATCCAGGGCTCTTGCGTTATCATGTCCCAGGTAGCGCAGCGCAAAAAGGACTGCTGTTGCTTCTCCCGAGCCAAAGGAGTCGCTGTAGACCATCACCGCATCTTCCTGGGAGACGCCGGCCCCGCCCAAAATCCCGGCCAGATCTGTTACACTGCGAAGAGTTCCATTCTCATAAAAGAAGTTCTTGGAGGGAAGGTGAATGCCGCCTCTGATATGAGACTGGCCGGTGGAGCGGCTGTTTGATACATCCAGCACTACGTCCTTTTCAGAGATAGAATCCAGAGCCTTTAGCATGGCAGGTGCCGGGAATGAATCGGCCCTGCTGCCGGGCGTTACATAGACCCCGCTGACGCTTGAGACTGTGCTGGTAATTGTGCTGTCGACTGTTTTGTTTACAGCTGCGTCTACAGTCTGACCTGCCTGGAAGCTTCCGGAACTGAAGCTGTTTGTGTTCTGATTTCCGGTTACGCCGACAAGGGGGACATCGGAGTTCATGAAAGCCTGAGCCGATTCCGTCCAGGATTCTTCGCCGCCACCGCAACCACCCACAGAGCAGTCTCCCTGCACCCAGGAAGTCATAGCAGATGCCGCTATGATAGTTGCCAGAAAGAATAGCAAACCGACCTTCATCGAAATCATCTACTTAGGCTTCACTGCGCTGACCTTTATGCTTAATACAGAATCGGCCACTTCCTTCTGCTGCTCTGCGGAGATCATGGGCATCTCAATCACTTCCGATCCGGCTGTCTCGCAGAGGAGTGATTCTACGGGAAAGCTCGACTCGGCCACTACATTAACCCCGGAAAAGCCCACGTTTTTTATGATCTGCAGATATTCGTCCTTCATGATAGCCCCAGCCAGGCAGCCGATATAGGCTTTGCTGGACCTCTTCACGAATTCCGGCAGCTCTTTGGTCAATACCACATCCGAGACCGCCAGCCTTCCGCCGGGCTTGAGCACACGAAAGGCCTCTTTAAAGACCATTTTCTTGTTGGGAACGAGATTGATGACGCAGTTGGAGATGACCACATCCACATAGCTGTCCGCCACGGGCATGTTCTCGAGGTCCCCTTGCCGAAAATCAATATTGGTATATCCGCCTTTGCGAGCGTTGGCCCTGGCGCGATCGACCATTTCCGACGTGATATCCACGCCGATGACCTTTCCAGATGCGCCCACTCGAGAGGAAGCCAGGAAGCAATCGAATCCCGCTCCTGCGCCCATGTCTAAAACGACCTCTCCTGCACTCAAGGATGCAAGAGCCACGGGATTGCCGCATCCCAGTCCCATGTTCGATTCCGGCGGAGCGGCCGAGATCTCCTCATCAGAATAGCCCATCCTCTTGCTTATCTCTTCAGGAACATTGCCGCAGCCGCAGCAGATTGGGGACGAATAATGAGATGTAGCTTGCTTTGCAATTCGGGCATAGCCTTCTTTAACAGCTCTCTTGATCTCTTTTTCCTTAATTGTCATTAGATACTCCACCGATCTTGAATATTGAATTTTTGGCGATTGACGTTTGACTACGGAAATTGTATCTCATCGCCTTGATCATAGGCTTTTATTAAGGTTTCCTTGATTTAGAAAAAAGCCGAAAAAAGACACATCAATTCATTGGTCCGCCCGACCTTCTCTTTCAAACGGCTTGTAGTCGCCGATGTTCTTAATGAGCATCTGGTGCCTTATCCACAGGACGATGATGGCAGTCAGAGAGACAACAAGCCAGACGGCAAACCACAGCCGCATAAATCTATCAGTCCACCCTCCCTGAGAATAGATAAAGGCCGCGGCGCCTAAAGTTACAATGGTTGAGAAGAACAAATTGGCGGAAGGTGCCATACCATCCCGATAAGAGGCGCAAAAGCGCTCCCATTCCTTTTCCGCCTCGCCGGCCAAAGAGACAGGATTTCTGCCCAGAAAAATTCCTACGCGCTTGATACGAGAGTCGGCAGACATGATATAGAGATCGTAGCTTATGGCCACCAGAGGAACAAAATAAAGCAGCCAGAATATGTCAGAGAGGTCAATTCCTACATCCACGGAGCTGAGGCCAAAGAGAACGGTAATGAAGGCCAGCTTTATAGTGACGAGCTGTGTGCGCTCATTTTGCGTTCTTATTTTCTCTTCGTGAAGCGCGCGCAAAAACTCCTGATCGTTCTCCCCCATCAATTCTCAACTCCCTGTAAAAAGAAGCATCAATTCTATTAATAATTTTTGTATGTAATTGATTACGGATATAGGA
>JBATEC010000216.1:0-16219 GCA_049663825.1 Methanothrix sp. | reverse complement strand
CTCAAAGCGTCATCTATTTTTGATCAAAGCCTCAAGATTCTGCAATGAATCTGGAGTCTCTGGCATCCCAGCTGCGAGGATTTGTAGGCATCACTCGCAAAAAGCAGATAGGTAGCCTCATGCAGTTCTTTCCCATAGAGTCCGAGCGCATCATTGCTTCCTTTGGTGAGGACGCAGCTGTGATTGACGACGGGGAGGAGGTCATGCTCCTGGCTGCGGACGGCATCTGGTCCAAGCTCATGCAGGTCGATCCGGAGTGGTCCGGCTACTGTTCCGTTCTGGTCAATGTGCATGATATCGCGGCCATGGGAGGCTGGCCGGTGGCCATGGTGGATGTCCTTTCTGTGGACAACGACAACCAGGAGATTGCGGAGAAAGTCCTACGAGGCATGAAGAAAGCAATTGAACTGTTTCATGTGCCCATCATCGGCGGGCACCTGCATCCGGACACGCCTTACAGCGCTCTGGACGTTGCCATCCTTGGCAAGGCAAAGAAGAGCGGCGTCATTCTGAGCAGCACGGCCAGGGCGGGCGAGGTAGTAGTAGCCGCAGCCGATATGGATGGCAAGGTACATCCCCGGTTCGCCATAAACTTCGACTCCACCAGCTTCAAGGACAGCAAGACCCTTCTCACGCAGCTGGGCAGTATGCAGGAACTGGGCGAGAGGGGCCTGGTCAAGGCCGGCAAGGATATCAGCAATCCGGGACTGCTGGGGACATTGGGCATGCTGCTGGAGACAAGCCGGGTGGGCGCCGTGGTAGATGTCGAGTCCATCCCGGTTCCTGCGGGCCTGGAGCTGGCAAGCTGGCTGAAGATGTATCCAGGAATGGGCTTTGTCGTAACTGCCAAGCCGGAGAATGCGCAGGCGGTCTTAGAGGTATTCGAAAGGCGCGGCCTGACGGCAAGGGTGATCGGACGGGTGACGGATGAGAGAAAGCTCGTCGTTCGCCAGGGGTCGGAAGAGACTGTTCTTTTCGATCTGGAAAAGGAGTGCGTAACCGGAATTCATTGACATGAATTCTAATTTTGTGCGCTCATTGCAGGAAAAAGCCAGATCCAGGCGCGCTCGCATCGGCATTGGCGTCTGGAATGCAGATGCAGAGCTGATAGCTTCCCTGCAGTCGGCCACAGAGTATGCCGACCTGCTCCTGGTGGGCGATCCATGTTGCGACTGCTCTTGGGATTGTGTCGCCAGCAAAGAGCCCTGGATGGAGCTGGTGCGCCTGCTGGCTGAGGGCGAGATCGATGGGGCAGTGAGGGGAAACATGCCCGCAGCAAGGACCATGCGGGCCCTTGCCGAGCAGTTTGACGTTCGCATCCGGCGTTTGGCCCTGCTGGAGCTGTCCGGCTGGGCTTTCCTCTTGGGGCCGGTGGGCATCGATGAGGGAGAAACCCTGTCGGACCGGCTGGAGCTGTTGCTCGGTGGAGCCGGATTCCTGCAGGGCATGGGCGTAGTTCCTCAGGCGGCCGTTCTCTCCGGTGGCCGGATGGAGGACATGGGCAGGTGCGAGCGCGTGGACAGGAGCCTGACGGAAGGCGAGCTGATCGCCGCCCGGGCTCAGGAAGCGGGGGTGGCGGCCCGCCACAAAGGGATACTGATCGAGAGCTGCCGGGGAGACGACATCGTCATCGCTCCGGAGGGAGTCTCAGGGAACCTCATCTTCCGGACGCTATTACTATTATGCGGGGCGAAGTCCTTTGGCGCGCCGGTGCTGATGGACCGGGTCTTCGTGGACTCCAGCCGGGCCAGAGGCGGGTTTGACGGGCCGGTGATGCTGGCAAGCGCCATGGCGGAGATGAGGGAGAAGAATAAATAGCTCCACGAACTTTTCTACAGTCAATCAATAATCCAACCAGCTCTGCTCTCTGGCATTCAAAGCAGAACAGGACTGCAATCTAAGTGCAAAAGAGGTCAATTCGTGCTGCCCCGAGTAATCCTGCATAACGCCGTCAGCCTGGATGGAAGAATAGACGGCATTCCAATAGATCTATTCCAATATTACGGGCTGGTTGCCACCTGGAAAGAGGATGCCACACTCGCTGGCTCAGATACCTTTCTCAAAGCAGCGAGCGAGGCTCCTGCAGAAGATGAGAACGCCTTTATCCCGCCCAAGATCGATCCGGGCGACAGTCGTGCCTTGCTGGTAATTCCCGACAGCCGCGGGCGCATACGCACCTGGCATTATCTGAGGTCTCTGCCCTACTGGCGCGACGTAGTGGCACTATGCTCGAAGTCCACACCTCTGGAGTATCTGCATTACCTTAAAGAGAGGCATATTGACTATATCGTCGCGGGCAGAGATCACGTGGATCTTCGCGCTGCATTAGAGGAGCTGCACTCGCGCTATGGCGTGAAGGTAGTGCGTGTGGACGCAGGAGGCACCCTTAACGGCCAGCTGCTCCGCCAGGGCCTGGTCGCCGAGGTAAGCCTTCTCATCTATCCCAGTCTTGTGGGTGCAGACAAACAGGGCAGCATCTTTCGCGATCCCGAACGGCTGGCGGAAGGGACAGGCCAGAAGAGCGCGATCTCCCTTAAGTTCATGAATATGGAGCGGCTCAAGGGCGATGTAATTTGGCTACGCTATGAGGTCAGTTAATTGGGTCCGGCCCAAAATGGTTATATTCATATTTTCCGTCCTTTATTATCATGAAAGTATGGAATAATATATCGAAATTTGCGGTGCTTCTTGGCATATTCCTATTGCTGGCCTCGGTTGCAGACTCTCAGATGAACCGAGACAGCCCTCTTCTTGGGAGCAAGCTTCCCAGTACCGATGATCAGAGCATTATGGGCCAAGGCCAGCAGCTTTCGACATCATTCAGGATCTCTGAGCCATTCAATAATCAAGCCGTCTCCGACCTGTCGATATCCGCGGATCAGAATAACACCACCTGCAATCAGGTCTCATTCCGGCTGACATTGACTGCATCTCCTGGCGGCTCCACTGGATATCAGTCGGTAAAGGTAAGAGTACTGGAAAACCGCATGGGCACGCCCACCGCAGTTGCTGAATTGATTCTTCTCATGCCGGTCGCGGGCGGCTCACTGCATGAAACCCTAGACTTTTCCAGCGCGACTTCGTCGGCAGGAGGCAGCCGTACTAACGAGATCACTGTTACGGCAGATCCGGATAATCAAATCCAGGAGACCAATGAGCGAAATAATGGCCTGACCTTTAGCGGAACCTGCTCGGGATAGGGGCATAGGCTTGGATGGTAAGAGCCATCCAGCCTTTTTTCGGATCAATTATTTTCTGCGAGAAGGGGCAGGTTAATAAGTAGTAGTCGCTTAAGACTAATGGATGGAAATGTCTGAAGATGAAAAGTCCACTACAAGACAATCATTGCCGCAATTTATTCCCAAATTCAAAGGCAAGAAAGTCGTGATTCGTCTGATCTCCGGAGGCCAGCCAGTCACTGGAACTCTTGACTCGTTCAACTCTTATGAGATTCTCCTCTTGACCACGAAAGGAGAGATATTGGTCTTCAAGCACGCCATTGCCACCATCGAGGTCGTGGATGAGCCGCGTGGATATAAGCCAGGACTTTAGTTTTTAAATTAATATGAGGGCGTCCTTTCGCTAAAAAATTTGGGGGAAAGGACAACCGACTAAAATTTTTATAAAATTATTCCTCACTGATATGAATATCATTATTTACTATTGCTGCCAATGAGGACTGCATGAGCCTGAAGGTCACAATGCTAGGAACGGGCGTCGGAGTACCCCAGCCCGGCCGCTCCCAGGCAGCGGTGTTAATGGAGAACGATCAGACTCTGCTCCTGGACTGCGGAGCGGGCACTCTCTTGCGCCTGGACGAGGTGGGAGTCGACATGGAAGCACTGGACACGGTGGTGCTCACGCATCTACATTTGGACCACGTTTCCGATCTGCTGGCTTTAGCCAATGCCCGTTATCTGGCAGATATGCCCGGCCTGCAAATCTTCGGGCCGCAAGGGACAGAGGTCTATTTTAAGATTGCCAGGAGCGTCTACCCTAACCTGGAGAAGATGGCCGTGGCGGTGCAGGAGCTTTTGCCCATGGATTCTCTCACCCTGAAGGGATTTGACATCTTTGCCGAGGAGGCGCGTCACAGTGTGACGGCTCTGGCCTACCGCATGGAGGCAGAGGATAAGATCGTGGTCTACTCCGGAGACACGGAGCCCTGCCAGCGCGTGGCTGCTCTGGCGAAGGGGGCCGACCTGCTCATTCACGAGTGCTCCTTTCCTGAGCCCTTTGATGTCACCAACCACACGACGCCCAAAAAGCTGGGCAGCATGATCAAGAACCTGGGCGTAAAGCGAGTGGTACTCACGCATCTCTACCCGCAGGCGGCAGGATGCGAGGACGAGATGGCCGAGCAGGTGATTGAGCTGTCGGAAGCGCCCACAATCGTAGGCTGGGATATGATGAGCGTGGTGATTTGATATCCTTTTGTTCAGATCACCCTCGTTCCAGTCCACTCTCCTGACCAGTCCTCCGAGGAGCCGTAACTCCAGTTGCCACTGAAGTTTTGGCAGTCCTCGGAGAGCATGAACTCAAAATCACCGCAGTCACTGGGCTCGGATCTGGTTGGGGCGTCAAACCATTTGCCTGTCAATAGAAATGCGAGTTCCGCCCTGCCTTCAGGCGGAACTTGCCATTCTCTTCCAGCTCCTGCAACTGGAGCACCCTCATCTGCACCACATCCATGGCATCCTCGAATAGCTTTCTGTCGATCTCAATGCCGAAGAATTTCTTCAGCTTCTCAGGCGGGGTCATTGTGCTTCCGGCGGAGAGATAGGCGATGTAATTCTCATTGAACTTTTCCGGATCTTCCTTATACATCTTGAATAAAGACAACGTCACTGCTTTGGACAGGGCATAGCTGAAGGTGTAGTAGTTGTTGGTGAGATAGATGTGGCTGATGTAGGTCCACTGGGCACTGTCCTCCGGGTAGTAATCCACCAAGCAGCTTCGGTACTCCTTGGATAAGTTGGTCCAGAGCAGGTTAAGATCGCTGCCGCTCACATTTGTTTTTTGGCGGCAAAGCTCGTGTGCCTTGTTCTCAAACTCGGTGATCATGGGCTGGAAGGTGAAGTAGTTCCCATAATCACTGACGCTTTCCGCTAAAATTGCCAGGGCCGTATCCTGGTCGTAGTTTTTCAGGGCATAATCCACAAAGAGCTCTTCATTGAAGGTTGATGGTATCTCCATCTCGTACTCTGTGCCTGCACAATAAAGGTAATCCACATTATTGCCCATCAGGTAGAAGTTGATGGCATGACCCATCTCATGAGTGAGGGTCTTCTGGTCCTGCATCAAACCCTTGAAGTTCATGAATATCAACGCCGGCCGCTGCAGAGCACACATATCCTGGCAGTAGCCTCCCGGCTGCTTTCCGCCCTCAGGATTGGGGTAGACATCAATTGAGCCGCTGGTCGTTGTCTTTACGAAGATCTCCCGGAAGGCCGGGTCCATTGCCGCATAAGAGGCGGATATGTTGGAGAGAGTCTCCTCGTAGCCATATTTCTTGTCGGGATTTTTCAGCAGTTGAAGCGCTAGGTCATAAGGTTTTAGGGGCGACAGATTCATCCTTGTCTTTCGAAACTCGTAGTAGCCATCGAAGTCGCCCTTGCGCTCCTTGAAGACCTGGTTCATCGTCTCTACCTGCTCTTTAGTGAGATAGGTCTCGAACATCTTGGCGTCGTATGAGTCCGAGTAATTCAGCTCTCTGGCTAGCAGGTCGTCTAACCTTGATTTATTGCTATAGATCTCGCTCATTTTATCCGATTCGTTGATGAGATGGTAGAATCGTTTGTCGTAGCCCATCTTTCGGTTGTTTCGGTTGCTGTCCGTAGAAAGAAGCTCCGAGTAGGTTTGAGAGTTTATGGCCAGCTCACATCCATTCTCTAAAGTGATATTTCCAGCAACGGTAACGTTATTGGTTACAGTTTTTTCCGCCTCGGTGTTGATCTTCATGAGCTGGTTGGATATGTCTGCCAGATAGGCGGCATGAGTCTCATTCCTTGGCCGGTGATCTCTGTAGCGCTGGTAGCTGTTCTCCAGGTATGCTCTGTACTTTTCCAGGGCAGGCTGCTGTAAAAATAGCCGGTCCCATTCGGCGGAAGAGAGAGACTTGAGCAATATTTCGGCAAAGGATGTGGCCTTGGCATGCTCCGTGCATAAATTCTGCACATCTGAGATGAAATTCTCGAAGAATTTGTCGTTGACATTCAGGCTATTTTGGGCATAGGCATACGCCATAACCACGGTCAAATTCCGGCCGAACTTTTTATTCGCCTCGATATATTCCAGCAAAGCCTTTCCGGTGAGGTTTTGAAACAGGGGGCGAAATGTCGCATTTATCTCCTGCGACATATTTTGCAGCCCTTCGAATTCTGCTGTTGCCGTCTGCTTATCTTTAAATAATTTTGATAAATCCCAGGAAGTGGTAATTTCACTTTTATTCAGTCCTGTCATCTCTTTCTCAGGAGATGCGGCAATGCTAGAACCACTTATTAAACGCATAATTGCAATGAGCATGGCTGATATTAAAAATAATCGATAGACTTTTATGGACGGTTGATTTCTTGATGAGGAAAGGTGATCCGGCTTGATGGGTATCAATGAAATGGGATTCGAGGTCTTCGAGGAGATGCTCGATTATGCAGACGAGCTGCAGATCGAGGTCCGAGAACTTGATAACGGTACTGTTGTGGCTGATGCAGGCGTAGTGGCCCATGGTGGCTATGGTGCAGGCGTCTACCTCTCTCGCCTCTGCATGGCGGACCTGGCGGAGATTCAGCTTACGCCATTCGATATCAACGGCATTTTATTGCCTGGCATTCAGGTGGCGACAGACCATCCCGCCGTCTCCTGCATGGCCTCCCAGTGTGCCATGTGGCAGATCAAGGCAGACAGGTACTTCGCCATGGGCAGCGGTCCCGCGCGCGTGCTGGCCAGAAAGACCCGCGACCTCTACGAGAAGATCTGCTTTGAGGAGTCCTCAGATGTGGCGGTCATAGTCCTTGAGTCAAACAAGCTTCCGGACGAAAAAGTCTCTGCTCTCATTGCAGAAAAGTGCGGCATCGATCCGGCTGACCTGAGAATTGCCGTTGCGCCCACGGACAGCGTAGCCGGGCTGGTGCAGGTCTCGGCGCGAGTTGTCGAGACTGGTCTGCATAAGCTCTTTACCATGGGCTTTGATATAAACACCATCAAGTGCGGCTGGGGCCGGGCCCCCATCTCGCCCATCACCGGCGACGCTACCATGTGTATGGGCTCCTCCAACGATGCCATAATTTATGGAGGAGAGACTTACTACACACTGCAATACGAAAACCTTGAGGAGCTACAGCAATATCTAAAAGGCATGCCGTCCCAAGCGTCTCGTGATTGGGGTGCACCATTCTACAAGACCTTTAAGGCGGCAGGCTTTGACTTTTTCAAGGTGGATCACAACGTCTTTGCCCCGGCAAAGGTTGTCATGAACGAAATTAAGTCGAGGCGCACTTTTGTAAGCGGCCGGGTGAATTTGGACGTATTGGCTGAGTCCTTCAACCTGCAAAGCTAGATAAGCTCGCTATAACATCAAAGGAGATTGAAATGAAATCCCCAGAGTGCGACCTCAAGGGCCATGGACCGTGCCGCGGCTCTATTTGCCAGCGTGGCATAAGCCTCAATCACATGTGCGACCTGCACATCAGGCTTCAGTCATACTGGACCGGACATAATCCTGGCAAGAAACTTAACGATTGGCTGGACGGACTGGCAAATGCGGAGATGGAGGAGGCATTGAGGATGGCTCCCGCCCGCGGAAAGCACTGGATGGTAGTCGATGTGCCATCCAGCGAGGAGTAAACAAGGAAATCTGATCAGTTGTATCCAGGGAAATACTCCGTGCGGATCTGTTTCTCTGGAATTTTCATCTCTTTGAGCACGAGATGCATAAAATCCACCATCTTTTGCGAGCCACTGGAATAGAATGTCCAATCGGCATAATTGGAAAGAAGCTCCTTAATCATATTGGCATCTATTCTGCCTGTCCGGCCTTTCCAGGAAGGACCGGGGCGGGTCAGGGTATTAATGATAGTAAGATTTTCATTTTTCGCCATAAGTGCATCGAATTCATCTTTAAATGGAATATCATCCTCCTGACGGTTGGAGTAAAGCAGGAAAATGTCAGTCGCGAGGCCCTTGTCTGTGCAGTATTTTATCATGCTCCGCAGAGGCGTTATGCCTATTCCCCCGGATAGCATGGCGATCTTCTCGTGCTCCCCGCTGAAGGTAAAGTTGCCGTAAGGTCCGGAAAACCTGACAGTATCTGCCTTTTTTAGGGAAAGAAGAGCATTGGAGAACTCATGGCCGGTCAGCCTCTTGGTGACAAGCAAAAAGTCTTCAGTCGGGCTGCTGGAGAGGCTGAGCGGCTTTTCGATTTCGCCCTGTATGCCATTAAGCTTTAGAATTACGAACTGACCGGGAAGGTAGTCAAATCCTTGGGGCCGGTAAAACCGAATTGACCTGGACGACTTTGTGTCTTGTATTGTCTCAATTACTTGTGTCTCAAATTGCGGCTTCATAGCGGTAAGCTATGCCTCAAAAAGATTTAAAGCTTAGAGCCCTGGGGCGTTGGCCAGCTCAAGGCTCTGGTTTCTATCGTTGTTGCCCTCAACAAGAGCCACGATGCGTCCCGTATTCCAGAGGTAGAGGTATCTGAAGCTGTTATCTCCTCGAATGTCCTTAATCTCCAGTGTTTCATGGCCGTTTACTGTGGCGTTGCCGAATATGGGCAGGCCCCGAGCCAAGAGTTTCTGGTAAGTCTCCTGGGATTTGAAGTTGGAGACGGCGGCCTTGGCGTGCTTCTCATCGGAAAGCTGGATCAGGGTGATCTTGGCGTCGTAGGACTCGCCGGGATTGCCCCACTGGTATATGCCCACAGAAGTGTTGGCCGGGCCGATATCCTCAGATCCATAGAAATCCTTGATATATTCAGTCATATTCACACTGCTGTCCATCTCGGGCAGAGCTGCCATCAGCTTGAAGCCGTCCGGCAGATTATCTTTTGGGACGCCCGGATTCGCGGCTCCTGCCGGGTCTTTCGCCAGGCAGCCGGCGCATGACGCCAGGGCCAGGGATATGAATAGCAAGCAAATTATGTTCTTTGACCTCATGGACGGGCCTATCGTCTTTTCAAGTCCATAAGCTTTGTGAGCCGAAAAGAAGCGACGTGATCAAATCGCGATTTTGTCCGTTAGCAGAGTCCCTTATCTCTCCATTTCAGAAGGCAGGTACTTTCTCAATGTGCTGTCCAGCTCGTCCATCTTCACAGGTTTGCTGATGTAATCATCCATTCCGGCCTCAAGGCATTTTTCTCTATCCCCTTCAAGCGCATAAGCTGTAACCGCGATAATTTTAGGCTGCTGTGAAGCCAGCCAGAGTTTTCGGATTTGCCTGGTTGCTTCCAGGCCGCTTAAATCCGGCATCCGCACATCCATGAGAATAATATCATATTTCTGGCGCTGTAGAGCTTGAAGAACCTCAAAGCCGTTGGCTGCTACATCGGCACGGTAGCCGAGACGCTTAAGCATTTCAAGAATAACCTTCTGATTCAATAGATTGTCTTCTGCAAGCAAGATGTGCAGACGGCTCGGAGCAATAATTTCCGGCATCGGTTCAAAGACGTGGTGCCTCTCGAATTGTATTTGAGATTCATTTCCTATCATTTGCTCGTCGAAAACCGCCTTGGTAATGATGGTGAAATAGAAGGTCGATCCCTTGCCAGGTTCGCTCTTGACCCAGATCTTTCCACCCATAAGCTCTACAAGCTTCTTGCTTATGGCTAGACCCAGGCCCGTTCCGCCATGCCTGCGTGTGGTAGTGGCATCAACCTGGCTAAATGGCAAAAATAGCTTGTCTAATTCATTATCTGCAATTCCAATACCAGTGTCCTTTACTGTGAAAAGAATACTCAAGCCGTTTTCCGATTTTTGGCTGGAGACTGAGATTGCGATCTCCCCCGAATCTGAGAACTTAACTGCATTGTTCAGCAGGTTTCCCAAAATCTGACGCAGCCTTATCGGATCACCAAAAATTTTTTTTGGAGTTCCCGGGATAATTTTATACGAAAGGTTCAAGCCCTTTTTTCTGGAATCACCTGATACCAGATCTAATGATTCCTGAATGCAGTGGCTCATGTCAAAAAACTGTTCTTCGAGCGCTACCTTTTTTTCCTCCATCACGGAAAAATCCAAAATGTCGTTTATAATAACCATTAGAGCTTCGCCGCTGCTCCTTATTATCTCTACAAATTCCGTCTGCCCAGGCGAGAGACCCTCATCTAAAAGCAAGCTGGTCATGCCTATGACCGCATTCATGGGAGTACGTATTTCATGGCTCATGTTAGCCATGAATTCCGATTTTATGCGTGTAGCCGCCTCAGCTACATCTTTGGCCTTCCATAGTTCTTCATTCGCTCTAACAAGCTGGTGGGTCCTTTCCTGAACTCTCTCCTCCAGTTCGTCCCTGATCCGTCGAAGCTCCTCTTCCATTTGCTTCCTGGCTGTTATGTCAATGACTGCCATGCGAAAGCCGTTGCAAGCGCTTGCTGAGATAGCTCGGCCCTCTATCAGAGCCCATCCATTATCTCTCTCATTGCTTCCATTGCCTAACAGATGAACCTCTGCAATCTCTTTAGCATCCGAGGCTATTACGCGGCTGCAAAAAGCATTAAACCTGGAAAGACTTTCCTCTGCCAGGTACGCCTGGAACAGATTGTCAAGCAGGTGCGCTCGCTCTGTTCCTAAAAGAGTAGCTGCTGCCAGATTTGCCTCACGAATCTCCCCGGATGGCTCCACAGTAAGGTAACCGATGGGTGCGAATTCATAGAGGTCCCGATACTTCTCCTCGGATGCAGCAAGCTCTGCTGTTATCCTCTGCAACTCCTCGTTTTGCAGTTGCAGCTCTACCTGGCTCACCTCAAGTTCATGACAGAGGGCTCTTATGTCCATTTCCGAAAGGCAGGCAGAGCGACTATTCTTGCGTACCTCCTCCTCAGCCTGCTTTCTCAAGGCAGGATTCACGGGAAATGTCTTGTTCGATGGCATGGCTCACGAATCCTTTTCATTTGTGATGTCTTCCATGGCGAGGAGGATCAGGTCCTCTTTACTGGATATTATCCTCCGGGCATTGAGACGCATGATGCGCCTGCCGATCTTTGGGAATTCGTGCTCCACATCGTAGCTCCCAAATACGGCATTCTTAGGTAATATATCCTCAAGAAGCTGGTGCAATCCAGCAATATCCCACTGCTTATTTCCCAAAGCATAGATAAGTTTTCCCTCAGTCTCTTGAGGTGTCACCTGGAAGGTTTCATAGAATGTGCGGTTTGCGGAGACGACTTGCATGCCGGAATTCAACACTATTAGCGGTTCGGAAACGGTCTCAACTATGTTCTGTGCATAGCGTTTTGCCTCCTGGAGGGACTTCTCCAGCTCTTTGATGGTGGAGATGTCATTGAAGGTGACTGCCACCCCGTTGATCCGGTTCTCCGATGTACGGTAGGGCATGACACGCATCTGAAACCATTTCCCTTCTGTCGTTTCCACCTGCTTCTCTTTAAACTGCAGGGTATCGAGCACTTCTCGCACATCATTAACAAGAGACTCCTCGCCCAACAGGTTCACTTTGAGGTCGGTTATGGACCTGCCGACATCGTTGCTGATCAAGCTGATGATGGGCTTTATGACATCAGTGAACCGTCGCACTCGCAGGTTGTTATCCAGGAATAGCATGGGGATCTTTGTTGTGCGCAGCAGGTTTCGCATATCGTCATGGCTCTGAGAAAAGGCCTCAATCTTGGACTGAAGCTCTGCGTTCACTGTGAGAAGCTCCTCGTTCAAGGATTGGAGCTCCTCTTTGCTGGTGGTCAGCTCCTCATTGGTGCTTTGAAGCTCCTCGTTGATAGACTGGAGCTCCTCATTCATGGAGGTCATCTCCTCGTGAGAGGACTGCCTTTGCTCTGCCGCTCGCTCGAGCTCAGCTCTGGCCTTCGCAAGCTCCTTTTGCAGTTCCTCAAAGCGGTTATCCTGTGAAGAAACGTCCGCGCCAGGCTTTTCCAGTTGAATCTGGGGTGGTTTTGGCAATGGAGCCTCTTCGAAGACCACCAGATAAATATCTGCCCGACCCAAGTGTTTTAAGATAGGCTGCACCGTCAGGCGTACATGCAGTGTGCCGTCCTCCTTAGGCATGGCCACATCTTCGGCAACGACCTTGTGCTTTTCAGCGGCAGACGTTCGGAGAAGAGAGATGAGAGCATATCGAAGACCTTCTCGCGCCATAGCAAAGATGTTCAGGTTCGCCTTTCCAGACAACGGTTCCAGATATTTTCCAGTCCGGCCGTGAAAATAAACGATATCTCCGTCTTCTGTGATTATAACCGCAGGAGGAGCATACATCTCAAGCAGTTGATGCTGGACTATGGCGGTAAGAGATTGCCCTCTGGCCGTAGCCGAGGAAGCCTCCCTAATCTCGTATGCATCAGACCTGGCGGAAAACACAGAGGGCAAATCATTTGGACCTGCCCGGCTCGGCACATCCCTCCTCTGGAAGATCCTCCAATTGCCCTCCAAAGTGCCGAAAAGATCACTATAGCCGCCAATCGACTCGGCGCTTCCCAGGAATAGAATCCCGCCGGAATTTAATGCATAGTGAAAGAGGGTTACGATCTTTCTTTGCAGTTCCGGAGAGAGATAAATGAAAAGGTTTCGGCAAGAGATTATGTCCAGGTGAGTATAGGGGGGGTCGCGGATGATATTTTGCGGGGCGAAGACTATGCATTCTCGCAGGTGAGGGCGAATGCGATAGGATGCATTCTCCTCGATGAAGAATCTCTCCAAACGCACTTTGGAGACGTCCGCCTCAATATTCATCGGGTATCTTCCCTGGCGGGCAATATCGATGGCCTCCCTTTCGGTGTCTGTGGCGAAGATCTGGAATTGGATCTCTCCGTTTCGGCCCAGATTTTCCAGATACTCCTGAAGCACTATGGCCATGGAGTAGGCCTCTTCTCCTGTTGAGCAGCCCACAACCCAGATGCGTAGCAAGCTGCCTGCCGGGAGAAGCGAAATCAGTTCGGGCAGCGCCTTCTCCGCTAGCGCATCCCAGGCACCGGGGTCCCTAAAGAAGCGCGTAACACCGATGAGCAGTTCCTTGGAAAGGATCTCGACCTCAGACGGATTCTCTTGAAGGTAGCGGATGTAGTCGTTCATCACGGTAAGCTGGTGCAGTCCCATGCGACGCTCGACTCTGCGAATGATAGTGCTCCGCTTGTACAGAGCGAAATCCTGGCCGGTGCGAGCGCGAATGAGAACGAAGATTTTGGCCAGGCTGTTTTCCAGGATGGGAGTCACAGAAACATGCCGCTCCCGCAGCTGCATATTGACATCGACGTATTCGCAGAGCAGCCGGGATAGCTCCATGGGCGGCGCGATGTAATCCACAAGACCTGTAGCGATGGCGCTTTGCGGCATGGACGCAAATTTAGCGGATGCCGGGTCCTGGGCCATGACCATTCCGGTACGCTCTTTCATGGCCCGGATGCCAAGCGTTCCATCGCTTCCCATGCCCGAGAGAATGACGCCCACTGCCTTTCCATCCTGATCCTCGGCAAGGTGGCGCAAGAATGTATCAATAGAGGTCTTCGCCCCAAAAGTAGTGGTTGGTTTGAGCAGTATGAATGTGCCCTTGAGTATGGAGAGATCGGTCCCAGGAGGCTTAATGTATACCGTATCCGGTCGGGCTAACATGCCGTTCTCCTCGACCTCCAGCACAGGCATTTTAGTGTACCGCTGCAGGATCTCAGGGAGGAGGCTGGGCTGATCCGGATCCTGGTGCTGGACGACAGCAAAGGCCATGCCGCTTTTTGCCGGCATGTGCCCGAAGAACTCTTCTAATGCCTCCAGCCCTCCGGCTGAGGCTCCGATGCCGACGTATGCGAGAGGAGAGCTATCCAGCTCCGGATCTTCTGTCAGACGCTCCGTACTCTTGCCATCCCTATTTTCCCCTAGCGCACCATTTAGTTCGGCTGAAGCATTCATTTCAGCCATGATGCCCCTCAAACCATTCGTTGAGGTCAGGTCCTCTCTTCATCATCCCATCCATAATTGCAGGAGGAGGGATATGATTATTATGTATATATTTCTCACGGATAAGACATAGAGCAGAAATGGGCTGCAAGACTATTATACTTATTTAATTTTGTAGGTAATGGTTTTGCTTAAACGACAAAATAAGCTTTCCTCTCTTCGGCAACGAGTCCAAGGTTCTATTTATCTCTTCATGCAATCGCGCAAATGCAGTTTGCCTCTCAAGGATTTGCATATGTTTGCTCAATACCTGGGCCAGTTCATTCACATTGAATGGCTTTGGCATGAAGTCATTCATTCCGGCTTCAAGACAGATTTCTCTGCTGTTGGGAAGAATACAAGCGGTAAGGGCTATGATCTTGGGCTGAAGCGTTGGAGGACAACTGCGGCGGATCTGTCTGGTGGCCTGCAAGCCGTCCATCTCCGGCATGCTTAAGTTCATCAAAATTATATCATAATGCTGACGTTCCAAGGCCAATAATGCCTCTTTGCCATTAGAGACAGCATCGGCTCTGTAGCCCAAGCGTTTGAGCATGGCAGAGGTTACTTTCCGGTTTGACTCATCATCTTCTGCAATCAAGATGCAGGCTGATCTAAAGGCCTTTTCCGACATAAACGCCAAATCCTCAATAATTGCAGAACCCCACTCTATAAGAAAACATCATTCAATAATATTTATAAGTTTGCTTACAATTAAAATTAACCAATAAAGTTATTTGCAAACAAATAATTATAATAATGATAGGGGTCTTTTCAACCAAAAAGCGCGCACAAAAAAATTTTGAAGTTCCTCTCCTCGGCTAAAGCTGCATCACCAGTCCGTCTTCTCCTACTACGATCCCAGGAAAATCCTCTACTGTGGCCACGGCCTCGCGACGCATCTGCTGGCTCGTGTACCGTCCTGCATCGAAGTGGGTGAGCGCGAGCCGCGCGGCCTTGGCCCGCCTGGCGATCGCTGCCGCCGCAGCCGGATTGAGGTGCGGCCAAGCCGGGTTCTCTTCGCCGGGCAGGTGGGCGCATTCGGCTATGAGCAGGTCGGCGTCCGCAGCCAGGAGCACGGCGTTCTCGCAGACGCCCGTGTCCGGGCAGTAGGTGATGGTCTTGCCGTCCAGATCGAAGCGATAGCCCATGCAGGGCGAGGCGTGCACCAGGAAACGGCAGTCCAGAGCGAAGGGCAGCTTGTAGGGCCCGGGGGACAGTTCGCGCACATCTACCGGGTAGGGCAGCTTTTCCAGGGGGACGGTGAAGGGCTCGTTTATAATAGTATGGAGTGCCGCTCGGGTGCCCTTCTGGCCGAAGATGGAAAGGCTTTTGAAGCGGAATTTGCTGAGGACGTGCAGCCCCTCGATGTGGTCCAGATGGAAATGACTGAGGAAGAGATAGACGGGCAGCTCGTCCTTGATGTAGCGGTCCGCTTTGTAAAGGCCGTTTCCGGCGTCGAGGATGATGTGATACTTCTCGGAGTTGATGAGGGTGCAGATGGTGTTGCCGGTTGGGCTGTCGTACCAGCCGTTGGTGCCGAGAAAGATGATTTGCATCATTGGACCTACCTGAGTGAGAGAAAGCTTTCCAGGCGAGTAAATAAAACTGATCATACTGGAAAATCATTAACTGATAAGAACGATAGGCTTTAGGATAATTCATACTCGGCAAGTTTCACGAAAAACTATTCTCAGAATATCATGTCCACTGGAACGTGATGGTCTTGAAAAAAGTTATCGATGATTTATGCATATGCCAAAGTCTTGGCACTTTTCAATGCCGAATTGATGTACATTGTCATAGCTGGCATCGAATAGAATATATTGCGATAATTCCAGCGATAAATATTAAGATAAGCATAATCAAAAAGAAGCACATCGCCCATCTAACTTTGCTGTATTTATCATAAGCGATTCTAGAGTTGATCCAAACTTGTTCAGTAATCTGGTCCAATAGATCCGGATCATCTTTTAGTTCACTGCCAACTTCAATTTTATATCTATTGTAATTATTATAATTATATATCTATTGTAATTATTATAATTATTCGCTATGCTTCAAAAAAAAATGAGCGATTTATAACTACTAGCATTTACTTTTGGACAGAGTGACAC
>JBATEC010000215.1:0-22758 GCA_049663825.1 Methanothrix sp. | reverse complement strand
GCATCATATTCGCCGCTGTAATTGCCATCGTTCATTGTCAGCTTGCCCTTTCCTATGATGCTATTCTCATGGCTTGAGACTGCCAGGGAGATATGGCCTACAACATTTGTCGCATTGCTCTTATCTTCAAATGTTATTGGGCCTGCGACATCGGCATATATTGTGGAATTATCATCGCTTGTCGTCTTGGACTTGATGTTGGAAAGCAGGAAATGGTCTTTTCCGAGCACCAGGGTTCCGTTATAGGGTGCAGCATCCATCTCGGAATACATCTCAGACTGCACATCTGACTTAATCTGTGCAAGGGTCTTGTTGTCGGAGATGAGACCATTGATCTTCACGATATCGAACTTTATTACGCCCACAATATTCATTTTGAGGGTGTGGTACTGGCCCTCGCTCGTGGCAAAGCCGCTTCCAGAGTAGTGGGCTGATACCGAGAGCGAGTCGGAAGCATTATGAGCGGCAATATCCGGGAACCGGCCCATTTCGCCCGGTAGCTTGTATTCAATGCTGGATGTATTGTTTTGGCTATCAGACGGTGCTGAAAACGCTGGCATGGCCATGAGGCAAAGAGCCACAGAGGCCACCAGTATCAGGGATTTGATTGAGGACTTCATATTTAGCGGATCTCCATTTTTTTTGAGCTAATGGCAGATGATTTTCTGATCCAGGGTGTATCACCTGCATCTGACGGTCGTCACCTGTCACGATTACGACATTTGACGTATTGAGATGCTATGCCTATATAAATCTAACCTATTCTTTCTTATTCTGCTCGTAGTCCTCTCTTATGGCTTTGGCCATCTCCTCGTCCGCCTCCACGATCAAAGCGCCCATATAATTGCAGTTCTTGCAGCGGTAGATCTTGCCGGTGTAGCCGCCTGCCTCGTAATACAGGTCAGAGCTGCCGCAGACCGGGCAGACCTCCCGGATCTTCTCAGGGTTCATGATGAAGTTCTCCGAGTTTTCAGGAGTTCAACTTTTGCATGTTGCGAAGGGTTTTTGATTCTTGTTTACCTACAAGATGCATCTGAGGTATGGAAATGGCCAGACAAAGTTCAAGTGGAACCTGCAGCTATTGCCAGGGAAGCTATGCCAAGTCGGCTATGGCCCGGCATTTGAAGGCCTGCAAAGCAAGGCAGAATGAAGATGAATCGGATGCAAGCAGTTCCTCAAAAGGCAGCGCCAAAAGAACTATCCTCCATTTGCAGGTGGAAGGCCGCTACAGACCGATGTACTGGATGCATGTCGAGATTCCTGCCAATGCCACCTTGACGGATTTGGATGAATTCCTGCGCCGAACCTGGCTGGAATGCTGCGGCCATCTCAGCAGCTTTGAGATCGCAGGCGAGACATTCTTCTCCGAAAAGATGGAGCCGGGTGATCGAAGCATGAATATGGCTCTAGGAAAGGTGATCGGGCCGGGAATTAAGTTCGAGCACACCTATGACTTCGGAACCTCAACTGAGCTTTCGCTAAAGGTGATATCCGCCAGGCAAGGCCTGGCACAGGGAAAAGCAGTGAAGATCATGGCCCAAAACACTCCTCCGGATATAGAATGCGAAAGCTGCGGCAAACCGGCAGTTGCCGTTTGCTGCCAGTGCATAGATGAGGGCACCGGCTTTGTCTGCGAGGACTGCGCAGAAAAGCACGAGTGCGGAGAGGACATGCTTCTGCCGGTGGTCAACTCCCCGCGCATGGGCATGTGCGGCTACACGGGAGATGCTTATTGATTAGAATAGCCTCATCAGCTCTTCGGCTATGATCCTATAGCCTGCCTCATTGGGGTGGTCCAGGCCGGGCAGGATCAGCGATCCCAGGGGCGTGCCCGCGTGCACGCGCTGCATCCAGGCCCCAAAGACATTCACAAATCCCACATCCATCTCTTTGGCCACATTTTGCACGGCCTGATAGTAATCAAGAACCATTCGGTCATAGGGCGGCGTCTCCAGGGGCTGGGAGGAGAGCAGCAGCACTTGTGAGTTGGGGCCCGCGCGGATGCGTCGCACCATCTGCACGAAGTTCATCTCGAACTCCTCGATACCCAGGCCGAGCGCGCAGTCGTTGATGCCGAAGTTGATCGTAATCAAGTCAGGCTCGTAGGAAAGCACGGAATAGTCCAGCCGGGCCAGGCCGTCCTGGCTAGTGTCTCCGCAGGTGCCCGAGTTGATCATCTCCACTACTGCCTCAGGATACTTTTCCGCCAGCAATGCCTTCCAAAAAGAGGGAAAGCCGCGCCGAACGGCATAGCCGGCGGTGATGGAGTCGCCGAAGGCCACGATGGTCACATTGCAGCCGCTCTCCAGGTCTCTCCTCGTCTTTTCCACAAACCTTTTCCCTTCGTCCATAGATGGAAATTCTTCCGCCAACTATTGGAGCTTTGCTCTTGCCGCGGCCTTTATCGCCACCTTCATGTCGCGGACGAGCTGCTCCAGCCGCTCGATCTCTCCGCGGGCGATCAGGTCCACGCAGACGGAGCCCACAATGGCCGCATCTGCTCCGGCGGCGATAACCTCCGCAGCCTGGGCGGGAGTGGAGATGCCAAAGCCGACGGCCGTGGGCTTGCTGCCCGCAGCGCGGTCGATGAGGTCTCGTGTGCCCTGCAGGACCTCGCTTCGTGCGCCCGTCACACCCGTTCGGGCCACCAGGTAAAGAAATCCCGACGTCTCTTTTTCGATCATCTTCAGGCGTTCTGCCGGGGTGTTGGGCGCAGCCAGAAAGATCAGGTCCACGTCGTTTCGGGCGCAGGCCTTCTGGAGTGGTCCGGCTTCTTCGGGAGGCAGGTCTGGCACAATCATACCAGTAATGCCCGAACGGGCACAGTCCCCGGCAAATCGGTCCAGGCCACGGGCATAGATCATGTTGTAGTAGCCCATGAATATCTTGGGGATGGCGACGTCCGCCTGTGCAGCTACCTGGAAATAGACATCTGTGTTCATGCCGGCGGCTATGGCCCTTTGCGCTGCCGCCTGGATGGTCGGGCCGTCCGCAATTGGGTCGGAGTGGGGCAGGCCCAGCTCAATGATATCCGCCCCGGCGACAGCCAGCCTCCGCACCAGATCGGGCGTGGCCGCGGGCGTCGGGTCACCGGCGCAGATGTAAACGATCAAGAGGGGTGCTCTCATAAAGGCTTCAGAGATTTTCATAATCCATCACCGTTGACAGATCCTTGTCGCCTCGACCGGAGATGTTGATGATAGCCAGATCTCCCAGGGCCTGCGGCTCCTGCAGAGCATAGCCCACGGCGTGGGCAGACTCCATAGCTGGGATGATTCCCTCCAGTTTGGAGAGGGCGTGAAATCCCCGCATGGCCGTTTTATCATCGGCGAGCTTGGTCAGCACGCGCCCTCTCTCCGCCAGGAAGGCCAGCTCAGGGCCCACGCCGGGATAGTCCAGGCCGGCCGCCACTGAATAGGATTCCAGAATCTGGCCGTAGGGGTCCTGCAGGATCTTGGTAAGAGCGCCGTGCAAAACGCCGTCTGTGCCCATGCCCAGGCTGGCTCCATGGTCTGCGGTTTTATCCGTCACGCCTGGACCGCGCCCGCCCGCCTCCACAGCCAGGAGGCGCACCACTTCGTCCTGCAAAAATGGAGCGAATATGCCCATGGCATTGCTGCCTCCTCCCACGCAGGCAGTGATGCTATCGGGCAGACGGCCCTCCGCCTGAAGGATCTGCTGGCGGGCCTCTTTGCCTATGACGCTCTGAAAGTCGCGCACCATGCTGGGGAAAGGATGTGCGCCCGCCGCCGTGCCCAGCAGATAATGGGTATGATCAAAACTGGAGGCCCAGTCTCGCATGGCCTCGTTGATGGCGTCCTTAAGTGTCCGCGACCCGGAGCGCACGGGTATGACCTCTGCACCCATAAGACGCATGCGGTAGACATTCATCTTCTGCCGCTCTATGTCCACCTCGCCCATGTAGACCTGGGTCTCAAATCCCAGATTGGCTCCCACTATGGCCGTGGCCACGCCATGCTGGCCGGCACCCGTCTCAGCGATGAGCCTGGTCTTGCCCATCTTTTTGGCCACCAGCGCCTGGCCCAGGGTATTGTTGAGCTTGTGCGCCCCGCCGTGCACCAGGTCCTCTCTCTTCAGGTAGACCTTGCGGCCCAGCTTTTGGCTGAGGTTCCGGGCATAGTAGAGGGGGGTCGGCCTTCCTGCAAAGGTTTTTAGAGCCAGGTTCAGCTCCTCTTTAAAATCATCGCTCTTCATCAGGCGCTGGTAAGCTTGCGCCAGCTCCGTCAGGGGCGGCACCAGCGTCTCAGGCACAAAGAGGCCTCCGTACCTGCCGAACTTGACTGCGGATGTATTGGATATCTGACTATGCAAAGGATCACCGGCTTGTGTCTGCTTTAAATGTACTAATTGATACTATGATGTATGAAAAAGTACATCATCGGTTGTATTTAAACTTAATCGCAGCACAAGGCCGGGCGTCAGCTCAGATCGGGGGGCAGCTCTCCCGTCAAGATCTCTATCCTTTTCTGTGCGCTCTCCAGCCGGGCATTGCAGAGCTTGACCAGCGTCATGCCTTTTTCATAAAGATCCAGGCTCTCCTCCAAAGTCATCTTTCCCTCTTCCAGCGCCTCTACAATCTGCTCCAAATTGTCTAACGCTTTTTCCAGGCCGATCTCATCCTTCTTCATCTCTGCACCTCTTTATCATCCAGGCATTCCAAAACCCTGCACATTAGCCTTCCCTGGCCCAGGATCAGCTCTATCTCCTCACCGGGCCGGGCGTCTTTGGCCTGCAGTATCAGGCCCTTGGCAGAGCGGGCGATGGCATAGCCCCTCTGGAGTGTGGCCCGCGGCCCGACTGCCTCCAGCCGTCCTTCGGCCAGCTCCAGACGGCTTTTCAGGTTTTGCATCTGACCCGCCTGGGCGCCGTCCAGGCTTTGGCTCAGATAATCCAGTCTCTGGCGAGCGTCCCGCGCCAGAGAGTACATCCTTTTGGCGGAGACATTGTGCTTTAGATATTCCAGGCGCTCCTCTTTTCGTTCCAGGTTGGTCCAGAGTGCACGCATTATTCTGACCCGGGCGGAACGCAGCCCGTCCTTAATCTCCTCCACATCAGGCACAGCCATCTTCGCCGCAGCAGTAGGAGTCGCTGCTCGCATATCCGCCACATAGTCGGCAATGGTTACATCCGTCTCGTGCCCGACTGCGGAGATGACAGGTGAGTCGCAGGCGAAGATGGCACGGGCAACAATCTCTGAGTTGAAGCACCACAGATCCTCTGCCGATCCGCCCCCGCGACAGACGATGATCACGTCCGCGCGTCCTTTAAGGGCAAATAGAGCAGAGGCCACACTCTCCGCGGCTCCTTCTCCCTGCACCTGGGCAGGGGAGATGATTATTCTGGCCGGGTAGGTGCCAAGGGTTCGCAGAACATCTTGCAGCGCCGCTCCCTGAGGGGATGTGACGATGCCGATCCGCTCCGGATACAAAGGCAGCGCCCGCTTTCTCTCCAAGGCGAATAGCCCCTCTCCTGCCAGCTTCTTTTTGAGCGCTTCCAGTTGCAGGTGCCGGAAACCCAGGCCCTCATCCAGCTTGACGGCGCGAGCTACCAGCTGCACTCTGCCCTGCGGACGATAAACTGCAACATCCCCGTAGACCATCACGTTTTTGCCATCTTTCAGCTCAAAGTCCAGGGAGAGGGCGCTGCCCTTAAAGAGAACGCAAGAGATGGAAGAGCCCTGGTCCTTGAGGGTAAAATACCTGTGCCCCGACCGGTGATGCAGGTAGTTGGAGACCTCACCTCGTGCCCAGAGGTCGTGCAGGCGGGGATCGCTGTCCAGGCGGTCTGCTATCCTCTGATTCAGGTCGGTGACTGTGAATATCTGAGTCAAGATAAGGCAATTTTATCGGGCCCGATATTTAAGTGCGATTCATGAGCGGGACGAAACTGATAGCGCTATCGAATCCTTGCTTTATTTTATTCGTACGTGTTTAGCTCCCACTTAGGTCTCCAAAATTCTCCTCCGTATAGAAATAAATTCGATATGCTAATGGAAATCGAAATTGATCTATCATCTCTTGCGTCCGAACGATTGGAACCAGGTCGTCAACGCAAAGGTACTTAATGCTATTGAGGAAAATTATCATACTGTTTCGTGAAAGGATGGGAAAAGAAATGGCAAAAGAGAATGTCAAGGTTTTCCTGGAAAAGATCGCGTCGGACGAGGCACTGGCCAATAAGCTGGAAGCGGCCAACGCAGCGATCCTGGAAAAGCACCTCGAAAAGGATGCCACGTACACCCAAAGCATCGAGGCGATGTCCGCCGTGGCGACGGAAGCGGGCCTGCCCTTCACAATCGAGGAATACAACGACTACGAGCACGACTACGGTGACCTTTCCGACGACGAGATGGCCAGCGTGGTTGATGGCGGCAAAGTTTGCGTCTGCGTGGCTGGCGGCGGCGGCAAGAGCAGCACTTTTAGCGGCTGGAAGGCCAAGACCTGCGTCTGCGTCCTAATCGGTGGCGGCGACCTGTATAAGCTCAACTTCACAGGAAAGACAAATCCACCCGGACCCACCGCATCCCATGATTGCAACGGTTCCGGCCTTTGGTGCGCGCGGTGCTTTTGCTCCGCGGCCGGAGGCGGCAGGAATAACTACGACATCTGGGGCAACAAAATCTTCTAACCGAATCACAGAACAATGACAGCGCCGCCTGATCGGACAGGTGGCGCATCATTTCCGACAAAGCACGGGCTCAGACAGATGTATTGCAGGCTTCAGGACGGTTTTGTGCTGCGGGGCTATCAACTCTTGCCCTACGCGCTGGTGAGGCGGCCATGGAATGGGATCCAGTTTCTGGACGGAGAGGCCTTCCGGGCGCTGAACCTGTGTAACGGCGGCGTAGACGTGGACCAGCCCTTCGTTTCCGACCGGAGTCGCGAGATCATCAAATATTTCATGGAGCGGAGCGCGGTATGCGCCTGCGAATACAGCGACGCGCTGCATGAGGACCAAAGATACCGCTTTTACGATAACCGCTTCATTCATACCGCCCACTGGTCGATCACCGGCAAGTGCAATTATCGCTGCAAGCATTGCTACATGTCCGCGCCGGAAGCGAAGCTGGGGGAATTGCCCCACGACCAGGTGATGGACATCATCCGCCAGATCGAGGACTGCGGCATACTGTCCGTATCGCTCACAGGCGGGGAACCCCTCATCCGCGAGGATTTCGAGGACATTGTGGCGGAGCTGTCCCGCAGGCATATCGAAATTTCGCAGATTTACACCAACGGCCGGCTCGTCACGCCGGAACTGCTGGATATGCTGGATTGGTACGGCTGCAAGCCGGAATTTAACATGAGCTACGACGGCGACGAGGGTTGGCACGATTGGCTGCGAGGCATACCCAACGCGGGCAAGTATGTGCTGGACGCCTTCGATCTGTGTCATGCGCGTGGGTTTTCCACCAGCTCAGAAATGTGCCTGCACCGGGGGAATCTGGGGCTCCTGCGGCAGAGCCTCAATACCCTTGCGGCGCATCACTGCGCTGGCTGCAAGACCAATCCCGTCACAGACACCGAGCTTTGGCGGCGGTACGGCGAAGATTATACCATCACGATGGAGGAATTGTTCGAAGCGTATCTTGCCTACATACCAGATTTTTACGCGGACGGCATGCCGCTCACGCTCATGCTCGGCGGATTCTTCCTATGCGAGAAGGGCGACGCTCGGGGTTGGAGCATCCCTCTGCTCAAATCCGAAAGAGAAGACGAAGCATGCCTGCGGCAAACGGTATGCGCCCATGCACGCAACACGCTCTATATATCACCAGAGGGCCGGATGCTCCCCTGCCTATCCCTGTCCGCCTACGACGTGCAGTACGATTATCCGCGGATCTCCGACATCGGACTGCGGGCGGGGCTGACCGACTCGACCTATATGCGGCTGATCGACACCCGAGTGGAGGAGTACTTAAAGCGCAACGCGGAATGCGGCGAATGCGCGTACCGGCTCCGCTGCGCCGGCGGTTGCCGGGCCAGCGCCCTGGGCAGCGATCCTACGGATATCATGGGCCCGGACAGGGCTGCGTGCCTGCTTTTCCTGGGCGAGTACATTCCCCGCATCATGAGCACCGTCCGGGAGGCGCATTCGCGGCTTTCTACGGAGGCTTCAATGAGCATGTGACAAACGAGCAAAGCCCAGCAGAATCGCCATGCATGATGGCTGTGGTTCTTAGTTTAAATTCAAATTATTCTTAAAAAATGAGTTATGATGAGTAGACTATGCAGTTATCCGGTGAAGCCTGTCAATGAAGGCCCGCCCCATTTCACCATCTTCGAGATATATCATCTCAATCTCATTTTCGGAAATGATCGTGCCAAGGGAATATCCCCGATTAAATTCGACTCGGTAAAGTGTTTTGTTATCTAGACCAATTGCTCCGGCAAAGCCTTCGACTATTTCTGTCCCGTCCTGCGTATATGTCACATTTCCCGCAAAAAGCCGTCCATTCTGATCGACAATAGAAAAATTTAGGCTGTTTTCCGGCAGTTTGTTGATGCCATCTCCTGCAATATATCCATTCCCAGAGGCAGTCCAGTTCCCCAATAGTTCCGGAATTTGTGCAGTGCAGATCCCTGTGATCAGAAGGATCAACGATAACAAACGCCAAATCGGTTTCATATACATAACGTGGTATAATTTAGTTATAAATTTTTGCGGATACCATCTATAAAACTCGTTTTCCTTCGATCCCGCTCACATCGGTAAGAGCGTTTTGAGCTAGCAACTTGCGCCTGGTGGCCTTCCCGTCACAATCCCGGCCCCACGCATCGAGCCTTCATTCTCCCAGTAACTTCTTTCGCGTCATGCGGCAAATGGCCTGTATCGCCGCCAGGCACCGCCAGAATTTTGGGCTGCTGATCTGTGCGCCGGGGCTGACGCTCCTGGGCGATTCCGCCCCCAAGCGGCTCTTTGCCCGCTCGTAGCAGCCTTCGGCAACATTCGTCCCTCCCGGCAGCTCGATTCTTTGCAGCCCGAACTCCCGGGCAAAGCCGTCCACCTTTCGCATGAAAAACCCGGAAAAAACGATTTAACAGAAACCTCCTATGCTATCGCTTTTCTTAACAAAGTAGCCTGCCCGGACGATACAGTCAATCATCTCTTGGATCGGCATCTCAATGGGTGACGGCGGTTTCAAGGGCTTCCGACGCATATTCTTCTCATCTCTGTCTTCAAATATACCTTTCCTGATTCATGAGAAGATGGTGAAGAATGCAAAGAACCTTTCTTGCCAGAGCAACTGCTGCTACTTTAGATCCCTTCTTGGCCTGAATCCTCAAGAAGAATTTCTTCAGCTTGGAATCCTTGGTTCGCGATATCGCATAGGCAATCTGAATCAGCATCCACCTCAATCCAGGCCCACCAAGAGATTCTTTCGTGCACAACAATGCTGCAAAAGGTAGGATGAACTAAGATCGAACTGAAGAGTTTTATGGCGTAGCATAATCCCAGTACGGGCAGTAGCATTTCCAAGTATAGGCCCAAGTTCGACAAGCAACTCAATTGTCTCCGCTGCACTTATTACTCTTACTACAAGGGACGCCACCATGCTCTAATTCGCCACAATAAAAGCAATCCGACGCTCCATCAGGACACTTCGATTTGTCTGGTTCTAATTTTGGTGGTTCTGGTTCTACTTTTCGAGGTAATTCAACTGATTGTAATGGTATATTTATAAGGGGATTTCAAATTATGTCGCTCGATGGTGGAATAATTACATAATTATCCACAACCTGTCGGTAGTATTTATACATTCTTTCCGTTTTTATAATAATAGTTAAGGCTGCCACATAATTTGGCGGTATTTGAGAAATATGCCACTGACTTAATAAATTATATTCACCAAGCATAAATGCGTCTTTTCCTGGCGGTTTGTCTTGGTGGTTATAGAGTGTTCTCGGAAACGGAACGGTTCCTTCAGTCATCCCAAAAGGATATAAGTCCTCAATTATTTCCCGAACTTCATTTGGGCCAGTGGGCGTCAGCACTATATCATGCCACACTCCGTCGAGGCTATCACTTCCCTCAATATGCCAATTGACTAGGATTTCTGTTGCTGGTCTTGGATCCGCATCATTAGGTTCATCGTGCCACATGGTCATTTTAAACTGAAGTATGTCTTCGGAAAGTTCGCTATGATAAGGGCCACTGAATCCATCAAGATTTAGATCAACTTGTTGATCTTGTGCAATTGCACTCAACATTGAAGTATATAAAATTGTTAAAATTAAAATCAGTCTATGTATTTTATTTTCATTCTTATATATCTTCATAATATGCTTTTTGAACTCTTGGTTAATAAACATTTCTAATAATTTTTTACATATGTGTAATAATAGTCAAACTGCGCACCCCGCTGCAAGCTGCGGGGTATTCAATTTAAAATCAAAATATTTATATATAAAATGTGTAACTATTAATTAAATCTGTTGATATGTTCGCACTCTGCGGACTCATGCGAAGGTCATACTATAAAAATGTGGACTATTTTAAATCGTTCACCTCTTTCTTTTTCTTAGCCGTCTCTGCTTTCGCTTTATCTACTTCTTCCTGCATCGCGGCTATCATCGCGTTCACAATTTCTGCGCCCGTTGTTCTTTTTGGAAAAACGGCTACGTGCGCGCCCTCTTTTGGTCCGGTGCCCTTCCCTGGCTTCAAAAATTTATACTCTTTATCGCATACTGTCCTTTCCTCTTCGGTAAGCGTTTTCTGGGATTCTTCGTCGGTCATATTCTCCTCCAGCATGGTTCAAATATCCAAATATTTGTTTTGCTTTTCACGAAGCGTTGCCACATCAGTATGCAGATACCTCGCCGTCGTTTTAATGCTACTATGTCTCATCAATTGTTGCAGCGAATAAACATCGCAGCCATTTTTCACCATAATCGATGCAGGCATATGCCTTCCAAAAACATGCACTCCACCTGGTTTGGCAGCAACTCCGGCGCGTTTTTTCAGGCATTGAAAAGTCTGTTCGAAACTCCGGCGAGACCACTTTTGACGCCAATCGGTATAGAAGAGATATTGCTTTCCATTGATCGCCAATTTTGGTCTGACTTCAAGATATGATCTCAGAATTTCAGCACATTCAGGCGGAATAGGCAACAGTGCAGACTTTCCCCCTTTCCCATCCCGAATCCTAAGAGTTAAAGTCTTTAGATCTACATCACCGTCCTCAAGATTACACAAATCCGATACCCTTAGCATGCAATGAAACATCAACTTCAGCATAGCAAAATGCTTAAAATTCTTGCAGGAGTTGAGAATAACTGCAACATCATTTTCGCTAAAGAAGTAAGGCACCTGGTTATTCGGCTTTAGATATGGCAGTTTCATCTCCAGTCCCTGAGACTTGTAGAACGCGATCAATGCCGCCCTACGAATATTGACCGTAGCCCTGGCAAGGTTCGATGCCGCCATATTCGAATGGTATTGTTTGGCATCCTCGATCGAAGGAGAAATCGTCTTCAGGGTCTTGAGATAAAGTCGTATGGCTTTGTGATAACTGTCGATACTAGCCTCTCTATAACCATGATCTTTCATCCACCGCCCGAATCTATTCAGGGTCGGATTCATATCAAATTGATATTGCGATCGATCCCAATTAATCCCAATTTTAGTCACCGATTTCACTACCTGGTAATGCCATTACCGGTTGTATTCGGCAAGATTTTCAAAACAGAACTAATATACTTAGTATTAAATGGCAGGCCCGCCGACGGTTGCCACCGAGCTTGCATGCCAGTTAATCCCGAAGCTTTCTCCCCCCCATATACCTGTAAGCGACAGTTACCCGCGGTGGGTCTGCTCCCTTCCGGGCCTGAACCGGTTCCCGCAATTATGGTACACAGGTCTTCCTTCAGGAAAACCCGTGGACCGGTGCCATCCCTGCAGGACGGAGAATCATAGTCAGCAACTGGACTGAGCACACAGCGCTCAGAGTCTTCCGTCAGCTTCGCCCCCCGCTTGTCGACGATTTCGGGTTACAGGTGACGCCGAACCACCCGGACTGCCCGCCACTTTTAACATTGAGGTGAGTAGCTATAAAGCTAACGCCGAAAAGAGGTAATAAATTATGCCAGAAGACTTTGACAGTAACATAGGATTCATCATGGGAAACAAGCATCGCGAGAGGGTTGTTCAGGTCCTGGGCTCCAAGGGCAAGCTGACCGCAGAAAAAGTCGCCAAATTCGAGCACATTCCCGCACCATCCGTCAAGAGGATCCTGACCGATATGGCGGATAGAAGCCTCGTCTTCGAGAATGAAGGCATCTGGTGCCTGACCGAGGCCGGCCAGGAGATCGAGAGGGAGATGAAGAAGAGGGGCTGATAAAGCCACGAGATCTGATATAGCCATGAATCTGATGCAGGCCATCCGGGCCCGCCGGAGCATAAGAAACTTCCAGGATAGATCGGTGGAAGAAGAGAAACTCCTGGCCGTTCTTGAGGCGGGCCGGCTCGCGCCATCCGCCCGGAATATGCAGGACTGGAGGTTCATAGTAGTAAGAGATGCGGCCACGCGGCAAAAGCTGGCCGAAGCGGCCAGAGGTCAGCAATTTGTGGGCCAGGCCCCCGTGGTCATCGCCGCCTGCGGAACCTCGGATCTGGTCATGACATGCGGCCAGCCGGCCTATACCATCGATGTCGCAGTCGCCGTAGACCACATGACGCTGGCCGCAGCCTCGCTGAATCTGGGCACCTGCTGGATCGGCGCCTTCTACGAGGAAAAAGTGAAGGAGATCCTGGGAGTGCCCCCGGAAATAAGGGTCGTGGCCCTGCTGCCCCTCGGCTACCCAGCCGAAGAGACCAGCCCCCAGGCCCGCAAAAGCCTGGATGAGATAGTAGCCTGGGAGCACTGGTAAGGCTCCCCCCGCCTGCGCCCCGCATAAGCGTGCGCGCTCGCATGGCCACGCGCGAGGGCTCGCAGAGGGCCCGCGCACGGGGAGTGGAGCGTGCAGCGCTCCGGCTAGCTTTTGCCCAGGAAATACTCCAGCTTTTCCAGACAGCTCCAGGTCAAGATCAACTGAGAGAGACCGATGGCATTGACGTATTGCTCGCGCCGATCGCTGATGACTGCATAAGTTCCCAGCGAGTCGCCCAGCTTCTTCTCCAGATCGGCGATCATGGACTGATGAATCTCGCCGTCCACCGTCATGATGCCCACCTTTTTTCCGTAGTAATCGTCCCTCTGAAACTCGATAGAAAAATCGTGCTCCGAGCTTCTCAGAATTTTGCTTAAGTCAATGGTCAGACCGACCTGGGATACAGGCTGATCCAGCATCTGCTGAACGAGCCGCACCGAGTACCAGTCGGGCGCGGGTCCCGGCTCCAAAAGATTGGGGTGAAAGTGGGAATCCCGAATCTTGACCACGATCTCGGCATAAATCTTCTGAATGTCCACGTAGAGCTTGTAGTCCGGCTCGCGCTGCAGTATCTCGGCCATAACCTGAGCTGGGTTATAGCCCCGCTCGCCCACATCACGACGCACCTTCCAGAGCCGTTTCACCGACCGAGAGGGGTCTACAAAGATCTTGAAATCGATGAGGCTGCGCAGCCGCGGCGTGAAAAATGGATGCAGGCCCTCCACGATGATCACAGGAGCCGGCCCGAAGGGCACCGTGCCGCTGATCTCGCCCTTGCTATGATCGTAGACCGGCTTGTCGATTGCCTGACCGCGCCGCAAAAGCTCCAGATGATCCGCCAACAGATCCAGATGGTTGGCCTCAGGGTGCAGAGGCGTAATATTGCGCTCTTTTCTCTGCTTTCGATCCAAGCTGTGATAGTCGTCCATGGAGAAGGAGCAGACCATCTCCTCGCCCAGTATCCTCTTTATGCCGCGAGAGATGGTTGTCTTCCCGGAGCCGCTGTCTCCGGCAATTCCAAATACGAATACTCTGCCGGACTCTTTGATCCTATCCATGATAGATTTCATATCTTAATCAACATGCCTGAAGCCGGAGGTAAAAGCGGGCTTCTCACTGCGAATGGCTATCCCCATATGAATCTGCTTTACCGTATCCGTCTCGTCCAGGCCGCGCGAATTGTGCCAGCGCGACTCAAATTCCTCGCGAGACAAAAAGCCCCGATCTCCCAGGATGTAGGGGTCTTCGAGGGTAACATTATTTTCATCGATCCCAATTACGGCCAGCCAATGCCCATTGTACCAGGTATCCGCCCAGGACTCATTGTACTGCGAGACACTCCTCCAGGCCTGGCAGTCAACAATTACCGGTGTTCCCTGCGCCACATAGTTTTCCAGATCTGCAAGGGTCATGTTTTCTTCATATTCGGCCTGCAGACCAAGAGCCTTGGCCACCCTGATGATATCGTCGGGATAGGTTCCGGACTCTTCATTGGTATTGAGCATCTCTCTCATGTCCTCTTCACCAATGTCTCTTCCCCAGTAGCCCGCAACCGCCTGCATAACGGCAGCGCCACAGGAATATTCAGTGCTCTGCCGGGTATCGGGCATGCTGAATAGGGCCAGGTTCAAGGTGCCCATGGAAGTGCTGGCATTAATGCTGGAATTAATGCTTGCATTTGCAGAATTATTTGCAGGATTGGCCTGTGCAGACACCTGCCCCCAGGATGCGTCTGCCAATAAAAAGCAGGCTATTAGCAACAATAAGACATGTCTCATGGTAGTAACTTGCGTTTGACCTATATTATTTATTCTGCTTCTCGGCCACCAGATCCTCGAACTCGCGCGTGGCATCGATGCCCTCCAGCTCGCGCTTCTCGATCAAGGCAGTATCTTCGATGCACTCCAGCTTGGTTTCGCCGTCTACGATTACCACCGACTTGGTCCTGGCCACGGCAGAAAGGCTGCTCATGAGCCGGGCCTTCTTGAGCATGCTCTGAGAAAATTTGCTAACGCTTGTCAGCACCACCAGATCCTCAGTCCTGGTTATGGCATTGAAAGGGGCCTGAGCTGTGGGAACCACCTCAAAGCCGATCTCCAGGAGCAGGCGCAGGATATTGTCAGTCACCTGCCCCTTATCCACCACGGAATTTCCGGGAAGGAATGGGTCCACGGGCTGGATCAGCTCCTGCTCGAAGATCTCTTCCAGCTTAATGGCCACATCGACTGTTGTGTCCATGTCCTCCACCTCGTATTTGCTTATGGTGCGACGGGATACGCCTAATTCTGACGCCAGCGCACCTAACGATATGCCGCGCGAAAGCCGCAGCTCCCTCATCCTGGTGCCGTCGATGCGCACATAAAGCCCGCCGTGCGCAGCGTAGACCAACGGCAGGGCATCATCCAAAAGGCAGTCTGCCAGGGTGTTAAGATTAAGCGTAGGAATCCCGTAGCGAAAGTAGACCGCACCCCTTTCCAGGTACTGGTCCCGGGTCTTCTCGCCTACCAGTATGGGGCTGGCAAAGAGATGATTGGCCAGACGGCGCACCTCGGTGGCTGTCTGCTCATTCAGGCCGTCGATGTTGGAGAGAATCTTGAGGAGCAGGAAAAGATCACCCTTTCGGGCAGCTATATCGAAGCTCCTGGGACGGAGATAGCAGCGATCCGATGTAGAAAACCCGGCCTGCCCTAGAACCTCCTCCACGCGCTCGGCGAGAAGTTCCTTATCCATCATTATATATCTCAGTTTGACGGCTATTTAAGGCTGACTATGTTCATTGGAATTGATGATACCGATTCTGAAAGGGGACTGTGCACCACTTACCTCGCCGCAGTGCTGATGGAGAGGCTACGGCCTTTAGGGGAGATAGTAGGCCTGCCAAAACTGATTCGCCTAAATCCCTGCGCCCGATATAAAACGCGCGGCAATGCCGCTCTGGCCTTCCAGCTGGAGAGCGACCGCCCGGAAGAAGTCAAGGATGCGGCCTTAAAGACAGTGCTGGAACTGTCCGATTTTTCCGGGATGAATACCAACCCCGGCCTCGTGATCGCCTCGCAGGTGACGGCAAAGATGACTGCCTTCTACCGGCGCGCCGTTACAGAGATCCTGGAGATAAAAGAGGCAAAAAAACTGCTGGATGAGGAAGGAATCTGGTACCGGGGCTTTAAGAAGGGGCGCGGTCTGATCGGAGCCCTGGCGGCAATTGGAGCCGTGCTCCCGGACTTCACCTACGAGCTGATCGCCTACCGGGAGGTGGCGCGCTGGGGCACGCCGCGCTACATTGATGCCGCCACCGTATGGAAAGCGGATGCACTCACCTATCCGCGCACCTGGGATACAGTAGACAATCATAATAATAGAATAGTCTTTGCCCCCCACTCAGCAGATCCGGTATTATTTGGCATAAGAGGCTGCGACCCTCAGGCGATAATGGAGGCATTTCAGACCATAAAATCAGAGCCGGTAGAGAGAAGCGTGCTCTACCAGACCAACCAGGGCACAGATGCCCATATCCTGGATGGCGTTGTGGCCGATGTCCGGGACTGCGAAAGCTACAGGCTGCACGGCTTTGTGGCAGAACCGGCGGTCGCTATTGCCGGAGGCCACCTCTTCTTCCCGCTGCAAGACGGCGCCGCCCGCATTAACTGCGCTGCCTTCGAGCCCACCAAGAACTTTCGCGCCATAATATTGCAGCTTATTTCAGGCGATGAGCTGGAGGTCTACGGCTCGGTGCAAGAAGGCACGCTCAACCTGGAGAAGATCAATATCCTCCATCTGGGTGATAAAGTGGAGACGTCTGCGCCCGTCTGTCCAAAGTGCCAACGAAGCATGGAGTCAGCAGGCAAGGGTCAGGGCTACCGCTGCCGTCGCTGCAAGACACATGCCGAGAGCAGAGTGCGACAGCTTCTCACTCGCGATCTGGAGACGGGCTACTACGAGGTGCCTCCTATCGCCCGCCGCCACCTCTCCAAGCCCCTGGTGCGAATGAGCGGTGAGAAAGCTCATTGCAGCAGATGACTAGTAGTAAACCGTTCAATACCAAAAAAGGACATGAAGGCGGCCATCTGCCGCCATTATTCTTATATATTTATTTCTTGAAGGCGCCTTCCAGGGGCGGGACTACCTGCTTCTTCCTGGAGAGGCACTTCTCCTTGTAGATGGAGTTATTGGCGAGCTTGCCGCCGAAAGCCTTCTCAAATCCGGCTGCAGCTGCCGCACTTCCTACGAAGAGCAGATCGCTGGCCTCTTTCATGACATCAGTCAGCATGAGCACGACCATATCCAGCTTCTCAGCCTCTTTCATCTTATTCATCTCATCCAGTATGGCCGCCCTCTTGGGTGCGAGATCAGCCAGATCCATGACCTCGACCTGGCCCACGCCTGACTTGGTGCCGGAGAAGTCGAACTTCTTGAAGTCGCCCAGGAGAATTTCCTTGGCAGTCTTGGTGGACATGTTGCTCTTGGCCTTGAGCAGCTCCATGCCGAACTTCATCGGGTCGACGCCCGCGATCTTGGCCAGCTTCTCGACTGCTGCGCGGTCGCGAGGGGTGCAGGTAGGAGACTTGAAGAGCACGGTATCGGAGAGAATGGCTGACATCATCAAGCCGGCCATCTCCTTGCTGATGGCGATATTGTTCTGTTCATAGAGATTCGCGAGGATGCCGCCCGTCGCGCCCACCGGCTCATTGAGGAAGAATATGGGCTTACCGGTGGCAAGGCCGCCGATCTTGTGGTGGTCTACGATCTCCAGGATATTTTCCACGTTCAGCTTGTCCACAGCCTGAGCCATCTCATTGTGATCTACCAGGATGACCTTCTTGTCGGTGGCATCGGTGAGCTTCTCAGGATATGGGACCTTGAAGTAATCCAGCAAGAACTTGGTCTCGCCGTTGATGTCTCCTGCGGCTGCAGGAACAACCTCTTTCATTCCAAGAGCATTCTTCAGATTGGCATAAGCTATTGCAGATGTTACGGAATCGGTATCGGGGCTCTTGTGCCCAACTACGTAGATCTTGTCGGTCAAATGAAGCACCTCAGCATTGTTAATGTAGAACTTCGACTTAAAGCTTACTAGGCAATCAAGACACCCCTTAGGAAATTGTCGTATCCGGCTGGGAAAGCTTTATAAATCCAGATTGCATTCAGACAATGTCCCTTTAGAGGGCTGTCATGAGCTTAGAATATGTTCTGCGGTGATTGCTGGTGCAAGAAGGGGACTACAGGCCGCGTTGATAGGTCCTTATGGTAGGATACTGACGATCTGTCTACCTATGACCATGAGACAACCCAAATGCGGTACAGACGCCCGCTACGAGGGTTACTGGGCTGACTGCGGATACCCATCGGATGACGTACCAGAGTTAGTATCGGGCGACAACATCTATTTTCCTTCAACCGTATCGCCAGCGTTAATTTAATCTCCCTGCAGCCTAAAGCCCGCAAGTGTGAAGGGACTGCTCATAACCCTGGAGGGCATCGACGGCTCAGGAAAGGGCACTGCCGCGAAATATATTGCCACAAGACTGGCAGAGACAATGCCCGAAAGGAGATTGGTGCTTACCGCCGAGCCTACGTCCGGACATGTGGGCCGGATCCTGAGAGCAGAAATGGCAAAAGCCTGCGACTGCGAGACGAAACCCGTCGCCGCAAAGCATATGCAAGAGCTTTTCCTCTTCATGGCAGACCACGCCCATCATATAACCAAGACCGTCCTTCCCGCTCTGGAAACGGGTGCAATTGTCCTGTCCGATAGATATGCCGACTCCACCGCCGCCTACCAGGGCGTGACACTGAGTGGAATCGTGCCCGATCCGGTGTCTTGGATCCAGAGCATCTTCCGCCCATGGAATTTGGTCCCGGATAGAACACTGCTCTTCGTCTTGGACCCACACGTCGCCCTGCAGAGAATGCAGTCTCGTCGGGAAAGGCAGAAGTTCGAGAGGCTCGAGTTCCTGCAATCAGTAGATGAGAACTTCAGGCACATGGCCGCCCTTGAGCCGGAGCGATTTGTGCAGATAGACGCAGAGCAGGATGCCAAAATTGTGGCGGAAGATGCCATAGAAGCGATCCTGAGTATTATAGACAAATGATCTTTAATTTTATCGGGCAATAGCCTGGACGATCAGCCTTTTGGCCCACTCCAGTTTCCTTTTTTTGCGCGGCGTGACGCTCTCATCCTCAAAGTCAAAGCCCACCAGCTTTATAGAGGCCGCACCTAGCTCTTTGGCCAGAAAAACGCATCGATCTCCGTCCGTGAACCCTCCGAAATTATAGAGGCCGGGCGGCGGACGGCACTGCACCGTGCCTATGATTCTCTCCAGCAGCGGCACATATCTATTCAGGGCATCCAGATTATCACCGTGGGCATGCACCACGACGAGAGAGCCCATCTGATTGGCATTCAAAATGGCGGGAAAAGGTCCATCCAGGTCAGTGACCACAATAGCCGGCACAATGCCATTCCTCAAAAGAACAGAAGTGGCTCCATCCGCGGCCAGAAATACGGCATCTATCTCTTTCAGCCCCCCCAGCTCCGCCTCCAGTGAGGGAGCATTGCCGCAAACGACTGCCCTATGCCCGGCTACAATTGCCTCTGCGGCGCATAGCATTGGCTCTCGGTCGCGCAAGAGCTCAGCCAGCAGCTTTGCCGCATCAACATCTCGGCCAGGAGAAAAACCGAAGTCTTGCAAGATGGATTGGTAAATGGGCTCCCAGATCGCGAACTGCATGCCGAAAACATGTGCGGCTTTTCTTAAAGATCTTTTCCCCAGGAAGTTTCTAAAATATTAAGTCTAAGAAAAATGAAAAGAGAAAGGAAAATCCTCTCTCTTACACTACGGGATAGGTTCTTGGAAACTCTGCCACTGTAGGTGCCTTGAAGCAAGTGCAGTCAAAGACGCCCTTGGCGCCTTTAAGCCCCATGCCTCCCAGGTTGGTTGTTGGCATGGTAAGGTAGCCACCGAAGCAGCAGGGCAGCCAGTCCTCACTCTTCTGAATCAGGTGGTAGGGCACTTCGAGAGTCATATTCTTCTCGATGTGATAGGTTCCCCAGTAATCCTCATCGATCTCGATGGAGGGATTCTTCCAGGCGGACTTAACGTTGGACAATGAATAATCAGCGAAATCCGGACCATCCTCAGCCATTAGAGACGCATAGTTATCATTTGCCTGTAGGACGCCGATATGGGCCTTGCCATCCGTAACATCCTCTACTAATTTCATCTGGGTATAACCAACGGATTCAAGCTCCGGGTCCCAAGTATAGTTGATCTTATCCTTGGCAACGATTTCCAGTTCCTTATCCAGGGCATGAGCATACTCGACCTCATGGTGCATGCTGGTGCCGGCGAGATAGTTCTTCACCCAGGTCTTTTCCTTGAGCAAAGAGCTGTAATCCAGCGGGTTTGCCGCGTAATAGCCGTTTCCGACAGCGATCCTCATGGGTGCATAGACCATGGCCACATCCTCTTTGAACTGGATGCAGTCCTGAGCGAAGTCATTGTAGTCGGAGTATGCGTTGTGTGTCGAACGATCCAGGTTCTGGTAGGTCAAAGTGGCCTCGCTGTTTAAGGAGCCAGAGCCGTGTGCGTAATTCTTGACAGCCACGTTCCCGGCCTTAGCATACATGTAGGTCATGAAGTAACCATTGCCCTGCACGCTCTGCTCAAAATCGAATGTCCTGTTGCTCTCCTGGTATCCATTCGGGTATTTTGGATCTGCGGGCCAAACGATAGCTGCTGAACAAAGCCCTGTAAGAGCTACTAAAACCATTGCTATTAATACTGTTAGTATTGCCTTCTTCAGATCAATCCCTCCATCTAAAGCGAATAACACTGTTCTTTTAAATTATCCTGTTTTCCTTAGGTCAACTCACCTATTTTAATCTGTTGATTGCCTTTTTATGAAGATAGAAATGATTTTTCACTTGCTGTAATCATATTACACGGACCGGAGAATGCCTAACCAAAAGATTAATACGTAAAGCGTTTATCGATATGTAGTAGTATGCTCGCTCCTATCGATCTTATGAAAAGGTCATCTTTTGGTCAGAACCATTTTGCAAGAGAATCATGCTATTTAGTCGGAGAATCAAATAGCGCTAATTTATACGCCAAGATCGATATCAGTCATAAGATCTGAAAATCGAGCATGCAAAAAACCCCAATATGTATAGTGCTAAAAGAGAAGACCTTTGCCACCCAGGCGAAGGATTCCCGGGTTTTTTGGTTCCGGAGTGGAACCAAACCCCAGCCGCAGGCTGGAACAGGAGGACAAACGGGGGATGCTGGCAGAACTGGAAGATAAGAGAGGCAAACTCAGACAGGAGTCCCTTGCCTTCAAGGATCGAAGAAGCCAACTGAATGCTGAAGCGAGCAAATGGGCCGCCAAGCGAAATGAGCTGAACAAAGCCACCAAAGAGCTAATAGACAAGGCCCAGGAGCTTAAGAAGCTGCGGGACGAAAATAACAAAAATGTGGCCGATTCCAAGAAGGAGAGGGATGAGTACAATGAGAAGACCAATCAGCTCTATGCAAGGATAGACGATATCAGGAAGAAGTACAACCTCACAGGCGAGCGTTCCATAAGGGATCTGCGCCGTGAGATCGATCACCTGGAATTCAGGCAGCAGACTGAGGTCTTAAGCCCGGATAAGGAGAAACAACTGGTCGATAAGATCTCCGCCTTGCATGCAGAATTCAAAGGCAGAAAAGAGCAGCTTGAGAAGAATGAAGAGCTGAGGAAGCTTCTCGATGAAGCGCAAGCCATGAGAGATCAGGCTTCCAACCACCATGACCAGGTTACCAAGTTCGCGGAAATGGCCCAGGAATACCACGACCAGATGATAGGCACCTTTAAAGAAGCCGATCAGACTCGTGCCGAAGCCGATGCCGCTCACAAGGAGTTCGTGAAGGCCCAGGAGGCTGCAGATGAGCAGCACAAGGAGTTCATCCGCACCCAGAGAGAGGTTCGCGACTTCGAAAAGGTCATCGTGGGCTTGAAGAAGAAGAACCGGGACATAAAGGAAGATCGCGCCAAAGAAGTTGCCAAGCGCGAGGCCGAGGATATCCTTACCCACTTCAGGCAAGGCGAGAAGCTGAACACAATCGACTTACTAAGGCTGCAACGTGCCGGCCTGGTTTGATTTGCTTTAAAATTCGTTACTTATGGGCAGAGAACCTGCCCCCCTTAGATTTTATGCATATTTCTTTGCAGAACTTCATTAGATGCTTCTTTGGGCCGATTATTAATTTTGCTTTGTTTTTATAATTTTTATAAGCATATTTTCAGAGATTGGAGAATTAATATTGAATGGTTTCATAAAAGATTCATGCAAGACCGTAAGCTTTTAAGCTTCCTCATCAGATCGGAATTGATGAATGAGATTCGCCTGCTCTTCGGAAAGCCGGTTATCAGGGACAAAGGGCTACTCATATCAGCGATTAAGGATCTACAATCCCGTCATGGCTGCGTAGTGCAGGCTCTCGACGCAGATAAGATCGCAGGTGATAGACACATCCGCTTTGCAGCCGAGAAGGCGCAGGCAGCTTTTTCCGAGCAGAGAAACATCGCCAAAGATGCAGGAATGGAAATCATGCGTTACGCCTCCGGAGAGAGGCAGATTGAAAGAGCCCTTTTCATGAGAGTATCGGATCGTACAGAGAGAATAGCACTCGTCCTCGCGGGCTGCGGCAGCTGGCCGGACGCCTCGGAGCTATCCCGGATCATAGAGCCGGACGAACAGGGCAGTTCGTTTTGCGCAAAGGCCGTAATAGAGGCTTTTAATATCTCTTCCGAGGAGCTACGAGCCGTGGGCGAGGAAAGGATAGAAGATCTGGTCATCGAAAGAGTGGCCCTGGTGGACACATAC